>JAUXUF010000033.1 GCA_030684645.1 Bacteroidota bacterium | reverse complement strand
ACACCAAAAAGAAATACGGCCTCGTGTGGGAAGACAAACCCGAAGATGCGGAAGAACAGCGACGCACCCAACTGCCCGTGTTGCGCGAAGTGGTGGAACGCCGAATAAAGTCTGAACCAGGATTTATTGGATTAAAGGATTCTCAGGATTCAAAAAAATCAAAACCGTTGCAGCCTTCATTATTCGAAGAAGCAGAAAATCAGGGTAATCAGGAAAATCAGGAAAATCAGATAAATCAAATAAATCAAAGTTCAGACAATGTTTCCGCACCCAACCATATCCTTATCGAAGGCGACAACCTCCACGCTCTTACCGCTCTTACTTTTACACATGAAGGCAAGATTGATGTTATTTACATTGACCCACCTTACAACACTGGTAACAAAGATTTTAAATACAACGACAGCTTTGTTGATAAAGAAGACAGTTTCCGCCACAGCAAATGGCTCTCGTTTATGGATAAACAACTGCGAATTGCGAAACGATTGTTGAGTGAAAAAGGGGTAATTTTTATAAGTATTGACGATAATGAACAGGCCCCATTAAAACTACTTTGTGATGAAGTCTTTGGTGAAACTAATTTTATTGGTGAGATTGTTTGGTTTAAAAAAAGAAAAGGCTCGTTCCTTTCTAATCAATTAATTTCACTAACAGAATACATTTTACCTTATTGCAAAAGTGGGCCGGTGCATCTCTTTGGAGGTAGTCCTGATAATTCAGAATCACAGCCAATAGTAAAAAGGACAAACTCTCGAAAAGAGTTAAATTTTAAGGGCAATACAGTTAAAACCAAATTAAAAAACGGAACTTATAAAAACGGAACTTATGGTAAAGGCTCAATAGCAAGTATTCTCTTAACTGATATTGAAGTTTATAATGGATTAATTATTAATAATTTTATTATTAGTTTAACTTTAGGCAAAATATCAAAAAACCAAACGTTATGAAAATCTTTAAACTGACACTATTTATTACGGTTCTATTTCTATCTGCTTGTTCTGGCAAAAAAGCAAAAAACGATCTGACCAAAGAGAATATACGGGGTAGAGTAAGCAAAATAACAGAATCGAAATATACCGGTGTAGAAAAATTTGGAGAAATTCAAAAAGATAGTTTATTATCTCAATTCATTTACAAATTTGACAGAAAGGGAATGCGTATTTACAATAAAGCTTCTGATGATGCCAGATGGAAGTTGGTATATGATGATATGCACAATTTAATCGAGCTAAATTCTTACAACGAAGATGGTAGTTTAGATTACAAATCAATTCATGAATACGATGAAATGGGAAACCAAATAGAGGGAAACATTTATAGATCAGATGGTAGTTTAATTGCAAAACAAACTTATAAGTTTGATAAAAAAGGTTATAAAATAGAGGAGACGTATGTTAACTTCTCAATATACAAGACACCAGGTGCAGGTTCTGGCTGGAAATATACTTACAAGTATGATGAAAAGGGTAACATGATCGAAAAGATCTGGTATTATTCATCAGGAAATATAGGCTCTATAACGACCTACAAATATGATGAATATGACAAAACTGGTAATTGGATAAAAAAAGCTGAATTCAAAGATGGCAAACTGGAATCCGTTACTGAACGTGTGTTTGAATACTATTAACTAAGAGATGCAATGTTTGAATAAAAAAACACGACGATGAAAAATATATTTTTAGTTATAGGTGTAATTCTATTCACATCTAATTTGTTCGCACAATCATTTGTGAATCCCATATCCTTCGTTGATAATGAATTGAATAAGCAGAAGGTTATCTCTTTTATTAAGAAACAAGTAAAAGACGACTGTGCCGCTATTGGAATGGATGACCCTTCAACTTTAAGAATGATGGAGCAAGAAAACCTTAATGCGTTTAAAGAACTGATAAAGATTACGAATACCTCATTGTTGAAAGATGTAATTAAAGATTGTTGTGATATTGGGATGTGTAATTACGCCACTATCTTGATGATGTACAAAGAACAGGACAAAGCGAGCAAGAAATCCTTGGAGTGGTAATTAATGCAATATGAAGAATTTAAGAGTTTATTAATATGTTTGGCAGAAAATGGTGGCATCCGAATAAAACAAATGTTTCAAAAGCTTTTAGATATAGAGGAAATGTTTCATTTGATCGTGAGTTGAATGATTTGAAAAACTGCCAAATATTTGTTCCAAATAAGGAACTTCTAAATGATCCTTGCGAAATGCTAACCGATGACATATCGTTTATTCAGTTATTGGAATACATTGAGCGAAAAAAAGGAATCTCAATTGAAAAAATAAAATCGGAATTTGAGATATTCAAAGATAGAATCTTAAAAGCTGGTATATTTTCATTGTCCGTTTCAAAAGAACCATTAAACCTTTTGCTCTGGTCGCATTATGCCAATAGCCATAAGGGTTTTTGTATTGAGTATGATCTTGATGTTTTGACTCAGTATAACAACGAGGTTAATACATTCTGGGTAAACTATTCAGATAAGATACCAGTCTTTAAACCAAAATTATTCTTAGGTAAGGATAATGAAGTTATCAGGCATTTTACTGGATTCAAAAGCAAGTATTGGAAGTATGAGAATGAGTTTCGTTTGTTATATGACAACTCTGGTTTACAAGACTATGAGCACAAAGCTGTAAGAAGTATCTACTTTGGTATAAGAATGGATGACAAAGAAAAGGAACGGATTTTCGAAACACTACAAGGACGGAGCATACAATATTTTCAGATGTGTTTACTTCCCAGAAAATATGAATTATATAGTGAGAAAATCGTTGACCCATATTATAGAGTAAAAAGGGAAATAGTGATTAACAATCATGAAGATGTAACTTGGTTCTTAGAAAATGCAAAGTCAGATTATGGAATAGAACTAAGTGATTATCTGAGAAAGGCCATTAATTTGGTTTCTAATTATCCCAATGTCCAAAGTATTAAAGAAGCAATAGTTATTTTTAATAAAGATACGCCGATAATGAAAGTTGAATACCAAAAATTTGGATTAGAATTTAAACCACCTAAAATATATCGATTTACCAAAGAAGATATTGATAATGAGTACGAAAATACAGTTGAAATTGAAAGAAAAAAAGAAAAAATTAATGAGCAACGACCAAGCCTAGTAAGCCAATGAAGTTGGCAAGCCAAGCTATATTTTGGATTTACTTTTGAGCATTTTCAACGTGAGTGTGCAAACAGTGGAGATTGTGGAGAGTTTGCCTAAGGTGAATTTTGAGTGATTTCCCTACAGATAAATACTCACCGGATGAATTGCAACCACCGGGAACAATTGCATGTATTCCATTATCAGTGATTTGACCAAACGTTGGATATAAACTTGCATTTTAGAATATCATTTTCTAATATGCAAGTTTAATAATTAATCATCACACAATCAGATACTTGAGATTTGTATTTTTGGTAATGGTCTGATTTGTAATATATTTTCACATCAGGTTCAGCACATTCTTCACGTAGGCATTTACGAGCAGATAGCTCTTTTTGGTGTTGTTCAGTCGGTATCTTTTTTTTAGGATTTCCTCCGGACGGGCTTTTTTGATTTCTTTCAGCAGATGCATGTAATAGGTGTAGGCCAGGTAAACGCCCAGCCTGACTTGTTTCTTCAATTGCCGGATTCCCTCCATCGATTCCTGAAAGTCTTTTTCGATTTCGGCTTCGAGTTGTTTTTTAGTCTCCTCTGTGAAATGGTCAAAATCTATGTTTTTAAAATATTTGCGGCCTTTTTTATTGAAATCTTCCTGAACATCGCGTAAAAAATTCACCTTTTGGAAAGCCTCGCCCAGTTTACGAGCAGGAATAACCAGCCCGTCATATTTTTCAGGTTCGTTGAAATAGAAAACACGAAGACACATCAATCCAACCACTTCGGCCGCGCCATAAATATAGGTTTTCAGCAGTTCAGGTGAATACACATCATGCGTCAGGTCCATTTCCATGCTCATGAGAAATGCATCCACCAGTTCACGATCGATATTGTATTTCCTGACTGCCATCTGGAAACTGTCCAGTATCGGGTTGATGCTGAATCCACGGTCGATGGCCTTAAAGGTTTCCTGCCTGAATTCGTTGAAAATGGCAGCTTGATCCTGCTCAAAAAAAGTATCCACAATTTCGTCGGCATAACGGACAAAACCGTAGATGCTGTAAATTCCTTCGCGGTATTTAGGACTCAGCACACGCACTCCCAGCGAAAAGGAAGTGCTGTAATTGCGGGTCGTTATTTTACTGCAATCGAGGTTGTTTTTTCGGTACAATTCCATTGTCTTTCAGTATTCTTTCGGTTACCAATCGTGAACTGATGACGGTCATCGGCAGTCCGGTTCCCGGGACCGTTGACGCGCCAACATAGTATAAATTATTGAATTTCTCATCCTTGTTTTTTGGCCTGAAACCTCCCACCTGATTCAGGTCGTGAGCCAGTCCGAGGCCGCTACCCCGGTACAAACCAAACATTTTCTCCCAGTGCCCCGGATTTAAAACAACCCTGGTTTCAGTATGCTGATGAAAATCGAAACCAGTCCGTTCACTCAAATCCTGAATAATGCTGTCGGCAATTTCCTGATCGTCGCTCCAGTCCGGTTTGTAGCGTAAGTCAGGCACCGGGCAAAGTATAAAGATACATTCTTTTCCGGGAGGAGCATAATCCGGGTTGTGCATCGACTGAATATTCACGTAATAATACGGTTTATCGAGCTTTATTTTGTTTTTAAAAATCTTTCCGGCGTATTCCTTAAAATTTCTTCTCAGGAAATAATTGTGATGATACATGTTGGGAACCTTGGTGTCCAATCCCAGGTATATGGTCAGCGGCGCCAGAGTCCATTTTTTTTGATCAAGCTTTTCTGTTGAAAACGCGGGCCGCTTCATGATTGATCCACGGAATCCGGCGGCATCGGCGTTGACCACAAACTGATCAGCAGTCCATCTTTTTCCGTTGCTGTCGGTAAACGATGAAATCTTCCCATTTATGTTTGAAAAACTGGTGATTTCGGTGTTGTAATGGATTTTTACTCCCCGTTTTTCCAACTCCGGAAGAATTCCTTCCACGATTTTGTACATCCCGCCTTTCACGTTATAATACCCATCATGAACCAACTCCGTGTAATTCAGCAAAGTGTAAACAGCTGGCGTGTCGAACGGAGTGGCTCCGAGAAAAAACCCAACCAGCGAAAAGATCACTTTCACCTCAAACGATTCGAAATTGCGTTCCATTTCGCTCCACATCGAATAGAACATTTTGGGGGCGTGTTTGATCGGAACAGTAGTCAGTTTCAGCAGGTAATGAGCCAGTGAATCGAAATTGCGCTGAATCACAATGTTCTCGGTGTCGTGAAACATTTGCCCGGCAGCCTTCAGAAACTTTTGAATCTTCTTCTCAAAATCGGGTTCAACATCCTGAAATTCGAGTGCAAGTTTCTTTAAATCTTTATAAATCAGATAGCTTCTTTGGTCGCCTTCGAAGTGAACCGAGTACAACGGATCAAGTTCTATAAATTCGAAGGGCATCTTGATGTTACAATCCTTAATTAATTCCTGAAATTCGTAACTCATGCTGAAAAAGGTCGGGGCCATATCGAATTTGAACCCGTCCTTTTCGAGCAGGTTGAGTCTGCCCCCTGCCCGATGGTATTTTTCGACCATTTCCACCTGGTAACCTCTGCTTGATAAGCGCAGAGCTGTTGTCAATCCTCCCAAACCTGTACCGATTACTAAAACCTTCTTTGGCATTTGTTTAATTTACCCATTTTAGACCCAAACAAAATAAACGTAAAATGTTTTAGTAAATTACGAAATTATTTTTGGAAAGCTTGTTGTTTTGCATAAATTTAATGGACTATGACACGTGCAATTATTATAGGTTCAGGAATTGGCGGACTTGCAATGGCAATCAGGCTGGCACGTCAGGGAATTCGTGTGGCGGTGTATGAGGCTGCAGCCAGTGCAGGCGGCAAGGTTTCGGAGCGGAATTTCGATGGATTCCGATTTGATGCCGGACCGTCATTGCTTACTTTACCAGAATTGGCGCTCGAATTACTTGATGAGGACCTTCGGTTTCCGGTCCAAAAGCTCGAACTGATTACCAACTATTTTTATCCGGATGGCACCCGGATTTTGGCTTACAATGATATTCAGAAGTTGTCGGCTGAAATTGAGAAAAAGCTGAACGTTCCGGCCATTAAAGTAACGAACTATCTTCAGAAGGCAGCCAAAGTTTTTGAATTGACAGCCGATCTGTTTATTTTCGGTTCGTTTCACCGCCTGAAAAACCTGATGAACCTGAAATCTCTAAAAACGCTGTTGAATTATCGAAAACTTCAGGCTTTCAGCAGCCTGCACGAATTTAATACCCACGAATTGGGCGAAAAAAGGCTGGTTCAGTTGTTCGACCGGTATGCTACCTACAATGGCAGCGACCCATATCAAACTCCTGCCACGCTGAGTGTTATTTCGCATTTGGAACACAACCTGGGAGCATTTATCCCGGTTGACGGTATGTTCCGGATCACCGAAGCGCTGGTACATCAGGCTTTGCGGCTCGATGTGGAATTTCATTTTAACCAGCCTGTCCGCAAAGTTGAAACAGACAATGGCAAGGTTACCGGCGTCTGGCTCGATTCCGGATTTGTGCCTGCGAAAATAGTGGTCAGCGATGTGGATATTCACCATTTTTATTCAACTCTTTTACCTGATAAAAAACGATTGGCAAAAATCACCAAAGAAGAACGGTCGTCGTCGGCCCTCATTTTTTACTGGGGAATGAAAGGAACTTTTTCGGAACTTGACATTCACAATATCTTCTTCAGCGCCGCGTACGAGGAAGAATTTAGTCATTTGTTCCAGACAAAAGACTTTTACAACGATCCGACGGTTTACATTTACAGCAGCAGCAAATACAACAAAAATGATGCACCGGAAGGGTGCGAAAACTGGTTTGTGATGATCAATGCTCCTTCAGACGTTGGCCAAAACTGGGATAAGCTGATCGAACAGTCACGACAGAATATTCTGGAAAAACTGGAACGGATGCTGGGTAAGAAATTGTCGGGCAGTATCATCAGCGAGGAAATCCTGTCTCCACCTGAAATCTGTAAACAAACCGGTTCGGTAAACGGTTCTATTTATGGAAGCAGCTCAAACAGTCGTTATGCCTCGTTTAACCGGCACGCCAACTTCCGGAGCGATATCAGCGGTTTGTATTTCGTGGGAGGAAGCGTGCATCCCGGAGGCGGAATTCCGCTATGTTTGTCGTCGGCCCGGATTGTTGACGGATTGGTCAAAGAACAACAATTAAAAGAGAGGAAATGAAGCTTCAGTTGAATGATCGTGTCGCCAAAATTATCGTGGTTGTGTGGTACCTGGTTGGGATTGCCGGGTTCCTGATTCAGCCTATTCGTCCGCTTTTTCAGGGACTGACTCCCTTCGGAATGATTGTAGCCGCTATTCTGCTATTGTATTTTCACGAACCCAAAAACCTGAAAAGCTGGCTCGTTTTTGCCGGTATCGCGGTAGTTGGTTTCCTTGCAGAACTGATAGGCGTAAATACCCAGACCCTTTTTGGATTCTATAAATATGGAGATTTGCTTGGATTCAAGCTTTGGAATACGCCACTGATCATCGGGCTCAACTGGCTGGTTTTAATTTACTGCATTGCTTCACTGGCAAAGAACATTCGCAACACCTGGTATTTCCCGCTGATTGGCGCTTCGGTAATGGTTATCTTTGATTGGCTGATGGAGCCAGTTGCTACGAATACCGGAATGTGGATCTGGGCAAATGATACAATTCCACTTAAAAATTACACCGACTGGTTTCTGATTTCCGGATTTTTATTCCTGATGATCCGAATCCTGAAAGTTGAAATGAACAACCGGATTGCAGGAGTTCTGTTTGCCATGCAACTGGTTTTCTTTATGGCATTGAACCTTTTAACCCGAACACCACTTTGGAATTTGTGATAATTTCAACTTATAATGATTAAAGACAGATATAACAGTCGTTTACTATGGTTTTACAGTTCCTACTTCAGGGTGCTTCAAAAAATTCACTTCCGCCAGATCAGCGTCATTACCGATGATATTTTTACGGAAGGTGAGTCAGTTCTTCTGCTGCAAAACCATTTCAGCTATTACGATGGCTACTGGTCGATGTACCTGTGCAATAAAATATTCAGGCGTAAATTCCATGTGATGATGCTGGAGGACCAACTTGCCAAACGGATGTTTTTGACCCGTTGCGGGGTGTTTTCGGTACGCAAAAACAGCCGCGATCTGATTGAGTCGCTCAACTATGCCAACGAACTGCTGCAAGATCCCGGAAACGTGGTCACCATTTATCCTTCCGGTGAAATCATCTCGCATCACCGGCAGAATTTTGACTTTCAGCGAGGATTTGTGCGAATAGCCGGGAACCGGGACAATCATTCCATCATTGCACTGGCAGTTGTTTTGGTCGATCATTTCAGCCAGGCCCGACCCGAAATTCGCATATACCTGAAAAAATATTCCGGAGACCGGACGGCTGAAGCCATTGAAAAGGCCTACCATTTGTTTTACCAATCCTGCATCTCAAAACAAACTGAATAATGGAAATTCTGGCAGTATTCATACTGTTTTTTCTGGCGCTCCGGACGATCATTTCGCTGGTGAACCTCGTATCTGGATTGCATCTTCCTGATGAAAAACCAATTTCTTTTCCAAAAATATCGCTGCTGATTCCGGCACGGAATGAAGAAGCGACAATTGGACGTTTGCTGAGTTGTCTTCAAAAACTGGATTATCCCGATTTTGAAGTGATTGTTTGCAATGACCATTCGTCGGACAATACTGAAGAAATCCTGAATTGGTTTTCCGCAGAAGATGAACGGATTCACTGGTTTTTAGGAGAGAAACTTCCGGAGGATTGGCTGGGAAAAAATCTGGCCTGTCATCAGTTGGCGCAGAAGGCAACAGGTGAATACCTGTTTTTTCTGGATGCCGATGTGGAATTGAGTCCGGATGCAATTACGAAAGTTGTGGCGTTCTTTCAGGAAAAGAAATTGTCGCTTTTATCGGTTTTTCCACAGCAGCGAATGGAGTTGCCCGCCGAAAAAATGACTGTGCCAGTGATGAACTGGATCCTGCAAAGTTTACTGCCGATGATTTTGGTGCGGAAAACCAGATTCCCCTCGTTATCTGCGGCCAACGGGCAATTCATGATGTTCGAAACTGAAAATTACTGTAAACATCAGTGGCACTCGAAAGTCAGGAATCAGCATGTGGAAGACATCCGTTTGGCCCGAATGATCAAAGCTGAAGGGTTGAAAATGGCTGTTTTGCTGGGAAACAACGATATCTTTTGCCGCATGTATCGTCACCTGGATGAGGCTGTCGTCGGATTTTCGCGCAATATGCACGAGTATTTCGGAGGCCAACGTGCCGTAATGATTGGCTATTGGTTCCTGATTTTTTCAGGTCCGGTAATTGTTTGGTCAGTTTTAGGATTGAATTTTCTGGGACTATTTGCTGCATTGGTTATCGCCAACCGTTTATTTGTGGCAGGAGCCAGTCGTCAAAACTATATCTGGTCGGTATTGCTGCATCCGTTGCAGATGATTAGTTTTACCGCCATCGTTTTCTACAATGTTTACCGGCGAATTAAAAAAGATACCGAATGGAAGGGACGAAAAATAAGATTGCAGGACTGATCGTTTTGATGCTTTTTCCGATTTTGGTGGCAACCGCGCAGAAAAAAGACCTTGCATATTACCAGTGTGCTTTTTTTGAAAGTTACAAAGTCGGCCAGATGGCTTCATGGCCTGGATTGATTGCTGAAATGGAAAAGGCAAAACCGGCCAATCTGGCCTGGCAAACCGAAATGGTGAAAGCCATGTATGGCCTGGTGGGTTACCACATCGGAGCGAAAAATAAAGATCTGGCCAGAATTTACGTCAACAAAGCAGATATTTACCTGGATAAACTGTTAGAAGTCCACCCTGATGATGCCCGGCTTCATAGTCTGGCTGGCGCTCTGTACGGATATAAAATTGCGATGGCGTTTTACAAGGCTCCGTTCCTTGGACCGAAAAGTATGTATCATGTCGCCAGAGCGATCGAACTCGATCCGGCCGAACCGATGGGTTACATTGAAAAAGGCAATTCGCTGATGTATCGTCCTGCGGCCTTTGGCGGCGACAAAAAGGAAGCGCTGGCCAGTTATCTGAAGGCTTTAAAACTGATGGAAGCCCGAAATAACCTGAAATGCAGCTGGCAACATTTGCTGCTTAGGGCATTTATCCTGAAAGGCCTGTACGAAACCAACCAGACTGCCGAGGCCAAAGCTTTCCAGGCTAAAATGCAAAAAGATTACGGATCGATTGATTGGATCAGGCAATTTGTTGGGGCAAATATGATGGACGGGAAATAAAAAGAGCTTGCAATATTTTCTGATCGATAATTACTGTAAAATGAAATTTATTGGCATCGTATAACTGGCTTTGACAGGCTTTCCATCCTGGCGCCCCGGAATATATTTGGGCATGCTTTTAACGACCCTGACAGCTTCGGCATCTAAATGCATTTCAACTCCACGCACTACTCTTACATCGGAAATAGTTCCATCTTCATTAACGATATAGGTTACAAAAACTTTTCCCTGGATTTTTTTCTCCTGAGCTTCACGAGGATATCTGATATTGGAGGAAATAAATGTTAGTAGCGCTTCCTTGCCGCCCGGAAATACAGGCATTTCTTCAGGATTAACAAAGACCTGATTATTAATATTTCTCCTTAATCCCTGGCCTGAAAGAATTAGATTTAAATTCAGAAAACTGATTACCGGGATATTTTCTACCGTAGCAGGAGTAAATTCAGGCATTTCTTTGAAAATTGCATTGAGTATTTCCAGTTCATTCGGGAGTAAATCCGACAGACTTTCCACTTTCGTAACTTGTCCGGTTTGATCAATCTGAAGTTTAAGGTCAATCCTCTTTTCTTTGGATATTTTTTCTAATCCTACAACTTCCGCTGAACCCTTTTTCAAATATTCATCAAATGCTTCTTCACCGAAGACAAATTTGGCAGGTATATCCGGATGGTCATAGATCATCTCATGGATCACAGCCTCTCCTGAAACGAGTTTCCCTTCCTGATAAGTACCTTTTTTGATCGTTGCTCCTGATTCGTCAAACAACTGAAATTCGCCATCCTTAAGATTGTTTTTATAGTTTCCGGAATAACTCAGTTGACCATTCGCATGCCACATTTTATATTCTCCATGGAGTATCCTTTCATCTCCGGAAAATAAAAACTGCTTTTTCCCGTCCGGATAATAACCGGTTTCCTTCAGAAGAATTCCTTCTTTATAAATCAGTTCCTTCTCCATTGAACCATCTTGCCGATACATCGTATGGGTGCCATCCCGGATTAATTCCCTTTCGAAAATGTACTGACTTTCTCTACTCAGGTCAAATTTCTTGCCTTTAAACAAGAATTGTTTTTTGGAGGTAATCACCCCTTCTTTGTTGGAAAGGAAGATGATCAGATGGTCAGGACTGGCTGGATCGTATTCAACGGCTTTTTGAATTGGTAATCCGATGACGACTGGCATTTTGGTCTTCCCAACAATTTTAAAGGCGTGGGTTGCCTTTTCATCCTGAGATTGGGCTGATTGAAGGAAAAATAGTGAAAGAATAAAAACAGCGAACAGAATGAGTGTAATTTTCATCTTCCTGATTTTGGAGTTGAATATATGCTTCTGTAACTTTTCGTTTTGGTATTTTCGATGCCCTAATTTAAGTAATTTCTTATACTAAATTACTAACAAACAAACCTATTTTTCATATTCAATTAAAATTCATAAAAGCGAATTTTCAAGTTCTATCCTGAATATTTTTCCTGAAATTTATCATGTATCTTTGAGTGAATCACTCCTATCTTGACCATTTGTATGCTGACGAATCTAAATTCAACTATAAATCTTTATCCGCATGAAAATCATTCCTTTCCTTATCGCAGCCTTTGTTCTTTTGAGCTTTTCGGTTTCGGCCAAAAACGATGAAAAAGACAAAACCAAGGAGAAAGCCAAAGGCGACACCATCATTTCCACTTCGTTGGTTGATGGTTTGAAATTCAGAAGTATTGGCCCGGCCTGGGCAAGTGGCCGGATTGCCGATCTGGCAGTTAACCCGAAAAACACAAAGGAGTATTACGTGGCTGTTGCCAGCGGAAATGTCTGGAAAACCACCAACAACGGCACAACCTGGGAGCCTATTTTCGACAAATACGGAGCCTATTCGATTGGTGTGGTGAAACTTGACCCGAACAACCCGAACGTGGTGTGGGTCGGAACCGGCGAAAACAACCACCAGCGTTGTTTGGGTTACGGCGACGGTGTTTACAAGTCGGTCGATGGCGGAAAATCGTTTAAAAATATGGGATTGAAAGAAAGCCGCCAGATTGGGGGCATCGTGATCGATCCGCGAAACTCGAACACGGTATTTGTGGCCTGCGAAGGTTCGGTTTGGGGATCGGGCGGCGACCGTGGATTGTATAAATCTGCCGATGGTGGCATGTCCTGGGAAAAAGTGCTGAACGTGAGCGAAAATACCGGTATCAACAACGTGGTGATCGACCCATCCAATCCTGATATCATGTATGCCACTTCGGAACAACGCCGAAGGCATATTTTCACTAAAATTGGCGGAGGCCCTGAATCGGCTGTTTACAAATCGACCGATGCCGGAAAAAACTGGCGCAAAATCATGGAAGGCCTTCCGAAGGTTGACATTGGCGGAATGGGCATTGCTGTTTCTCCTGTAAATCCAAATCTGGTGTACCTCATTATGGAGGCTCAGTACGGTAAAGGCGGTTTCTTTCGCTCTACTGACCAGGGTGAGAGCTGGAATAAAATGAGCGATTACACCGCGAGTGGCCAGTATTACAACGAGATTGTATGCGATCCGCAGGATGTTGATAAAGTATATTCGACTGAAACACGGAGTCAATTCACGGTTGACGGAGGTAAAACCTGGAATCAGATTGGCAATAATAAACGGCACGTTGACGACCATGCCTTTTGGGTGGATCCAAAAGATACCGAGCACTTTATGATTGGCAGTGACGGCGGTTTATACGAATCGTGGGACGGCGGCAAAAACTTCGATTTCAAGGAAAACCTTCCGGTAACCCAGTTCTACCGCGTCAATGTGGACAATGCACTTCCTTTTTACAATGTTTACGGAGGAACCCAGGACAACAATTCCATGGGCGGCCCCTCGCAAACCACCTCGAACGATGGCGTGACCAACGACGAATGGTTTGTAACCGTTGGCGGCGATGGCTTCTGGATTGATACCGACCCCAACGATCCGAACATCATTTACACCGAATCGCAATATGGCGGAATGGCCCGTTTCGACCGTAAAAGCGGTGAGGAAATCAGCATCAAGCCACGCGAATCCAAAGGTGAACTGACTTACAAATGGAACTGGAACGCTCCGCTTTTCGTGAGCAACCATGACGCGAAACGCATTTATTGTGCGGCTAATAAAGTCTTCCGGAGTGACGACCGTGGCGATACGTGGCAGGTTATTTCAGATGACCTCACCACCCAGACCGACCGAAACTCTTTCCCGGTAATGGGTAAATACTGGAGCGCTGAGGCTGTCGTTAAAGATGTATCGACTTCGCAATGGGGAACCATTGTTTCGCTCGACGAATCGCCAGTCAAAGCAGATCTGATTTATGCCGGAACCGATGATGGCGTGATTTCAGCCACTAAAGATGCCGGTAAAAACTGGATTCAAACCAAAACTTTCGCCGGAATTCCGGAATACACGTATATCAGCGACCTGAAAGCTGACCGATTTGACGAAAATGTGGTTTATGCTGCCTTCGACAACCTGCAGCGCGACGATTTCAAACCTTATCTGATGAAAAGTGCTGATAAAGGTAAAACATGGGAATCAATCGCCGGAAATTTACCTGCCAACGGAACCATTCATTGCATTGAACAGGATTACCTGGCGCCGAACCTGTTGTTTGCCGGTACCGAGTTTGGTCTGTTCTTTACCATCGATGGCGGTAAAAACTGGGTTCAGATGAAATCAGGCCTGCCTACCATTCCGGTATTCGACATTGCCCTGCAAACCCGTGAATCGGATCTGGTGCTGGCTACTTTTGGCCGTGGTTTCTATGTTCTGGATAATTACAGTGCGCTGCGTGAGCTTTCGCACGAACTGGCAAGCCTCGAAGCCCATATTTTCAAGGTAAAGGATGCCGGTATGTTCATTCAGACTTCATCGAAAGGCAACCAGGGAAGTACCTATTACCTGGCTAAAAATCCTGAATTTGGAGCAACATTTACCTATTATCTGAAAGAAGTTCCGAAGACAAAGAAAGAAATCCGTCAGGAAGCAGAAAAGAAACTGTTCAAGGAAGGGAAACCCATTCCACAGCCCAGCTGGCGCGATTTACAGCTGGAAGCCAACGAAGAACTGACGCACCTGATTTTCACCATCACCGATGAGGCCGGAAATGCGATTCGCCGTTTAACCAAAGCTCCATCCAAAGGGATCAGCCGGATAACCTGGGATTTGCGCTATGCTTCAACACGTGCGCCTCAGGGCAGCAAGTTCGATCCGGTCAAGGAATCGAAAGGAAGCATTCTGGCCATGCCCGGAAAATATAAAGTCGGCATGAGTTTATGGTTCGAAGGTCAGGAAAAAGAACTGGTTGCGCCAGTTGAATTTACCTGTAAAAAGCTCAATCTGGAAACATTGCCAGCTTCCGATTACCAGGAAGTCGTGGCTTTTGGCCGGAAAGTTTCCAAATTGTCAGCGGCGATCAATGGTTCCAATCAGCTGACCGACGAACTGATCTCGAAAGTCGAAACCATCAAACAAGCCATCTATGCAGCTCCGGAAGCTGACCAGAAACTGATGGATGTTGCCCGGAAACTGGCCGACCAACTCGATGAACTCAAGTTTAAAATGGAAGGCGTCAAAGCCAAAGCCAGTTCAGAAGAAATTCCGCCTGCACAGGTTCCGATCATGGACCGTTTGAGCAATCTTGCTTATGTACATTATGGTTCAACTTCGGCCATCACAGCTTCTGAAAAAGCTGGTCTCCAGATTCTGGAAGAAGAATTTCCTCCGGTTCTGAACGAGTTGAAACAACTGGTTGAAAAGGATATCCCAGCGCTTGAAACAGCCCTGAATAAAATAGATGCTCCATGGACTCCGGGAAGATTGCCGGTTTGGAAGTAAAAAGACAGCCTCCCCCTACCCCCTCCACAAGAGGGGGAAAGGAACCGACTTTCGGAGGTTTATGTTTTGTCATCTGATCTTAAAAATATCTAAAACTTCCTGAATCTTCATTGCCCTGCCTCCCTTCTCCTTTGGAGAAGGGCTGGGGATGAGGCTTTCTTTCTCTTTTGGGGTAAGGTTGGATAGGGGTTTCAGGCTTCCGGGCTGGGGCTTTCAATTTCTTTCCTAATCATATCTTCAATCTGTTGGGTGAGTTCATCGATATCCCTTCCTTTCGGATCGATGGGATCGAGTACGGTAAGCTTGAGGTGGACTCCCAAGGACATTGGAAAAGAACCGTGTTTCATCAATTCGTAACTACCATCAATGGCTAGTGGTACTAAAATTGCAGAAGGAGAGGTTCTGATTAAAGAAGCAATTCCGGCGGGCATGAAGGTGTGAACTTTCCCGTCTTTGGTGCGGGTCCCTTCAGGAAAAATACACGCCGAATAATTATTTTTTTCGATGTGTTTGCCGAGCATCAAAATATCTTTGACAGACTGAGACTTGTTCTTCCGGTCGATCAGCACCGATCCGCCATGACGCAGGTTGTACGAAATGCTTGGAATGCCTTTCCCCAGTTCGATTTTCGATATGAACTTTGGATGGTTTTTCCTGAATGCAATGATTATTGCAGGAATATCAAGGGTAGTTTGATGATTGGCCACGATTATAAGTGGCCGGTTTTGAGGTATTTTTTCGAGTCCGCGAAAAGTGATTTTGGTACCTAATATCCACAAACTGTATAGAATCCCAAAATTCATGACATCGACAACCTTTTTTCTTACCGGATAACCCCAGATCCATCTCGTTACTACCTGAATCGGATGAAACAGAACTAACAGGAATCCAAAGGATAACCAAAAGAGAGGAGTCAGGATATAGGAAAGAAATTTCTTCATGATTGATGATTTAATTTAGTACGTGCAAAGTAATTAAAAAATATTATAGCAGAGGTACAGTTAGAGTGTCGCTATACTTCATTTTTCCTATGAAACCGATAGTACCCTTTTGAAGTTTTTTGTTTCTTTGATCCATCTAATTGATTACTCAAACATTATTACAATGACCAACAACGATATTCTCAAAAAACTGCGAGTTGCCCTGAAACTCCGTGACGAAGACATCATTGAAATTTTAATGCTGGTTGATTTTAAGGTCACCAAGAGTGAGGTCAATGCGTTGTTCCGAACTGAAGACCACCCAAATTACAAGGAATGCGGCGACCAGCTTCTCCGGAATTTTCTGAATGGATTGATCATTTCCATGCGCGGACCTGCCAGAGAAGAGCCAAAACCTGTTCCGGAGAACGAAAAGATAGCCAAAGTAAAACCCAAAGTCGTCCTTAAAAAATCGATCAAGCTGAAGGGGAAAGACGAATAGAATGCCTTGAATGGATGAAAAGTGAGTCCTGGATAACCTACAGCTTATAGCAAACAAGCTGCTGAAGATAGCGGAGGTATAATTTCCCATTGGCAACTACCGGAACAGTCCATGCCGGATTTTTTACATTCCTGATGGCCGGCTTGATCTGCCCAACTTTTTTAAATCCTGAAGGATCTGGCTTGATCAGAAATAAGTTTCCTTTAATATCCAGGCAAATCAAATGACCATCGACAAAAGTTGTTGTACCCTGGCCAATCTGACCGGTACTCCACATTTCTTTACCGGTTGACAATTCGATGCATTTGAACTGGCCATTATTCCGGGCACTTTCGCCGGAATAGCCATAAATATATCCATTGATCAGGATCGGGTCTGAATGCTGAGCCTCCATCACATTGTTTTTCCAAAGTATTGAATATCCGTTTTGGGTAACTTTAAGCGCTTCACAACCCATTTTGTAACCCGAAGTATGAAAAATAATATCGTCGGATACGATTGGTGTAGTAGCATTTACTCCATATTCTGTAGGCCATGGAACAGTCCAAAGCACTTTCCCATCGGATGGATTCAGGCATGAAAGTCCTGTACCCTGATAAATTAAGAGCTTAATTTCATTATCCAGATTCATTGTGATTGCAGCTGAATAACCTGCTTCACCTTCCATTGATTTCCAAAGTAAATCACCCGTTAGTTTATCGTAAGCAATAACCTGAGCAGAACCGCCGCCCTGAACAATTACCATATTATCCAAAACAAGTGGTGTGGTAGAATAGCCCCATGAAGGTTCAGAACCACCGGCATCCTTTACATTTTTCCGCCAAAGGAGTTTACCGTCTTCCAGTTGCCAGCACACCAGATCACCGCTGCGACCAAAGCTGTAAACTTTATCTTCGCTAATAAATGGCGTTGCACGTGGACCCGGGCCATGACTGGTTCCTGTCTCTGCTTCGTATGAACCTAGCCAGATTAATTCACCGGAATCAGCATTAATGCAAAACAACAGATCATTCTTCTCGTCTCTGCCCGGAACAATTAACCGGTTACCTTGAACAACCGGTGATGACCATGAAGCCGTCGATTTGTCCTGACATAAATAGTTAACCTGCCAAAGTTTTTTCAGCCCTCTCGACCAATCGGTTTGGGTGCCCGTGGTTTCATTTTTCCCTTCAAAGCTGGCCCCTCTCCAGTTGGGCCAATCAGCATTCTCTTTAGTAACAGGCGGTAACGGATTCATTGCAGCCGGGATGAGTTCCAGTTCTCCGGTCAGGGGCTCGCTTCCCATGATTACCTGATAAACCTTGTATCCGTAATATCCACCGAATATCAATACCAATACAACGATTACCAGAATGATTTTAACAGATCGTTTCATAATGTTTGGTTTAGACATGTGCAAACAAATATATGCTAATTTTCTAATGGATAATGGGCATCAAACGGGTAATATTTAATTGGCATCAAGAGGATTGACTACTCTAATTCCTTTATTCTAATCTTTTGGCTACTGTTCAGAAGAATCCCAAATTTTTCTATTTCAGTAACATCCTCGCCGTTCTGCGGCTTTTCTGTTCGATGTAAATCGTGCGACCGTCCGCAATCTGAGCCACGGCTTCAGGAGTATAATAACGAATGGTCACCATATCCAGTCCGGTATTGTATTTTACTTCAAACTTCACGTGTAACTGGTTGATCAGACTTTCAATTCCCTGTTCCGGCTCATCAAATGCCAGGGAAAGGTCGATTGCCGACTGCTGTATAAGTCCGACTTTCAGACGATAATTGGCAAACAAACTGAAAACATCCGAAACGCTGTTGATGCTGATAAACGAAAAATCGTTGGGTGTCAGGGATATCAGCGCCATGTGATTCTTTACGATGATTACAGGAACCAATTCAAGCGAATGTTCGAGAGCATGAATGATGGTTCCTTCTTTTTCAGGTTCAAGAAAAGACTTGACAAACAATGGGATATTTTTATTCTGAAGTGGTTTGATCGTTTTCGGGTGAATCACTTTGGCTCCGGAATAGGACAATTCGATGGCTTCCTTGTACGACAATTCATCGAGTTTCTGCGTACCGGCAAAGTAATCAGGATCGGCATTCATAATTCCGGGCACATTTTTCCAGATGCTCACTTCTTCAGCATCGAGTAGATTGGCCAGAATGGCTGCTGTGTAATCCGAACCTTCGCGCCCGAGTGTCGTGGTTTGATTCGTCAAGGTTCCGCCAATAAATCCCTGGGTGATGTATAAATCGTCGGTTTCAAAAGTAAAAATACGTTTGGCCAATCGTGCCGAAAGCTCCCAGTTAATATCGGCTTCACGATATTGGTCGTCGGTTTTCAGGCAATTGCGGGCATCAATCCAACGGTTCTTCAGTCCAATTTTATTAAAATATAAACTGATAATTTGCGTGGAAATTAGTTCACCAAAAGAAACAATCTGGTCATATTCGTAATCAAAATTCAGCGAAGGCTCCCCTTTGATGCGATTACTGATCAGCCCAAACAGTTTTTCAACCTCAGGCAGTTCAATGGATTCTTCCCAAAGTTCGGTGATAACTCCCTGGTGGTATTCTTTAACTTCCTGAAAGGCAGTCCACATCTCCAGATCCTGATTGAAATATTTCCGGGCTACAATTTCGAGCGCATTGGTGGTCTTTCCCATTGCTGAAATCACCAGAACTTTGTTCCCGGTGTGCATCCGAAGAATATTTACTGAGTTACGGACTGCTTCCGCAGAACTTACGGAGGCGCCTCCAAATTTGAAAACCTTCATGTTTATTACAAATTAATAGATTGAACAAAATTAAAAAAATGGATCAGCAAACGGTCTCAAGTTAAAAGTAAATAGTCGAAAGGTTAAAATGCCTGATTCGGGATGAAAACTCATTCTTTGTAACAAGTGTTACACTTTGGAATGGCCAATGTTTTTACTTTTGCGACCTTATTATGCTGATTAAATGACAAAAAACAGAATCCTCAAAAAACTCCGGAAGTACCACAAGTGGCCGGGAATAGTAATCACCTTGTTCGTTATTCTGTTTACCATATCAGGAATTTTGATGAATCACCGAAGCTTAATTTCGGCCATCAACATCAACCGGTCAATACTTCCTGCTGAATACAGTTATCAAAATTGGAACAAGGGCGCGGTGAAATCGGTTTGCTTATTGGGTGGCGATTCAGCATTGGTATATGGGAATGTTGGCATTTGGCTCAGTACTGATCAGTTGAAAACATTTCAGGATTGGAATGCCGGATTTTCCAGGGGAATCGACAATCGTAAAATCAGTAAAATCCTGAAAACTCCTGACGGAAGACTATTTGCAGGAACCTATTTCGGATTGTTTCAGTTCTCCCAACAAAAACACGAATGGCAAAAAATTCAGCTTCCGGTTTCTGAAGAACGGATCACGGATCTGATCCTGAAAGAGGACGAATTATTGGTTCAAACCCGTTCATTTTTACTGAAAAGTACTGACGGAAAATCATTTCAGACCATCACCTTGCCGGCTCCTTCAGGATTTGATGGAAAAGCAAGCCTGTTCAAAACGCTTTGGTTGTTTCACAGTGGCGAAATCTGGGGACCGGTTGGGAAACTGGTCGTCGATTTATTTGGACTGGCCATTCTGATTATTTCACTTTCCGGACTGATGCATTTTATTTTCCCGAAATGGCTGAAACACCGGAAGAAAAAGCAAAAAGAAAATACCCGATTGGTGACGGCACGAAATGCCAATCTGCGCTGGCACAACCGGCTGGGTTGGATTTTTATTCCTTTCCTGATATTTGTGATCATTACCGGAATGTTTCTCCGTCCGCCATTGCTGATTGCCATCGCCAATTCAGTGGTTTCGCCTATTCCAGGAACTGTACTAAGTTCGCCAAATCCCTGGTACGATAAACTTCGCCGTGTTTTGTATGATGAACAGCAACACTTGGTCCTGTTTTCGACAAACGACGGAATCTATTTTACTGACGAAAATTTTCAGGAACCGATGCGCCGACTGATGAACGAGCCTCCGGTGAGCGTAATGGGCTGCAATGTGCTGGAGAAAAAAGGGGAGGGCACTTATCTGATAGGTTCATTCAATGGCTTATTTCAGTGGAATCCGTTTACCGGGCAATTAATTGACTACCTATCCGGAAATTCCTATCAGGCTCCTCAGATGGTCGGACCACCCATTTCGAAAGACATGATTGACGGCTGGTTTGCTGATCCGTCAGGAAATGAATTCTATTTTGATTATAATCATGGCGTTTTGCCCATCCGGAACAATGTTTCATTTGGAGGAATGAGCGATGAAATCATCAGCAAAAGCCCAATATCGTTATGGAACCTTTCGCTCGAAGTTCACACCGGGCGCATCTTTGAGCCACTTTTGGGCATGTTCTATATTCTCTACGTTCCACTCGCCGGAATTTGTATCCTCATTGTACTCATTAGCGGATTCTTTATCTGGTGGATGGGATACCGAAAGACAAACAAACCAACGCTAAGACACAAAGACGCTAAGAAAAACTAAATCTTTGCGCCTTTGCGGCTTCGCGTTTAACCAGCTATTCTATGTTTTTCAAAAATCCCGGCGCTTTGCGGTGATTGGTGGCCTGTTCGTATGCATAGGCCAATTTGATTAGCGTCGGTTCGCTCCATGCACGACCAAAGAATGAAATTCCAACTGGCAAACCATGCACATATCCAGCCGGAACCGAAATGTTCGGATAACCGGAAATGGCTGCTGGTTCCGAACTTCCGCCGCCGAAATGGTCTCCGTTCACCGGATCGATTGTCCACGCCGGGCCATTGGTCGGGGCAATCAGGGCGTCCAATTGATGCAGATCCATGAGCAAGTCGATTCCTTTTTCACGGGTAAGTTTTCTGACTTTGGCGTGCGCTTCCAAATAAACAGGTTCTTCCAAACCGTTGGTTTTCTCTGCCTCTTCAAAAATTTCCTGAGCAAACCACCTCAATTCTTTTTCAGAATTCTTTTGATTGAACTCGATCAAATCGGCCAATGACTGAACCTTCATTCCTGTCCGGCTTTTCAGGTAAGTATTTAAATCAGCTTTGAATTCTGAAATCAAAACCTGCCATTCGAGCTTTCCCCATTCCGCCTGATTTTCAAACTTCAGATTTTCGACAATTACTGCTCCACTATTTTTTAGGATTTGAACGGCTTCGGCCATCAGCTTATCCACTCCTGCATGGAACCCAAAGAAATTGGAAGCGATTCCAATCCGCGCATTTTTTAATCCATTGGCATCTAAAGATTGTGAATAATCTGCAAATATTTTAGGATTTGTATGATCTTTTTCAGTCAACAAACCCAGTAAAACTGCAGCATCAGTAACCGTTCGTGCCATTGGGCCAGCCGTATCCTGGCTGTGTGAAATCGGTACAATGCCATCACCACTCCACAATCCTGCTGTTGGTTTAATGCCGACAATACCGTTAATTCCTGAAGGACAAACTATCGATCCGTCGGTTTCGGTCCCGATTCCGAGCGTACAAAGGTTTGCTGAAACGGCAGATCCTGTGCCGGAACTCGAACCGCATGGACTCCGGTCGAGGCAAAAGGGATTGCGAACCTGACCACCTCTCCCACTCCAGCCGCTTGATGATTTTGAAGAACGAAAATTAGCCCATTCGCTCAGGTTTGTTTTACCCAGAAGAACTGCTCCGGCTTCGCGCAGCTTACGAACGATAAATGCATCATCGGGAGCCGGAACGCCAACCAAAGCTAAAGAACCTGCAGTGGTTTGCATTTGATCGCCGGTATCAATGTTGTCTTTAATCAATACCGGAATTCCATGCAATGATCCGCGGACTTTTCCTGATTTGCGTTCCACATCCATTTTTCGGGCAATGTCAAGTGCTTCAGGGTTGATCTCAATAACCGCTCGCAATTCTGGCCCGTTTTTATCAATTTGCTCAATTCGATTCAAGTATTTTTTCGTAATTTCTTCGGAAGTCAACATTCCTGAACTCATTTTTTCCTGAAGTTGAGCAATGGTCAGTTCATTCAATTCGAAGGCGGAATAATCTTCCGCAGCAGAAGCTGGAACGGTTGGCTGAACACATGAACTCAGCGGAGCAAGGGCAAGGGTTCCTCCTCCGAGGGCTGCAGTTTTAAAAAAATTTCTCCGTTGCATTTTGCGGGTATTAGAATTGAACCGACAATTTAGGAAAAAGCTTTTGGTTCTTCAAACGACTGAAAAAGATCTCCTATTCAAAATCCACTAAATCAGTGATTTTAATTCCGAGTGCCTGGCTAATTTTATAAAGTGTTGTGAAAGTTGGGTTGGTCCTTCCAGCTTCAATTCTTGACATATTTCCTTTCTCAAAATTACACATTGCAGCCAGAACTTGCTGAGAAACTCCTTTCGATTCCCTCAACAATCTTATTCTATTACCAATTATTTTTTGAAGCTCCTCTTTTTTCATTGGTTGTCATTCGTGACAACTAAGATTTTATTTTATATTTGCTAACCGGTTATCATATATGACAACTTAATGAATAACCGAAAACAAATTTCAGACTGAAGTAGGATTTTACGATAAGTGGGATTTTTTTCTTCTGAACTGGGATAGCCAAGTATAGTTACAAATTATAAAACAACAAAAAATGAAAAAGACTCTTGCATTTTCAGTAATTATTAACCTTTTGTTTATCCTTTTTGGTGGCTATGTCATTCATAGAAAAGGCGGTATTGACTACTTAAAAATGAAACTAAACCCATCGCTAGCGCAGTCTGGATATAGTGATCATTACAATGTAAAAAAGAGCATTTTTGAAATTATGCCAAATGACACGAGTGAAATAATTTTTTTGGGAAATAGCATAACAGAAGGCTGTGACTGGCATGAACTTTTCGGAAATGGAAATATTAAAAATCGAGGAATTGGTGGAGATATTATAAACGGTGTAATTGACAGAATAGACGAAGTAGTCAGTTCTAATCCTAAAAAAATATTTTTGATGATTGGAATTAATAATCTGGGACGGAAAAATACGGTAGAGCAAATATTAACGAATTACGAAAAACTGATAACCACTATTAGAGAAAAATCACCAAAAACCAAACTTTTTATACAAAGCGTTATACCAACATATAAAAGAACTGACCTCTTAAATAGCGACATAATGTTCATAAATACTGGACTAGTCACCCTATCAGAAAAGTATGGTCTGACTTATCTCGATATTTTTGATGTATTGAAAACGGAAAAGAATGAATTAGACCCTGCTTATACATTTGATGGTTTGCACTTGAATGGGAAAGGATATCTAAAATGGAAAGATGCAATAATTCAATACGTGAATGATTAAAAAATTGAACATATATTGGAACCCGATATTATGATTATGAGTCATTGCGTTTGCATGTCTATATAAAGAAGTCAGGGCTTCACTTGAAGTGAAACCCTGACTAAAAAGCATTATGCAACTTCATAAACAACACCATTGGGTTGTTCCATCTTTTTTGATGCCGCTAGAACCTCAATACCAACAATATTTCCTTCATCATCATAGTCTAAAATAATTCCCGGTTTGTCTTCATCGCTTTCAGTTACTATCTTTTCTGAAAATCGAATATAAACCACATCGACTTCCTTATCATATTTTATGAGCATGTCTATTCTCCTCACAAAAGC
>JAUXUF010000243.1 GCA_030684645.1 Bacteroidota bacterium | reverse complement strand
TTACATGGTTATTATTTTGCCTCTAATTTTTCACTCTCACACGATAAATTTCCGGTTTCACTTGCAGCCATGATCAATAAAAAGTTGAAAAGTGATATTGCCAGTAAAGACTTTTTATGGAATTTGAGCCTGGTTTATACTTTCAATAAAAAATATGTCGAACAATAACAAAACCATAAAATTAGTAAGTTTGTGGGAGATGAGTAAAGTTGAAAGCATAGAAGAATTTTACCAACGGAAATTCGATTGGATTCCAGACAATATCCGCAATGAGATTGGACATTTCAATGTATTTCAGCATGAGCCTGTTGAACCCGGAAAAACAAAGCCACTTCCGTATAAAAGAAGAGATTTTTATAAAATCATGCTGGTGATTGGCAATATCAATATGAATTATGCCGACAGTGTTATTTCCGTAAAAAAGCAGGCCTTGTTTTTCTCCAATCCGCAGATTCCTTACAATTGCGAAAACCTGGAACGAATCGAAGACGGCTTCTATTGTATTTTCAATCAGCACTTTTTCCATCAATTTGGCGATTTAAATCAATATTCAGTTTTCCAGCCCGGTGGTAATCATGTATTCGAATTGTCAGACGAACAAGTGATACAAATTACCGGCATTTACAAAAAAATGTTCGATGAAATCAATTCCGATTACGTTCATAAATATGATGTGCTGCGGAACCTGGTTTTTGAGCTTTTACATTTCGGTTTGAAAATTCAGCCCGCTGTAAAATCTGACAAGCAACTCATCAATGCCTCACAACGGATTTCTACCTTGTTTTTAGAATTGCTCGAACGTCAGTTCCCGATTGACGAAAACCATCAAACATTCAGGTTGCGTTCCGCTTCTGATTTTTCCAATCAGCTCAATGTACATGTTAACCACTTAAACCGGGCTGTAAAAGAAACAACTGAGAAAACAACCTCGCAGATCATTGCCGAACGCATTTTGCAGGAAGCAAAAATACTGCTGAAACACAGTGCCTGGACGGTATCTGAAATTGCCTACGCGCTGGGTTTTACCGAAGTCACCCATTTCAATAACTTTTTCAAGAAACATGTTCAGTTAAGTCCGTTAAAATTCAGGAATATTTGAATTTTCAATTTCCGTATTAATTCATCGATCGGTATTCATTTGGCGACAAACCAACCCGCTGTTTGAACAGCCTCGTAAAGTGCTGGGGATATTTGAATCCTAATTCGTAAGCAATTTCATTCACCGTTTTATCGGTATCAAAGGTTTTGTTCTTGGCAATATCAATAATTTTGTTCTGGATATATTCCTTTGCTGATTTCCCTGTTTCCTTCTTGATCAAATCGCCAAAATAGTTGGCCGATAAATGAAGTTCTTCAGCAAAATAAGCGACAGATGGCAATCCTATATTTTGAGGTTTGTCTGTTGAAAAATAGCCATTCAACAATTCTTCAAACTTTTCCAAAATGCCCTTATTGACATTGTCTCTTGTAATGAATTGGCGGTCATAAAAACGTTCGCAGTAATTCAGGAACAGTTCGATATTCGAGGCAATAAGCTTTTTGCTGTGCTTGTCGAGGTTTTGTTGCAGTTCAAATTCAATTTTTGAAAAGCAATCCATAACAATCTGCCTTTCACGTTCCGACAAATGCAAAGCTTCGTTGGCTTTGTAGCTAAAAAAGTTGTAATCATTGATGCTCCTGGCCAGAGATGTCCCGCGTATCAGGTCAGGATGAAATACAAGGGCATGTCCTTTAGGTTGATACACCTTCCCGTCATTTTCAATTTCCATCACTTGTCCGGGTGAAACAAAAACCAAGGTACCTTCCTGATAGTCATAATAATTACGTCCGTATTTTAAATCGCCGCACTTAATATCTTTCAGGAAAATGCAATACAGTCCATAATTAATTTTGACACTCTTTTCACCACCCCATGATCGTGGATTAGCTTTTGAAAAATCAATGACACTGACCAAAGGGTGCAGCGTTT
Source organism: Bacteroidota bacterium (assembly GCA_030684645.1). GTDB lineage: Bacteria > Bacteroidota > Bacteroidia > Bacteroidales > Prolixibacteraceae > Aquipluma. The sequence continues at coordinate 12,883 of JAUXUF010000243.1, read as the reverse complement.
CGTGATTGTTCAGGGCATTGTATTCACTTACAGTATCAAATCTGAAAATCCGTTCCATCGCTGTTATTATTTTTCTGAAGCAAATTTAAGTATTCTATCATTGCTGTAACCATTTAAGAAGTCAGATCAGTAAAAATGGTAGAAGTTGCAGTAATCTGTATAACAATGCCTGAATGGTAAGTACTTACATTTGTTAAAAGAAAAAGGACTGGATAAATAAAATTAAGTATAAAGAACAAAATGAAAACAGTAAAACTCAACAATGGAGTTGAAATGCCCATCTTGGGATTTGGAGTGTTTCAGATAGCAGACCAAAATGAATGTGAAAATAGTGTGACCGATGCCATTGAAACAGGGTATCGTTTAATTGACACTGCCGCATCGTATATGAATGAAACTGCGGTTGGGAATGCAATTAAAAAAAGTGGTGTGGCAAGAGAAAACTTGTTTATTACTACGAAGTTATGGGTTCAGGATACCGGCTACGAAAACACGAAAATTGCTTTTGAGAAGTCATTAAACAAGCTGCAATTAGAGTATTTGGAATTGTACCTGATTCATCAGCCTTATGGCGATGTGCATGGTTCGTGGAGGGCAATGGAAGAGCTGTACAAAAATGGAAAAGTGAAAGCCATTGGGGTGAGCAATTTCCAACCCGACCGTGTGATGGATATTATAACTTTTAATGAAGTAGTTCCAGCCGTCAACCAGATTGAAACACATCCATTTAATCAGCAAATTGAAACCCAAAGATTTTTATCCGAAAACAAGGTTCAGATTGAATCGTGGGGGCCATTTGCCGAAGGCAAAAACAACATTTTTCAAAACGAATTGCTAGCCTCAATTGGCAAGAAATACAACAGAACAATTGCACAGGTTATTCTTCGGTGGCTTACACAACGCGGTGTAGTTGCCATTCCAAAATCGGTTAAAAAGGAGAGAATAAAAGAAAACTTCGAAATTTTCGATTTTGACCTGATACCTGGAGATTTGGAAGCTATCGAAACGCTTGACATGAAAACCAGCAGCTTTTTTGACCATCGCAACCCGGAAATTATAAAATGGATGGGTAGCAGAAAGCTTGATATTTAACTGACTTCAACAAGGAAATAAATTCTCAATTATTAATCTTTTAAACAATTATCAGTATGAAAACAACAATGCTAGGACTTTTTTTAATCATCATGAGTGCGCTAGGATCCTTCGCTCAAAATTCTTCTGCGGATCAGGAAATCATTAATCTTTCCAAAGAAAAGTGGCAATGGATGGCCGACAAAAATGTAGATGTCCTGAATAATCTCTTTCACGAAAAAGCTGTGTTTGTTCATATGGGAGGATCTTGTGGGAAAGAACAGGAAATCAATATCATCAAAAGCGGAGGGATTTGGTACAAGAAATCTGATATTCATGAAGTATCGGTGAATATAATTGATAATACTGCCATCCTTTTAAATAGAATTGATTTGTTAGCCGTAGTTGGTGGAAATGAAGTGACTAATCCATTTATGGTTACAGAAGTGTATGTGAAACAAAACGGCAGCTGGAAATTAGGCTCGCTATCGTTCACCAGGCTGCTTACACCTGGCGGTCATTAAACAATCCAAAATCCGGATTTCTCAATCCTTATCAAATTCCACCGGCAAACCTTTAACGGATCTTTTTTCTGTAGAAAAAGATCTGAAATGTGATTTTGTTTGAATTTCGTAAGTATCTGTTTGAATCGTATTATTCTGTAGAAATTCATTTATCTAACATTGTATCATAGATTTAATAGTAGCTTTTGCTTAAAAATTTTAATAAAACAGGATGAAAATTGTCTCATACTTTATCGTTTTTATGCTTTTCTCTCATTTAACTTTCGGGCAGGAAATGCAAAACAAGATTCAAGTAAAATTGATTGAAAACAGCTCAATTAAAATTGATGGAAATCTGGATGAAGAGGTTTGGAAAATGGCTGAAAGCGGTAAAAATTTCTGGCAATTCTTTCCGACCGATTCAACGATCTCAAGGAATCCTACAGAATTCAGACTCTTATATGACGATCATAACCTTTATATCGGGATTCGGGCAGAAGTAAAAACCGACAACTATGTGGTTTCATCGCTTCGCCGCGACTTTAGTGGAACAAGTAACGACATTGTAACCCTGATGTTCGATACGTTTAAGGATGGAACTACCGCCTTTCTTTTCGGAATGACTCCTTACGGTGTTCAACGGGAGGCTTTCATTTCGGGTGGCGGTTCCGACCGAAACGGTTTCAATATAAGCTGGGACCAGAAATGGCAGGTTGAAAGCAAAATGTACAAAGATCATTACGTGCTGGAAGCTGCTATCCCGTTTAGTTCCCTGAAATTTAAGGAAGGTGATACGGATTGGAGGGTGCAGTGCTACCGCTGGGATATGCAAACCAATGAACAAAGTGCCTGGGCACGGGTTCCTCAAAACCAGATGCTCTCGAGCCTGGCATTTATGGGAAATATGAATTTCGAAAAACCCCTGGGTAAATCGCGCACGCCGTTTGCCATTATTCCATACTTCAACGCTTTAACAGCAAAAGATTTTATTAACGGTTCATCAAAAAATACACTGGACTTTGGGGGTGATGTCAAAGTGGCCATTGGCAACAGCATGAACCTCGATATTACTGTAAATCCCGATTTCTCGAATGTCGAGGTCGATGATATTTTTACGAACCTCACCCGTTTTGAAGTTTTCCTTCCTGAAAAGCGGCAGTTTTTTATTGACAACAACGACTTGTTCGGAAACTTTGGGGACATGTATAATGCTGCGAAACCATTCTTTTCACGACGGATCGGACTGGCCATGGATAAAAATGGTAATCTGATCGAAAACCGAATTCTTGGTGGAGTCAGGCTAAGCGGAAAAATCGGACAGGATTGGCGGCTTGGTTTTCTGAATATCCAGACCGGTGAAGATATTGCCAACGAAATTGCATCGAATAACAACATGATGATGGTTGTGCAGAAAAAAGTCTTTTCCAGATCGAACCTTGGGTTTTTTGCCATTAACCGGCAGGCAGTAAAAGATTACGATTTCCTGAGTACTTCGGAAAAATACAACCGCGTATTCGGCCTTGAATATAACCTGGCTTCGGCCGACAACAGCTGGACCGGTAAGTTTTACCTGCACAAGTCGATTCAGCCTGACGATAAAAAAGGGAATTTATCTTCGCAGGCAACGGTAACTTATTATAACCGCCGGTTTACATGGATAGCCGACCTGATGTATGTGGATGAAGGTTTCCGTTCCGATCTTGGTTTTGTGCCAAGAACCGGTATATTAAAGAATGGCAACGGGCTTATTTTGAATTTTTATCCGAAAAATGGTCCGATCAGCCGCCACAGCCCTGCCTCAATGGCTTTGTACTACTGGCGTCCAAGCCTCGATTACAAGCAGACTGATCATACCTATAGCTTGTATTACGACCTGTTTTTCAAAGATCAGTCAACACTTCACCTTGCGCTGAATAACCAGTTTGTTTACCTGACCCGCCCGTTTGATCCCGCCCGTAAGGTTGGCGGGGTGCCACTTGCAGCCAATACGGAATATACCTATAATCAGTTCAACAGCACGTATCAGTCGAATCTGGCAAAAGTATTTTCGTTTAATCTGGAAACAACCGGAGGTCAGTTTTTTAACGGAAACAGCTTTGCCGCGAGTGCCGGACTTTCTTTCAGGTTTCAGCCATGGGTTTTACTAAGCCTGAACACCCGGTACGACGCAATTCGTTTGCCCGAACCACATTCTGATGCAGACTTCTGGTTGGTGACACCAAAAGTGGATGTGACTTTCAGCAAATCGCTCTTCTGGTCAACCCTGGTTCAATACAGCAATCAACGCAATAATCTTGGCATCAATTCGCGCCTGCAATGGCGCTTTGCTCCGCTGTCGGATTTATATTTAGTGTATAACGACAATTATTCGCCCGACAATTTTGCGCCGCGATTCCGGTCAATTAACCTGAAACTGACCTATTGGCTGAACCTTTGATGACAAATCAACCTTTTTAAGGGTGTTTGGATTACGAAAATTACTGTTTTAATTTAGTTATTTTTTTTACCTGAAGTTATTCGATCTTAGTATTCAAAATCAAAAACATAAAACTATGGAAACAAAAATTCAAAAACGCAAATTAGGAAATAGTGGTCTGGAAGTTTCAGCCATCGGCCTGGGCTGCATGGGAATGAGTTTTGGCTACGGAACTATTTCCGATGAAAAGGAAATGATCTCCCTGATTCGGTCGGCTGTTGAAAGCGGAGTTACCTTTTTTGATACAGCCGAGGTTTATGGCCCGTACATCAACGAAGAGCTGGTAGGCAAAGCCCTTTCGCCGGTTCGCCACCAGATGGTTATTGCCACAAAGTTCGGCTTCCAGTTCGACCCAAATACCAATGCCACTCTGGGCCTGACCAGTCGTCCGGAGCATATTAAAACGGTCGTCGAAGGTTCACTCAAACGACTTAAAACCGATTATATCGATTTGTATTATCAGCACCGTGTTGACCCGAACGTACCAATTGAAGATGTGGCAGGAGCCGTGAAAGATCTGATTCAGGAAGGAAAAGTGAAACATTTCGGTCTTTCCGAAGCCGGGGTGCAGGTAATCCGCCGTGCCCATGCCGTGCAACCGGTTACTGCCCTGCAAAGCGAATATTCCTTGTGGTGGCGCGAACCGGAAGACGAAATCATTCCAACTCTCGAAGGACTTGGAATCGGCTTTGTGCCGTTTAGCCCGCTGGGCAAGGGTTTCCTGACAGGGAAAATTGACCAAAACACCACTTTCGACAGTAAAGACTTCCGCAGCACAGTTCCCCGTTTATCGCCCGAAAACCTGAAAGCCAACATGGCATTTGTTGATTTGCTTGCCGCATTTGCACAACGCAAAAATGTTACGCTTGCTCAAATTGCACTTGCCTGGTTACTGGCACAAAAACCGTGGATTGTTCCGATCCCTGGCACTACAAAGTTGCACCGTTTAAACGAGAATTTGGGAGCCGCAGAAGTTGAATTCACATCCGACGAGCTTCAGGAAATGAACGCCGCATCATCCAGAATTGCAGTGCAAGGTGACCGGTATTCGGGTGGTAGTGCAAAATTGATTAACCGGTAATGCAGCTTTTCGCAGTAAATTAATTGGTGAAATCCCGCGCTGCGGGTAGCTGCGAAAAGGTGTAATTCATAAATTATTATTTTCTCCGCCAGTAAGGGTAGCCTAAAAACTTTGGGGTTTTAATTATACGAATTCGGGACAATTTGAGGGGCTAATTAATTTATTGAAAATTAAAGCATTATATAAATATTAATCCGTATCTTGCGCGAAATTTATTTATTATTAATTATTATCATGAACAAAGGAACAGTAAAATTTTTTAACGATTCAAAAGGATTTGGATTTATTAAGGACGAAGCATCAGACAAAGAATACTTTGTACACGTATCAGGTTTAAATGACGAAATCAGAGAAAATGACGAAGTCACTTTTGACCTTCAAGATGGAAAAAAAGGATTAAATGCTGTAAATGTTAAACTAGCTTAGTTTAAAGATTACAAAAGACATTTATTATCTAAAAGGCCGTCTCAATTAATTTGAGACGGCCTTTTTTTGATTGGTTGAATAATTGATGGAATCCTGTATTTCTCCAGATACGCCGGCCGCAATACGCAAATAAACGTTCAGCTTTTACCGTTTTCCTAAAATGAAAAAAGGAATTTGTATGCTGACGAGAGCAACCATATTTCTATCCTCCGATTTTAATAATCCTCCATTTTCCGTTTTGCCTGACATGGGCCTGCCCTTTGTAACAGCATGTTCCGTGGAAGTTGTTGGCATCTTCATAGATTAATGGGATCACTTCTTTCCCGGATTTATCGATGAACCCAGACTTATCGCCCAATTTCACAGCAGCATATCCGCCAATAAATTTCCAGGCGTGATCGTATTTCGTGGGAACGGTCTCCCTGCCTTTTTGGTCCACATAGCCATACTTTCCATTGAAGCGGACCTCAGCCATTCCTTCCGTCAGTGTGTATGCCAGCTCATATTTTGGTTCGATGATCACCTTGCCTTTTTCGTCTTTGTATCCATATTTATCGTTGGTTGCTGAATAAAAAGGGACTACCTGTGCTTTCAGCATGTTGCCCAATAGCAGGGCGCATATCAATAGGAATGTTCTCATTTTTGCGATATTTTTCATTACTTCCAGTTCATTTTGATGTATTTTTTTTGACTCTGTGGTCCTCTGTGAATAACTCCGTTTAACTCTGTGGTCCTATTCTTTTTACCACAGAGTTTCACAGAGTGGACACACAGAGTTTTTCACTCTCATTTGCTTAATTTCACTTCCCCGGCATATCTTCTGCCTTCGTTCCCCAGGTTTCAGAAGGTTTGCTGCCCATATACAAAACCAACACTCCACCTTTCATGATTTCACTGTGTCTGATAAATGATTGGAATATGGGTTTTCCATTGAGCATGGCTTTTTGGATGTATATATTTTTCTTGCTCAGGTTTTCAGCTTTGACTACAAAGCGTTTTCCATTGCCCAGCGTAATTTCTGACTTTTCGGCAAGAGGGCTACCAAAAACGTATTCTCCATTGGCTGGGTTTACCGGATAAAATCCCATTGAACTCAGCACATACCAGGCGCTCATTTGTCCGCAATCGTCATTTCCACACAAACCATTGGGTTGGTTACTGTAAAAATTGGTCAGGATATGGTTCACTTTTTCGGCTGTTTGTCCGGGCTTGCCTACATAACTGTACAGATACGGAACATGGTGGCTTGGTTCGTTCGAAAACTCAGATAACCCGTAGAACCCATTGTTTTTTCTATCATTATAGGGCGCATCTGGTGCATTGTACAGTGAATCCAACTTTTGAGAAAACTTTTCTGTTCCTCCCATGGCCTGAATTAAACCATATACATCCTGCGGAACATACCAGGTGTAAATCCAGGCATTGCCCTCCTGAAAACCTATGGATACTTTGGGGTTGAAGGGAAGCATCCACTTTCCGGAAGCGTCTTTTGGCCGGGCAAAACCGCTGGCTGAATCGAACACATTTTTCCAGTACCCACTTCTTTTCATGAACTCCTCATAAATAGCCTGTTTGTTCAATTTCCTGGCCACCTGAGCAATGCACCAATCGTCAAAAGCATATTCAACCGTTTTGGTTACGCCCCGCTGACGTGGGTCGAGGTCGTCGGGTACGTAACCATATTGCCGGTAGAAATCAGATTCACGGATATCTTCGTTGGCTGTTGCTATCATCGCCTCCAGCGCGAAATTGGAATCGAAGCCTTTGATATCCTTTAAAATGGCATCGGCAATGATCGGAACGGCATGGTATCCTGGCATTACATTGGCCTCATCGAAATACAATTCCCAGGATGGAAGCAGTCCATGTTGCCTGTAAAATTCAAGATACGAATTAATGATATCCGGCAGGCGTTCGGTTTGTGTCAGGGTAAACAGTGGGGCTGCAGCTCGGTAGGTATCCCACAAGGAGCTCAATGTGTAGATATTTTTACCGGAATGTGATTTTTGGTCAGCTCCGGAGTAGTTTCCCAACGCATCGTCATAGCGAAAGGGTGCGAAATAGCAGTGATAGGCTGCGGTGTAGAAGGTTTCTTTGAAAGCCGGATCCGGAGAAGTAACTTTTATCTTACCCAACTCGGTTTCCCAGGCATTTTCGGCATTCTTTTTTACGGCTTCAAAATCCCAGTCTTCTATCTCCTGAAGTCCAGCCAACGCACCTTCGATATTCGCCGAACTAATAGCCACTTTCATCAGCACCTGTTCACCGTTTTTTGTTTCCGGAAATGAAAGAAACGAACTGACCCGAACTGCTCTGGCTTCCAGTTTGGAGTTTACACGGGTGCTGTCTGCAAAAAGTGTTAGATCATCAAAAGGTTTACTGGTTTGAGCGGCAAAGTAAACGCAGCGTTCGCCTACAAAACCTATGGAACGGCGAAATCCAACTACCGTGCTGTCGTTTATTTTCTTGAAGTAGCATTCCAGAGGTTCATCGCCATTATGACCAACTCTTGCTTCAAGTCCGTTACCAAAGCCTAAATCAAGCTTGATTGCCGGATTTTTGCTTTCCGGAAAAGTGTAGCGGTGCATCCCGCAATGGACGGTAGCCGTGAGTTCAGCCTTTATATCGAATGTTTTTAGCAAGACAGAGTAATAACCGGGGATGGCTACTTCATCTTCATGAGAAAATCCGCTCCGGATCGATTTTGGAGTAGCTTCCGTATCGACTAAAGGAAACACCGAAATATCGCACAAATCTTCGGCTCCTGTTCCGCTGTAATGCGTGTGGCTAAAGCCAACGATGTGGCTGCTGCTGTAATGGTAGCCGCTGCACCAGTTATAACCATGGTCTCCGTTATCCGGACTTAATTGTACCATTCCAAATGGGACAAGAGCTCCCGGAAATGTATGTCCATCCTCGTCGGTTCCTATCAAGGGATTGACAAAACCGGTCAGTCGTTCCGGAGAAGTTTGTGTACATGCGCTGAATATAATGAGGAGCAGCAGGATCAGGATGTATTTTTTCATTATTTTTCGAATTGATGTAAGTTCTATTTTGATGTTAGTTCGTGCCAAAGTTCCAGCATCTCACTGCATTCTTCGTGTGATTCAGGAAAAACAAGCGGTCGCAGGATGACACGCGCTCCGGTGCTTGCTACCAGAGATCCGATCCGATTCGTGTATTCCCTCCAGTCTTCTCCCGGTTCAGCCGCAATCCGGCTGTAAAGCGCTGTTTTTGTTTCGGCACACCTTTCTAGCAAATAGCTTGTATCGTATTTTTCCGGGTTTCCAAGATCAATGGCCTTGATTTCAGGTATTCCAGTAAACTGGTCAAACAGAGTGGGGTGTACTCCGCAGTAATGCAGAAATCCGCCGCCAAAAGGCTGCACACTTCGCCGGATGTATGGGAGAATACATTCTTCGATCATTTCCGGAGATAAAAGGGTGGCCGTATCTTCTGAAACCCTTACTCCTGCCTGCGGAAAGTAAACTCCCTGCTCGGTGCCATGACCATGAATCATGGTTTCCGGATCTTCTTCCATTACAACTTTAAATGCTTCGGAAGTCCTGAGATAAAGATCTAAACTAATCTCCATCAGTTCGGTAAACCAGTTCCCTTCCTCCGTATCGAGCAACGAATAAAATATTTCATCACCGTAAAGCAAATGGGCAATATCGAATACGCCCTGTGTATCCGGAAGATAGGCGGAAATTGGTTTATTGTTGCTTTCCCTGTGTATTTGGTAAAAATCAGCCGCTAATTTGAAAACATCAGAAGTCATCAGCCCCGAATTTCTAATTGCCCGTATTTCTTCTACAGACATTGGGTCACCAGGCCAGGGCATCGAATTTTCAGGTGTTTGGAAAGACTGCCCTGCCATGGCGGGAATTGTTATCACTCCCAGGTTCGGGCGAATGGTCGGAATACCATCGGTAGGCCATCCAATCACAGCTTGTGCACGTTTCATTTCAGTTTTCCACATGACTTGCGGATCACGAAACCGCCGTGGATAGTCGTTCAGGTCGTATAAACCTGCACGGGAAGGAGGAATCAGAATGAGGCTTGGGCCCTGACCCTGCCAAAATCGTTTATGCGACGTAATTTTTTCAATCATTGGCCTAATTATTAATTTCTGAAGGTGGCGCTGCATCAACCGATGTACCCCACTTCTTGTTGGGAAGCGGCCCCATTTCCAGTTCAATCGTTGCCCCATTCAGCAGATCGGTATGTGTAAACCAAGGGCGGTTTAGCGGCTGGCCATTCAGTTTTGCCGATTGGATGTACTTGTTGGCTTTCGCATAATTGTGAGCTTTCAGGGTAAACGTTTTGCCGTTGTTGAGCTTGATTTTGACTTCCTCAAATACCGGGCTGCCAAGGTTATATATGGGAAGCCCGGGTGTGACCGGATAAAAACCCATCGATGAAAATACGACGAAAGCGGTCATTCCGCCACCATCTTCATCACCCGGAATTCCAAATATATTATCCTGAAACCAGACATCGAGCAGAAACCGGATCCGTTTCTGTGTTTTCCAGGGCTCTCCGGAATAATTGTACAAATATGGAATATGGAAACTAGGTTCATTGCCCATCGAAAATTGACCGACCATGCCGGTCGCATCAGCAAATTTAGCCCAAAATTGATATTTGGTACGACCTAAATCTTCCCGGAACAATTGATCCAGGTTAGCTGTGAAGTTTTTACGGCCACCCATTAATTTTATTAATCCGTGAATATCTTGCTGAACCTGCCATTGGTAAGTGTATCCATTGTTTTCGTCGTAATAATCGCGTCCACCGGGGCCACCGTCAAATTTTGGATCGATTTCAATCCATTCGCCTTTGGCATTTTTAGGCCAGAACATTTTTTTATCCGGACGGTATAAATTGTGGTAGTTGATTGCCTGCTTATGGAAATACTCCTGATCTTCCTTATGACCCAGTTCTTTAGCCATTTCCGAAAGGGCCCAGTCATCGTAACTTGCCCCCAACGTAACAGCGACACTTTGCCTTTTTTCAAAATCATGAACGGCCTTAACTGTTTCCACTTCACCGGGCATCAGGGCCGGATAAAAACCTTTTTTACGGTAAAAAGTGTCGAGTATGCATTTGGAACCATTGCGCCAGGGGAGCATGGTGGCTTCAGTACCATTTTTCCGGATTCCTTCATAAGCTTTATCCACATCGAATCCTCGGATTCCTTTCCGCCAGGCATCCAGAAAAACGATGGTGGAATGAAAGCCGTTCATGGCAGGGTCGTCCTTATAAAGTAGCGGAAATTGCGGCATCCAGCCTCCCTGTTCGTACATGGTGGTATAGGATTGGAGCATATCCGCTTCTTTTTCAGGCTGAAGGATCATACGTAGCGGGTGGTTGGCGAGGTAGGTGTCCCACACCCAATCATCGATGTAAAAATCGCGATCGGTGTGATGTACCTGGTGATCGTAAGCGCTGTAATAGTTGCCGTATTCGTTAATATTCACCATCCGTTCATACGTGCGATAGAGCGAAGTATAAAATGTACGGCGCTGTGCTTCAGTACCTCCTTTCACTTTAATCTGGTTGAGTGCAGCTTCCCACATCTGCTCACCATCGTTTTTGAGAGCCTCAAAATCCCATTCAGGAATCTCATTTTTGAGATTGACTTTGGCTTGTTCAACACTAATAAATGAAATGCCGTATTTGAATTCGACCGGCTTTTCCAGATCTTTTTGAAATTCGAACCATGCAGTTGGTTCCAGTCTGGTTTTATTTGTTTTTTTGATGAGTTTGGGTTCTTCTTTTAATACAGATTTACATTCTTGTTTGAACTCACCATAAACAAAAGCTTTCATTCCCTGAAATTGTTCCTCGCCCGAGAACGAATTTTTAGAAATAATATTCCAATGTCCTTCCTGATTGATTTGAAGCCGTAAAATTTTTTGACTTTTTTCAGGGAAATTAAAACGAAAAAAACCTGTCTTTCCCCCTGGTGTAAAGGCCACTCTAATATCTTCATCGATCAGATAAGTGTAATAATAGTAAGGACGTACAATTTCCAGATCATGATCATAGGTTTGCCTTGCTTTCCATGTTCCTTTCTCATTATTTCCTGATCCGGGCAGAATTCCGAATAGTTCACCATTGCGATGTGAAATCATGGTCAACGGAAAAAAACTAATCTGATCGTCCAGATAATCGGCCCGCATGGGGTGCATCCGGATCATCTGGTTTGGCAATTGTACATTAGGTCGGGTAGGGTGGAGCAGAAAACCCATTCCGCCGATAGATGGATCAACTAAATTGATGTTGGTTTTATCCGGATTATTGGGTATGCAACCAGCCATTAATAAAGCGAAGATTAATGCGGTAATCAAATATGAAATTTTTATTTTCATTTTTCTTCAGGTATAAGAGGTGTCAATAGTTCTTAAACTTATTTTATCTTCATTTTGAACTGTCATAAACTAATTTGCCTGCTACATAAGTCTTTTTAATTATTAATTCTGAATTGCCCTCTTCGTTTTTGTATTCGCCAGGGGGCAAAGCCGCAAAGCTTGTCACATCGGAAGTGATGATTGTTTTTTCAGGTCCTTTTACCCGATAGAATATCTCAATTTCTTCGTCACGCAGGTGAAACCCGTCGCAAATGATGCTGGCCATCAATTGGTCATTGGCCAGTTGAGGCCACAACGGATTAGCGTGCCGGTTGATCATATTCGCACATCCGTTTCCCAAATGAGTGGCAATCCGGGCTCCGTTCAATACAGTTTCATCAATGATGGGTTTAGTCGCATTGTGATGGCCAATGGCAACCGTGATTCCCAATGCCGTGCATTTGCGGATAAATTCCAGGTGGTATCCTGCAATGGAACCGTGAATAGACTCATCGTTTTTTGAACTGGCCAGCAAGGTAAAATTCCGAAGTAAAACTTCCTGACTATTGGTGGTAAGAGTCGGAGAATAGGTGGTAACTCCTTTTTTCCAAAGCTCCTGCGTTGCCTTCAGGATGCCTTCTTTGGTTAATTGACCACCTGCGAAACAAAAAGAAACTCCTGCAAAACCGTTTACCTGGTTGTCGATTAATCCGGGTGCGATATAAAGCGGATGACTTTCGTCGGATAGCTTTTCGATCGATTGAACGCTGACTATTTTCTCCTCTTTAATTTCGATTGAAACAGGTTTCTGGTCGAGGTACATCAACCCTTCAATTCGGTTTTGGGCAATAGAAATGTTCGTTGTTAGTGCCAAAATAGATATGATAAATTTTTGAAACAGATGTTCTAAAGAATACTTCATGCTTATGATTTTGATGTCACATTTCAACTTCTTCCCAGTTCTCATTTA
>JAUXUF010000218.1 GCA_030684645.1 Bacteroidota bacterium | reverse complement strand
GTACCTACGATCACGCTATTCATGCTTCAGCAGCATTACACGAGCTGGTCAACTCGGTTAAGTCATCCGGTAAAAGGGCCAAAATTATGATCGGAACGGGTCATGCAAGAGCTACATGCCAGGGTGCCGCGTTCGAGTATATTTTGAATGTTGAGAAGGAGTTAGTCAAATTGAATGTCAGGGATAAAATAGATGTTACCTGGATATCTAATGAATTTAAGTTAGGTGACTTTGGCATGGATGGTATGCTTCTGACTTACGGAAATGATACCCTGGAATCGAGCGATATGGTCGAAATGGTGTTTGCTGACCGTGGGATTAAGTGGATTTTAGGTGCAGGAATTTATAAGGTGGAAGATGGAAAGGTTTTATACGAGAATCTGGACGGAGAATTTAAAACGGAAGAATTCGATTTTGCTATGTTAATTCCTTCCTTTTCAGGGCATGGATTTAAAGCATACGACAAAGATAATAAGGATATCACTGATAGATTGTTTAAGGGTTTTATGATAGTTGATGCAGATTATTCTGCAAAACCTTATGAAGAATGGTCTGTTCGCGACTGGCCTGAGACCTATCAGAATCCAAGTTACAGAAATATTTTTGCTCCCGGTATTGCGTTTGCCCCCCCGCATTCGATTTCAATACCCCGTAAAAGTAAGAATGGAACAGATATCTTCCCGGCTCCTCCACGTACAGGCATGCCCTCCGGAATTACTGCAAAACTGGTTGCAGACAATATTATTGATAATATCAAAAGCGGTTCCCCGCCGGATCAAATTTTATTAAAGCATAAAGGTTCTATGGGTAATATGGGGGCCGCATGTATCGCATCTGCCGGTTATGGCCTTCTGGATGGGAATGGCATCAGTATGACTACATTTCCAATAGTTCCCGATTATGAAAAGTATAAACAAACACACGGAAGGGATCTGAAGAAGACATTTGGTGATATGGGACTTGCCGGTCACTGGTTGAAATTGTTATTACATTATGCATTTTTATATAAAGCAAAAATGAAGCCTTTCTGGTGGTTAATTCCGGAATAAATTTAAGATCATGATACATAAAATTTCAAAATCCGAGCATTCCCGAATGCAAAATCCTTTTATTCAGTTTTTTAAATTGATATACCTGAGTTTAAAGATCTTAGGCATTGTAGCAGGCGGACATGGTGGCACAAGAAAATAATTAAAGGAATTGAGTTAAAAAAAATATCCGGATATGTTAGTAAATATTCACAAACTAAATATTATTCTGTTACTCACTGTAATAGGATTGAATGCTGCAAATGCACAAGTATTAACATTGCAGCAGTGCATTGATACCGCACAGGTTTACAACAAGAACCTGGAAATGGGCAGAATTACTATATCTATAGGCGAAGAAAAGTATAAAGAAATTAAAGCCGGGTTAATACCTAAAGTAACGGCCAATGCAGATTATAAATATTTTGCTGATCTGCCCTATCAGTTAATGCCTTTGTCAGTTTTTGGCGGTCCTGATGGTCAGTTTAAAGAAGCTCAATTTGGTGTTCCGCATAACATTAATGCCAACTTGCAACTTTCAATGCCTTTATATAATCCGCAAGTTTACGGCGCTATTCAAACAACTAAAATAGCATCCGAACTAACAAGATTACAATATCAAAAAACTGAAGAACAAATCTACTTTGAAATATCCAACCTGTATTACAATGCCCAGATCTTATACAATCAGCTAATATTTATTGACGGAAATAGTGTAAACAGTCAAAAACTGCTTCAGAATATGCAATTGCTCAAAGAACAATTGATGGCAAAGGGAACCGATGTAAGTAAAGTTCTATTACAGGTTGAGCAATTGGCAAATCAAAAGGCATTAATCAGGAGCAAATATGAACAGGTACTAAATTCTTTAAAATTTGCAATGGGTTTATCTGTTGAACAAAATATTGAAATTGTCCACAACATAAAATATCTTCTCAATAACGAATATACAAGATCATCAATTATTGATATCCGTTTGGCAAATACACAAAATCGTATTCTATTAAGTGAACTAAATACGCTGAAAAATTCACGTTTACCTTCACTTTCGCTATTTGGAACGTATGGAACAACAGGTTTTGGTTATGACAAAAAGAACAGTGATTTTTTAAAATTCTTCCCCATAGGTTTTGCAGGTATTCAAATAACTTATCCTTTGTTTAATGGAACTATTACCCAAAGAAAAATCAATCAGAAAAATTTAGAAATACAGAACAGCAACCTTCAATTGTCCTTACTGACGGAACAAAATAATATGCAGGTTAAAAATGCAAAACAGCAAAGAATGGCGACTCAAAAATCTGTAGAAACTTCGCTTTCACAAATACAACTGGCACAATCTGTTTATGAACAAACAGTTTTACAGCAAAAATTAGGAACCGCAAGTTTGACAGATGTTCTGCTGGCCGATAATGCCTTGCGGGAAGCACAACAAAACTATCTGTCTGCTGTGGTTGATTATCTGAAAGCAGATTTGGAACTTAAAAAATTAACCGGAAATGTTTCAATTAAGAATTAGGAATTAAAAAACTGATAATTAAAAATAAATCAATAAATATGAAAAGGTTTTTATACATCATAATCCCGTTAGTGCTGGTTGCTATTGTGGTTATTCGTTTAAAGAGTAATAAAAAAACTACTCAGCAGAAAATTTATCAATATGATAAAGAGCAAGCCCTAAATGTGCAGGCAGACACCTTGAAATTTGAGGATATAGATGCTGATTATTTTTTTACCGGCACCTTTGAACCAAATAAAGAAACAAAGATCAGTGCTGAAATACAAGGTAAAATCAATACGATTTTCGTTGATGCAGGAAACTTTGTAAAGAGGGGACAAGCCCTAATCCAACTCGATAATTCTTTATTGAAATTACAACTTCAATCCATAGAAGTGCAAATTGAGGGTTTGGAAGCCGACCTAAAGCGTTATGTCATCCTTGCCAAAGCAGATGCGATTCAGGGTGTGCAATTAGAGAAAGCAGAACTTGGACTAAAATCTGCCAAATTGCAAAGACGCACTTTGTTGGAACAAATCAATAAAACAAGTATCTCTGCACCTTTTAACGGAGTGGTTA
>JAUXUF010000214.1 GCA_030684645.1 Bacteroidota bacterium | reverse complement strand
AAGCTGTACCTGACCAAGGCTTTGGGCGTGGGGATATTGACCACGGCCCAGAAAAAAGGGATCCTGAAGCCTGAACATGCCTTTATTGCCCCCGAAAGTATGGCTATGCTGAATAAGATCGGCGAAACCCTGGGCAAACTGGATTATGTAAAAGCCATGACCGATGTAACAGGATTTGGCTTACTCGGTCATTTATCAGAAATGTGTGAAGGAAGCAATTTACAGGCGCTAATTGAATTTGATAAAGTTCCTAAGATCGATGAGATCGGAGAATACCTGGATCAGAATTCTGTTCCCGGCGGAACAAACCGCAACTGGAGCAGCTATAGACATAAAATTGCGGGAGGAAACAGCGAACTGAATCGCATGACCACCATTCTTGCCGATCCCCAAACCAGCGGAGGATTGCTGGTAGCCATTGAAGCATCAAGAACAGCAGAATTTGAGCAGGTTTTACGGGACAATGGAATTCCCGAAAAGAATATTATTTGTTTCGGATCCTTAAAAGAAAAAACCGGAGATTTCCTCATCGAAGTGATGTAATTATACAGATATTACTATTGAGGATATGGAATATTGGCTATCTAAAACACCGCAAGAACGCCTGTCTGCGGTGACTTTCCTGATTAATCAAAATATGACTCCGGGAAAACGAATGGATAAAACAATTCACAATCAATTAAAAAAACCTAACCTTTAAACAAAAGACAGCCCCTAATCGTCCGCGTTTGTCCCGGAGGGATTCCTGTGGAGCAACGCGGATGCTTGAGAAGTACATTTGTAATGTACGATAGCAACCAGTCTTTGCAGATACTTTGAGCTTTTATTTAAGATGATAAAAGAGCGATACAATCGCCATTCTCGCTTATCCTCGTTACAAACGAGGGCGATTGGGGGTTGATACCGCCTCAGCAGATTTAGCTTTAGTATTACCGCTGCTTTTCTTAGCAGTTCCTTTTTCAATTTTTTAGGCTACCTGAAGTTTCATCACTTCGAATTCAGCACCTTTACTAATGGCTTCTCTGCCTTTCTCCATGATGATCTTTGTCATCACTTCTGATAGATAGTAATGGCCGCAATTTGTACACACCTCGGCAGGTACATCTTTAATCAGGAAATAGCAGAACCCCTTTCAAGGGTTACCGTTACATTGCCCTTTTGGGTAGATCCATTTTTACATAATGCACAATCCATATCTATTTCTTTTTTGTTCTAAAATCTGCCTCCCATATTACATGGTCTGGCTCG
>JAUXUF010000311.1 GCA_030684645.1 Bacteroidota bacterium | reverse complement strand
ATGACATGCTTGTTACTGTCCAGAAAACTGCAGTCAGCAAAGCAGCAATTTCACCAAAATATTGCCCCATAAAAGTTTTGTAAAATAAAGTTCCGAAGATAAGAAAGAAAGCGCCTAAAGTGAACTAAAGCGGAATAAAGGATTGACCATTAGTCAATTTACTATGTACTATTTAAATACTTAAACGAGCATGATATATGGCCAATGGCCAATGGCTAATGGCTAAATGGTAAACAGTTCAGCTTTAGGCACTTTGAACTTCCTTACTCCATATCGTTGAGATGAAGATCAAGGGCTTTGACTGAGATTTGAATTTCACGGATGGAAATGGCGAGTGATAGAATCAGCAAAACCAGAGCAATTCCAAAGAGGAGTTCGGCCCAAATATGAAAATGTACATAAATCAGAAACATACAGACTACACAAAGCAAAAGACTGGAAATTCCTAAAATCTGCATAGTTTTAGTCAGTTGTAACCGTTTTCTTAAATTCTGAATTTGCCCGAGTAGAATGGAATTTGGGTTTTCCTTAAAACTGGTGTGCAAACTTCGAACCACCGAAGCATAGGCCAAAAACCGGTTGGTATAAGCCAGAGTAATCAGCGAAACAGCTGAGAATAATAAGGCTGGTGTAGTGAGAGTTAGTTGTTCCATAGAAAAATGCCTAAAGTGAGTAAAGTTAAACCATTTACTATTTTCATATTGACTATTTACAATTTCAGGATGTTTTGACCCAAAATCGTAAATTATAAATTATCAAATCGTACATCGTTCCTATTATTTCAACAATTCGGAAATCGTTTCGCGAAGTTTTTCACCACGAAGGTTACGTCCAATAATTTTTCCGGTTTTGTCAACCAGCATATTTGCAGGTATTGAATTGACAGAATACATCGCGGCTGCTTCATTTTGCCATCCTTTCAGGTCAGAAACATGCGGCCAGGTAAGTTGGTCGTCGGCAATGGCTTTTACCCATTTCTCCTTATCGGCATCGAGTGATACTCCAAATACTCCAAACCCTTTGGATTTATAACTATTAAAAACTGCTACAACATTGGGATTTTCACGACGGCAAGGACCACACCATGAAGCCCAGAAATCGACCAGGGTATATTCGTTCTTTGAATAGACATCGCTTAATTTTACGGGATTTCCAGCCACATCGTTCATCGTAAAATCGGGAGCAGCTTGCCCGATTGCAACCAGTTTAAGTTTGGCTACCCGTTCTTTGAGGCTAATAACTGTAGCAACAGAGTCGAGTTTCGGATCGAATCCGGATAAAAATCCTTCCAGCACATCGGCTTCCATTTCATAATAAATCTGGCTCAAAAGAAAAGGCGAAACGTAAGAAGCTGGATTGGCTTTGATAATTGCTCTTTGTTGTTCATCGATTGAGTTAAACAACGTTTCTGCCATAACCATCAAGCTGTCAGCTTTTATTTTATTGCCCGCTTTTTCAGCCTCTTTGGATTGTTTGTAAATTTCGGAACCTTGTTTACTCACCTCACCAATCTTATCTTCAATCGCCTGATATTCATCATTAACCGATGAGCCAGCAACCTTTGCTTTGCTTAGCGAATCGGACGAACCAGTAATCGAAATAACTGAATTTTCAATAAAGAATGGTAACCGTTCCTTTTTCGAACTAATACTCAAAAAATAAACTTCAGGATTTTTCACGGATCCTTTAAACTGAAATTCTCCGTTTTCAAGGGCAGCCGAATCAAGTTTCACCCACACACCTTTCATCCGTTGACTCAGGAATGCTTTGCCTTCGGCACCAGTCAGTTTCACACTAACTTTATAGGTAGGTTTTTGGGTGCATGCAAAAAAACCAAACATTAAAGCGATCAGTAACAATTTTTTCATAGTTGTATTTCAAATAATAGTAAGTATTTCAAGCAAATGCAAAATAAAAGAATTTAATCAAACAGTATCCGCTTTTGCCAATAAAAAAACCGGAACAATGGTCCCGGTTCTTTTTTTCACCAAAAGGTGAGAATATTTATCCAAAAAACATAACTAATTATCCTTTGGCATAGCCTTCCAAATGAACACTGCCCACTGAACGGCCTGAAGGATCGGCATTGTTCTTGAAACTGGCATCCCATTCCAACGCAATTGGCGTACTGCATGCAATTGAAGGAACCGATGGGACGCAGCTTGCAGCCGAATCAGACGGGAAATGCTCGGTAAAAATGGAGCGGTAGTAATACTCTTCTTTCGACATTGGTGTGTTGATCGGAAACCTGAATTTGGATGTATTCATCATTTCGTCGGTTACTTTTTCGTTAACCATAGCTTTCAGCGAGTCGATCCAGTTGTAGCCAACTCCATCCGAAAATTGTTCTTTCTGTCGCCATGCCACACTTGCAGGCAAATAATCTTCAAATGCTTTGCGGATGACCCATTTTTCCATCCTTCCGTTTTTGGCCATTTTTTCTTCCGGATTGATCCGCATGGCCACATCCAGAAATTCTTTATCGAGAAATGGAACCCGACCTTCAACACCCCAGGCAGCTAAAGATTTGTTGGCGCGCAAACAATCGTACAAATGCAGTTTGTTCAACTTTCGAACGGTCTCTTCGTGGAATGCACGCGCATTGGGAGCTTTATGGAAATACAGGTAACCGCCAAAAATTTCATCGGCGCCCTCACCTGAAAGTACCATCTTTACGCCCATCGACTTGATGACCCGTGATAGCAGGTACATTGGTGTTGACGCCCTGACAGTGGTAACATCATAAGTTTCAAGGTGATAAATCACGTCGCGTATAGCATCCAAGCCTTCCTGAACGGTGAAATGTATCTGGTGGTGAACGGTTCCGATGTGATCGGCTACTTTTTGGGCTGCAGCCAAATCAGGAGAACCAACCAATCCAACGGCAAATGAATGCAACTGCGGCCAATAAGCCTGCTCCGAATCCTGAGTTTCGATCCGGAAAGCTGCATATTTTTTGGCAATGGCCGAAATAACTGAAGAATCAAGTCCTCCGGAAAGTAAAACACCATACGGAACATCAGACATCAACTGCCGATGTACAGCATCTTCGAGCGCTTTACGCAAAACATCCATATCAAAACCATTGTCTTTCACAGCATCAAACGATTGCCAATCACGATCATACCAGGTTTTAACCTCGCCATCAGGACTGTACAAATATTTCCCCGGTAAAAATTCTTCAATCTTGCTGCAATGTCCTTCAAGCGCTTTCAACTCAGAAGCAACAAAGTAATTTCCTGATTTGTCCCATCCCTGGTAAAGTGGAATGATCCCGATATGATCGCGGGCAACCAGGTAAACATTTTTTTCAATATCGTATAAAGCAAATGCAAAAATACCGTTCAGGTCTTCCAAAAAATCGATGCCTTTTTCGCGGTACAATGCCAGGATGACTTCGCAATCTGAATGAGTCAGGAATTCATAAGAATCACCAATCCGGTTACGAATTTCCAGGTGATTGTATATTTCGCCGTTTACCGCCAGTACCAGTTTCCCATCTTTACTATACAAAGGCTGGCCTCCTGATTCAGGATCAACAATCGACAAACGTTCGTGTGAAAGAATTGCCTCGTCACATGAAAAAATGCCTGACCAATCCGGACCGCGATGACGAATTTTCTTCGACATCTTTAGTACCTGAGGACGCAATTGCTGCGCTGGTACCTTCAAATCAAAAACACCTACAAATCCACACATAATATTATTTGTTTTAGATATAATCCCTTAAAGTAATCGTGTTCAAAAATAGTCTTTTTGGTCATATTTTTAATATTTTTCTGACATTATTCTTCTATTATGCAATATTTTCTGTCTAATAGATCACACTCCATCTATTTTTACAAATCAAAAAAAGTTCGATTTTAAAAGAGACTCCTCAAAAAAATACACTCCTATCTGAAAATAAATAAGAATTCCATATCCTACCCCCTAATACAAAATCAAAGACTAATAAAAAACATGTGCGTTTTCGAAAGATACCTTACCGGAACTATTTTAGCAATTAATTAACTTTGAAATACAAAAAGGCAGCCAAAATGGACTGCCTCCCTGCAAATTTCTTAAAAAAAAGGACTATACGTTAAATCTGAAATGCATGATATCGCCATCTTGCACCAAATATTCTTTTCCCTCAACACCCATTTTACCAGCTTCCTTACAGGCCTGTTCTGATTTCAGCGTTATAAAATCAGCATATTTTATTACTTCAGCGCGTATAAAACCTTTCTCGAAATCGGTGTGAATCACACCCGCCGCCTGTGGAGCTCTAAAGCCACGTTTAAAAGTCCAGGCCCTGACCTCTTTGACTCCGACGGTAAAATAAGTTTCGAGTTGTAACTGCCTGTATGCACATTTAATCAGTTTATTGACACCCGATTCTTCCAATCCAAGGTCTTCCAGGAACATCTGACGTTCGTCATAACTTTCCAACTCAGCAATATCAGCCTCAGTAGCTGCTGCAATCATCAGCATTTCTGCATTTTCATCTTTGATGGCTTCTTTTACTGCTTCAACATAGGCATTTCCGGTAAGGACCGATGCTTCATCAACATTGCATACATAAAGGATTGGTTTATTGGTCAGTAATTGAAGGTCTTTAGCCAGTTTTTGGTCGGCTTCGTCAATTTCAACTGTCCGTGCTGATTTGCCTTCATTTAATGTGTCACGAAACAAGTTCAGGATTTTCAACAGCCGTTTTGCTTCAGGATCATTTCCTGTTTTGGCCTGTTTTTCAACTTTGGCTATTCGGCTTTCGACTGTTTCCAGATCCTTCAGCTGCAACTCAATATCGATCGTTTCTTTATCGCGGACCGGATCAATGGTCGTATCTACGTGAGTGATATTATCATTATCAAAACACCTTAAGACATGAACGATTGCATCGGTTTCTCGAATATTGGCCAGGAATTTATTTCCAAGTCCTTCGCCTTTGCTTGCCCCGCGAACCAATCCGGCAATATCAACAATCTCGACCGTTGTTGGAACAATACGCTCGGGGTGAACCAGGTCTGCCAATTTAGTCAAACGCTCATCAGGAACCGTAATTACTCCGAGGTTGGGTTCAATGGTACAAAACGGGAAGTTTGCTGACTGCGCCTTTGCATTCGACAAACAATTAAAAAGTGTCGATTTTCCGACATTAGGCAATCCTACGATGCCACACTGTAAAGCCATTCTTTTTTGTTTTTTTAATTTCGGTGCAAAGATAATCGAATTGGACAACTATAATGCAAATAAAAGTTTACCACTTCACAATTAGCCCGAAGAGAAAAGGGAAAAGCCATCCCTGCCCATTTTTAATCCAATAATCGCAACAATAGCAATTATTATCTATACATTCAGAGAGTTTAATTGCGGTTTATTACTTTTGTGACCAAAGCCATTGCACTATGATTCTAAATTCAGTTTCTGTCGATTGTGTTATTTTTGGATTTGACAAATCCGGATTGCGGGTATTACTCAATCAAATTGATAAAGAAGTGCTTAGAAAGCTACTCCCGGAACAAGCCAGTTCAGAACAGATCAGAATGATTTATGAAAAACATCCGGTATTAACAAGTGATCTCTACTGGAACCTGTTTGGCGGGCATGTACCGGAGGATCAGGACCTGGATGAATTTGCAAAAAACCTTTTATTTCAGGCCACCGGACTGAATCATGTTTTCCTTCAGCAAATATCCGCTTTTGGTTCACCCAGACGTGTTCCATACACCAGGGTTATCACAATCGGATATTATGCGCTGATTAACCCTGATTATTACGATCTGAAACAATCCAATTTATCCAAATCGTTAAAATGGTTTAATCTGAATGAATTGCCTCCGCTTTGCTTCGACCATAATCAGATCATCCAACAAGCACTCTTGAAATTGCGACAGGAAGTCATGTATCACCCGGTTGGGTTTCATCTTTTACCCGACAAATTTACCCTTACCGAGATTCAATCGCTTTACGAAGTCATTCTGAATAAAAAAATGGATACCCGAAACTTCCGGAAGAAACTGGCAAAAATGAAATTACTGGTTGATTCAGGAGTAAAACAGCAAAATGTAGCGCACCGGGCAGCCAAATTATATCAATTCGACATTCAGGTTTACGAAAAACTGAAAATGGAAGGTTTGAATTTCAGAATTGAATAGAAAAGTAGCCAGTCTCAGTTTCCAGTCTCAGGGCTTGCATTTCTGAACACTGAGACTGAACACTTAATCTTCAAATTGCCGAATTAAACTATTTCCCGGTTCTATTGTCTGACTACCAACTATCGACTCAAGTATGACCAATGACCAGCAAATACTGGATAGCCTGAAAGATCCTTCGACAAGGGAACTTGCTTTCAGGCATCTGATTTCCAAATACAAGGAAAGGTTGTACTGGCATATACGGAAAATTGTATTGAATCACGATGATACTGACGACGTACTTCAGAATACATTTATTAAAATCTGGAACGGAATTGATTCGTTTAGGGCCGAATCGAGTCTGTTTACCTGGCTTTACCGGATCGCCACCAACGAATCAATCACTTTTCTGAATCAACGGAAACGAAAAATGATGTCGAGTCTGAATGGCGAAAACGATTATCTCATTGAAAATCTGGAAAGTGATGCCTATTTTGATGGCGATGCCTGGCAAATGCTTTTACAGAAAGCCATCGCTGTTCTGCCAGAAAAACAACGCCTGGTATTCAACATGAAGTATTTTGAAGAAATTAAATACGAAGAGATGTCGGTAATACTTGGCACATCGGTGGGCGCTTTGAAGGCTTCCTACCATCATGCAGTAAAAAAAGTGGAAGAATACGTTAAAACACACGAAACAAGAATAGAACCATAAAGACAAAATAAAAATCAAAAAGATTGACTTGACCGGTTCAGACAGATATTTTTAATGTCATCTTAAAAATATAATGTATAGAAAATTAAACCATTTGAAATTAAAGATGTCAAACCCAAACATTTGAAGATCATGTACGAAGAAGAAAATAGACAACCTGAATTCTTAAAACGGCCAAAAACAAATCCGTTTCGAACTCCTGATCACTACTTCGATTCACTCGAAGACCGGATTATGGGAGGGATTGAACATGCCGGGAAAACTAAATCCCCTTCAGCAAGAATAATCCAATTGCTGAAACCTGCTTTGGGATTGGCTGCAAGTTTTACCTTGGTGTATCTGCTGGTGCAATACCCCATCAACCAATTTTTTCCAAAAAATACGAATCAATCTGTAGTTTCGGCCGCCACGACTCTTTATCTCAATGATGATTCCACCCTCAATTTTTCATTCATCGATGAAAATTCATTGGTTAACGCCATCTTTTCGGACGAAGCAACCAACATCCCTGAGATAAATCAGGATGAAATGCTTGCCTATCTTTCTTCCGGAATGAATGATCTCGAAATATATTCCGAAATTCAAAACTAACGAACCATGAAGAAGTTATTCCTTTTTTTCATTCTGACAATCTTCTCTTTCACAGTGCTTATTGCACAGGAAAGAAGAGGTCCAAGTCCGGAACTGTTTGAAAAAATAAAGGCTGAAAAAATCTCATTTTTTACCAGCAAGCTTGAGCTGACTCCTGCCGAAGCGCAAGCCTTTTGGCCGGTTTACAACGAATTTGAAAAGAAAAGATTTGATATACAGCGTCAGATTCACGATTTTGAGCGAATGACTAATGAAGAATTCTCCAATTTGTCAGAAGTAGAGATTGAGAAATTGACCAATAGTTACATTGAATTGTTCGAACGTGAAGGTCTTCTGAGAAAGGAATACCACAAACAATTCATGAAGATTTTGCCAATGAAAAAAGTACTGTTGATGTACCGGACCGAAAATGAATTCAGAGGCCATTTGATCCGGGAATACCGAAAAAGTCATGATAAAGAATAGAAAAAAGCCGGATTTTCCGGCTTTTTTGTTATTCGATAAAATACTTTCCCTTTTCAAGAAACTCAATGGTTTGGTTAATACCAACATACATCAGGGTATCTTCACCAACAAACGAAACCTGTTTCCGGTAATCATTCCAGAAGCGTTCCAGGTAATCCGAAGTTCTTGCCGGCCGTCTGAACTCCAGGGCCTGTGCTGCATTGTATAGTTCGATGGCCAAAATACTGTAAATATTCGTTGCAACTTTCAATGCTTTTGTAGCCGCATTTCCGCCCATGCTCACATGGTCTTCCTGCTCGTTCGACGATGGAATAGAATCGACCGAAGCAGGCGTACTCAATTGTTTGTTCTGACTTACAATGGAAGCAGCCGCATATTGCGGAATCATAAATCCGGAATTTAAACCAGGACTGGCCACCAAAAACTCCGGAAGATGGCGATCGCCGGAAATCAGGCGATAAGTGCGACGTTCCGAGATACTTCCGATTTCTGAAAGCGCAATGGCCAGAAAATCAAGCGACAAAGCCAATGGTTCGCCATGAAAATTACCACCCGAAATGATCAGGTCATCATCCGGAAAAACAGTCGGATTATCGGTCACTGAATTGATTTCAGTTTCTACAATGCCTGCCACATAGCTTACAGCATCCCGCACAGCGCCATGAACCTGCGGAATACACCGGAATGAATACGGATCCTGTATATGCTCTTTTTTACGGCTGATGAGTTCACTTCCTTCGAGTAACTTCCGAAAGTTGGCTGCGGTTTTAATCTGACCTGAATGTGGCCTGATATCCTGAATCTGCGTCCTGAAAGGTTCGATCAGCCCATCAAAACTATCGAGCGATAAAGCTCCGATAATATCTGCATAATCCAATAAGCGGAAGGATTTCAACAAAGTAAAAACAGCATGAGCGCTCATGAACTGAGTTCCGTTCAATAATGCCAATCCTTCTTTGACCTGCAACTGAATAGGCTCCCACCCCATTTCCACCAATACATCTGAAGCTGATTTTAGTATTCCGTTGTGGTAAACTTCGCCCATTCCAAGCAATGGCAGAAACAATTTAGCCAAAGGAGCCAAATCGCCGCTGGCCCCAAGCGAACCTTGTTCACAAACTACCGAAAGAATGTCATTGTTATATAAATCCAAAATCCGCTGAACAGTTATCAGTTGGACGGCAGAATTTCCTTTAGCCAGCGCATGTGCCTTGAGCAACAGCATCAATCTCACTACATCCGATGGAACCTCCGGTCCTAAGTTGCAGGCGTGTGAAATAACCAGGTTCTTCTGCAACTTGCTCAGTTCATCTTTCGAAACTTCAATGTTGCACAAGGCGCCGAATCCGGTATTAATTCCATAAAGCGGACCTTCAGTCTCGCTTATTTTACGATCGAGATAGGCTTTGCTTTTTTGAATCAAAGCGACCGATTCTTCCGATAGCGCCAGTATTTTATGGTGTTCAAGAATCTCTTCAATAATCGTGTAGGTTAGCTTATCAGGTGATATATAATGAATTTCTCTTTCCATAGATTTCTTTTAAATAATTTCCATATTTTTCAGGAAATAACATAAAAGTATTCTATTCTGAAAGGATTTTTATCAGTTCCTGTGAATCTACCAGTTGTTGTTCTCCGGAAATCATATTTTTCAGGTTTATTTTGCCCTGCGCCAACTCATTCTCACCGACAATTGCGACAAACGGAATATTTTTTTTATTCGCCCAGGTCATCTGTTTGGCCATTTTACTCTGATCAGGAAAGATTTCAGCATTAATTCCGGCCTTGCGGACGGCAGCCAGAACTGGTAAACAAAAAGATTCTTCAGCAGGTCCGAAATTCACAAACATCAGTTTAGTCGAATCAATTGTAACCGATGGGAATAATTGCAATTGAGTCAGCACATCGTAAATACGGTCGGCGCCAAACGAAATTCCAACACCTGATACGCCTGGCATTCCGAAAATTCCGGTCAAGTCGTCGTACCGGCCACCACCGGCGATGCTGCCCATGGCCACATTTTTGGCTTTTACCTCGAAAATGGCACCAGTGTAATAATTCAATCCGCGGGCAAGCGTCAAGTCCAGTTCAACTTCTGTATATAAATTGAGCGTAGCCAGGTATCCGAACAAAGTTCTCATTTCAGCAATTCCTTTTGCCCCGGTTTCTGACTGACCAATGGCCCGTTCCAATTGAGCCAGTTTTTCGGAAACAGAACCCGATAAATGAAGAATAGGTTGAAGTTTATCCACTGCTGTTTGAGGAATTCCTTTTTCAAGCAATTCTTCATTCACTTTTTCCAGACCAATCTTGTCCAACTTGTCGATAGCAACTGTAATATCTACGATCCGGTCTTTTTCGCCAATCACTTCAGCAATCCCTGCCAGTATTTTACGATTATTAATTTTGACTATCGTATTTATTTTCAACCTGGAAAAAATCTGGTCAACTATCTGAACAAGTTCCATTTCATTCAGTAACGAATCGCTACCAACAATATCGACATCGCACTGGTAAAACTCGCGGTACCGTCCTTTCTGCGGACGATCGGCGCGCCAAACCGGCTGAATCTGGTAACGTTTAAAGGGGAATGAAATGTCGTTTCGGTTCTGCACCACGTATCGCGCAAAAGGCACAGTCAGGTCATAGCGTAAACCTTTTTCCGAAATTTTGTTGGTTAGCCGGATACTGTTACGTTCCAGCAATTCCTGGTCTGACGGAGCAGCGGCAAAATCGCCTGAATTCAGGATTTTAAACAATAATTTATCACCTTCTTCGCCGTATTTACCCATCAAAGTTGACAGGTTTTCCATGGCCGGAGTTTCGATCGGTTGAAATCCGTACAAACGAAAAACACTTTTAATGGTATCAAAAATATAGTTCCGGTTGGTCATTTCAGCCGGTGAAAAATCGCGGGTTCCTTTTGGGATTGAAGGTTTCTGTGCCATGGTTTCAATTTATTCTGAAAGTCAGCAAAATTAAGGAAATTCAGGATAAACCTGCACCGGAAGCTACATTTATCGGTGGTAATATTGGTCGGTCAGTTTTGAGAGGTATTCCGTACAATCGGGATGTCCTTCGCGGGGAGCCCAACTGGCAAAATTTTTATCAGAAAGTGGCAGGTATGGCCCATCTTTGAGGTTGAAGATAGGTTCCGGGTTCTAAAGCGTTCAACATCCGGTTAATGGGATCAGTCAGATCATCGTGAAAGTTGTGGTTCACTCGCTTGCGAGGTGTTGACAGAGCCTTTTGGCTTAACTCGTTGAGTAATTTTGGGGAAACAATTTTGAGCATACTTTCTGTATTTTGTCAATATCCGATCTTTCTATTCATTCGTTTTTGATATCGGCACCTTCTTTTTATTCTCAGGCAAATAGTTTTCACTGGTAACAACCTTCTTTCCTGATTTGATTTCAAGCTGTTTTCGTGCATCTCCGGCAATCTTTCCACCCGCTTTTGCCGCTCTCTTATTTTGCTCAAATCCTTGGGTATCGGTATTTACTGCTATTTCCTTCGTAGATGCTTCGCCCAACATGGAGAAAATCAACTCCAGATCGGTCATGTGATCCCGCAAGTTCTGATTCTTAAGTCCTTTAACTTCTTTGTATTCCGAAGGTGTCAATCCAAAAGTTGCTTTCGAAATTTCAGCGGTTAAAATAGCATATTCGATTTTCTCTTTAACTCCACGATTCTTCCATTCTTCGGTTAATTCTTCCCGAATGGCAATGCTACGCATCCGCTTTTCAATCCAATCTTCGGGATATCCTTTGAGTTTATACAACTCTCTTGTGCGTTGTGCAGCCAGTTCCGGGTTTTCTATTTCATCCAATCTATCTGAACCTACCTGTGCCAGCCATTGCTTAAAAGGCTCAGCCTTTGGCGATGGAATGGATTGAATGATTCGCAAAAGCCCTTTTGCATTTGCAGCTTGAATTTTTCGTTTTTTTCCATCGGCCGCGGTCATTTCAACTGGGGTACAAATTGTACCCCAGTTGCTTTTAAGCGACTCATCGCGGCTCAAAATTCTCTTTATATACTGCTTTACATCAGCACTATCTGTTAGAACTTCTATAACATCCTGAACAGAAAAATACCATTTTTGGTCGGCTTCATTCCAAACCGACCGTATTTGCTTGCTTTCGAATAGTTTAATGTTGGTCATGATTCTAATTTTTAAAATCCTGAAATGCTATGTAACGCAAGATATTATTGGATTTGCGAAAAATGAAATGAATCAAAAATCCATCGTTATGAGGTGCAGATTACAAATCTGCACCAGCCAAAGATCGCCCCGAGTTATCGAGGCAGGCAGTGCAACGGTTGGGAGCTTGGCGTTCGATTTTTTTTCAAAAAAAACTGACGCAAAACCGCTGTTGCAAGAAGGTGTTTATATTTTTATGTTTTGTTCTTGTTTTTTTGATTTGTAAATTCATTTTAACTCATTATTATGTGTCCGCAAGTCCATAATCAATCGGCGAATCATTTATATCTTCGGTTACTTTTGGTGGTAAAGGGTCAAAAACTTTCTCTATCGGAGTCATTTGAATTTCATTTTCTAACTGAATTGACAAACCATAAGAAGTTGCCAAAATTGTAAATAATGAAGTATCTATATTCTTGTTTTTTACGTATGGAATACTCAATAAATCTTTGTTTATCAACCTTACATCTGTAAAATAGTGTAATTGAATCCTCATTTTATCATACATTGAACCACCTCCACAATATACAAGAGGCTTGTCAGATAAAGCATGTATCAATTCTTTAACATTCCTTCCATGTACAGGTTCTCTGTTTTTAAATTCGCATTCAATTCGTTGAATCATTTTCTTGGCTTTATCATTCAACTGACTTTGATAAACTGAGACGGATTGATCAAATCCTTTTTGGGTTTTCATGAATAAATGTTGAACTTCTGCAATTGAACTCAGATTATTTATTTCAATGAAATTTTCGAAAATATAGTTCAATCCCTGAGGAAAAGATAGAACAGCATGAATGTCGGGTAGTTTTTTTTCTGTAATTGTAAAAAAAGCAATATCGGTCGTACCCCCACCTATGTCTACAAGAAGGTGCATTCCCCTACTTAATTTACCCTGCTGAGTAATCGAGGATAATCCAGCGAATGCTTCGGGTAAAACATTTAGACCCAATTCATTAATGTTTTTTTCAGTATAATCATCGAAATTAGTATTTTTCAACAAATCGGTATATTTTGCTTTAAGGAAATAATCCAAATTCTTATATTCTGATATCAAGCGATTTGCTTCAATTAAAAGTTTGTAAGCGATACTTTTTTGTTTCTCTGCATCATGAGTATCAAAGCTGGAAGGAACACCCATTTGATTATAAAAATCGTTGCCGAAATTTTCCCGAATTTTAAAGAGAATAAAAGTTAAGTACCAAACTGAAATAATTTCAGGTTCAATACCAAATTGCCAATCTTGGTCAGAAAAGGTGGCCAATTTGAAATATCTGAATATGTGTTTTCTTGGCATACTATCTTTTTCCCAAATAGCCAATGCAATTTCAAATTCTTTTTGTTTTTTATGTTTTTCCGAATTATAATCATCTAAATCGTAATTGTAATCGTTTTGGATAGCAGTACAATCTAATTCCCAATTTTCAATGTTCTTGTTATGTTCTTTGTCTATTTGACGGCATTTACTTTCCCAATCCGAATAATCTTTCGTGAATTTATCTTGAAAAAGAAGTTGCTCTTTTATAGAATGCCCTTTTAAATCTGGCTTTTTAGGTTTTGGCGGATGCAATTTTTCGGGTTTTATGGGAAGTTCTAACTTTGGTTCTTCTGGCAACACTAACATTGGTTCCATTGTGGTAAAAAGCGACATTGTTTTACAGTTACTTTCATCAACATAACCACCATAACTAACTGAGTCATCATTGTTAATTTGAACAATAGACGGAAACAATACTGATTTAACACCCTGTAAATCGTCAAACTCAAAAAACTCATAAATTTTTTGAGCTGGATTTGAAGCATCTTCAATGCAAACTTTCGTTTGGTGGGTCCCAAAATCTAAACCTACGGTATAACTCATGATTAATAAACTTTAATTTGACTCAATGATATTAACTTGGGTACTTTGGTTTGTATCTCACTATCATTAATTTTTTGAATAGCTTCTTGTTTTTCGGCTATCATATTCTTTAAAAGACCTCGTTGAGCAGGCAAAACTCTTTGAATACGAGCTCTTTCTTCCTCCGAAAAAGAATGTTGTACTTTAAATTCCAAATCAGAGAGAGTTTGTTCTAAAATTTTAATTCGATTGTTATAAAATTCCTCTGTTCGTTGAATCTGCAAAGCCTTACTTGTATCTAAACGCATTTTTTGGTCTTCCAGGTAATCATTAAATATCGAATCAATTTTCATCGCCATGTCAATTCTAACTTCATCTATCAAATCATTTGTTGGCTGATATGGAATTTGGTTTACAGTTGCGTATAATTGGGATACTCCAAAAAATTGTTCGGACACATCCTTGTCGTTAATAATTGAATCAGATTTAATATCAAAAACAATTGGTATTAACAATTCATTGTTTTGTACTTTCCCAAACCATTTTCTGGTTAAGTAAATTGTGTAAATAGCGAGAAAATATTCTCCACATGTTATTTGAGGTAAATCATTAAATTGTCCTTTGTTTATACCAAATTGAAACGCAGTATTTGATTCTTTGAAATTCTGCTTAAAACATTCTTTTGTCGCGATGATAAGTGGATGATAGGCATTTACAAATATTAGTCCTTGATTATTATATGCAGTATCTTGATTAAATGTCAACTCAAACTCAGAATTATCTCTGATGGAATTAATAAATTGACGAAACAATAATTCAGTTTCTACATCATTTGAAAAGGATTGGTATCGGTTAAGAAAATTTGTCAAATACGTTTTGTTGGATAAAGGAATACAAAATTTGTAAACACCTTCTCTAATGTGTTTTAAAGTACATTCTGTTAAATGATTACGAATTAGAGATTGAATATAGTTATAAAGTTCCTCTTCAGTTATATAACGATAATTTTTTTGTATTTTCTCTATTTCATTTCTGAAATAAGTATCGTTTGTGAGTGTATCTGTAAGTCCTTCATTAATCTGTTCTAAATTTTGTTTTTCAATAAGAATGGCTTTACTTATATTTTCTATTTTTTGTGTTCTTTCTTCCTCGGTTAGTTCAGTACAATAAAGCTCTTTCTCTAATTTTACAATTCTTTGTTGCAATGTGCCCGACTCTGTATCCTTGTCAAAAATTGCTTCCAAATCTCCAATACAACTACGAAATATTCCAATTCGATTTAATAATCTGTCAAATATTTCTTCTTGAATAGAATTTTTGACAATTAGATTGTAAATGTTTACTATTTGGGAGTTTTGTCCAAATCTATCGATACGACCTATTCTTTGTTCCACAACCATCGGATTCCAGGGCAAATCATAATTAACCAACGCATCACAAAATTGCAAATCCAATCCTTCGCTTCCAACTTCAGAAGAAAGCAATATATTCACAGAATTATTGGTTTTAAACTTCCTGATTACTTCATCTCTTTCGGCAATATCTCCATGGATGACTACTGGAGTATAGCCACTTTTTAGTAATCTTATTGCAAGATATTTTAATGTATTCTTGAATAGAGCGAAAACTATTAATTTCTTTTTATTGTTAGTTACAATTTCTTTGATGATTTCGATTAGCTCATCAAATTTGGCATCGCGATAAGATGCGTATTCATCAAGACCTTTATTCAAATAATCTTCTTCATTCAGATAAGCATATACACTACTTGCAATTCGCCTTTTTCTTTGAATTAAACCTAAAGCATGTCCTTGTGATAATTTTGCATCACCATATTCATCAATATAGCCATGATCCTCAATATACTCACTAATTACAGTTTCAAATTGTTCTCTTTCATCTTCGTAAAGTTCAACTTTTTTTGTTTGAGGTTCTCGTACTGGTTGTGTCCAATCGGTGGTTACTTCACGTTTTCGGGTACGAGAAAAAATATTATTCATCATACTCATCGAAGAAATATCAAACTGCAACTGAACTCTATTATCAATAGTATCAGGCTTTGTGGTTAAATCTTCAATGATTTTTTTATAAAGAGGAATACCAGAGAACAATTGATCAACAGTAGTATTTTTCTCATATGTGTTCTCCTCTCCGTAATGAATATATAATCCTGATTTCTTAAGATTCTCTGCAATTTCAAGGAGATTTACATTGTTGTTCAACCGAGAAATTGCAGTAATAAATGGTTTATTGATAGACAAATATGTTTGAAAAATTTCTTTGTTATTGAATTGTTGGTTGTCTAACAAGCAAAGCAAATTAAAAAGATTTTCTTCACTAATCATTATTGGCGTCGCTGTCAGGAAAACTGCGGAAGTTGAAAAAGGCATTAAAATCTCAGCACCTTTATAAGTTTTAGTTCCACTATTCCTCATTCTGTGCGCTTCATCGCACAATATCATATCAAATTTTATTATATGTTCAGCAATCAGGGCTAGAAGGGGATTGGTTTCTTCTTTATTTTTCTCGGAACTTCGTATCGATTCGTAATTTACAATTCCTTTTACCGTACCTGAACTCAAATCATTTACCAAGTCTTTTTTTCTATCGTAAATTTTAAAGGAAAAATTAAATTTCTCTTTTAGTTCAGTTTTCCATTTTTCCTGTAACATTTTAGGACAAACGACAAGAACGTTCCTCAATTCTTTTCGTGCTGCAAGTTCCATCATTATATGACCGGCTTCAATAGTCTTACCTAGACCTACTTCGTCCGCAATTAACAAACGCCGATTTGCAGAATTAAGAAATTTTAAAAGCGGTTTGAATTGGTACGCTTTAAAAATTGTTTTAGAAGCCTTTAATGAGGAAATAGTATTATTGCTTGTGTTGTGAATTTTGAATGTTGTATTTATTCGAGAAAAATCTAAATATGAGCCAAAAAGACCTTGTTTGCAACATTCAAAAGGGTCGGTTAAATCTGTGTCATGTATAAGATTTGTTTCTAAAGAGTCTTTATCCTCATTCCCATATCGGACACGATATAATTGTCGTCCACGTCCTCCTGCAAGAACATCAATAATAACTCCTTTTTCATGTGAGTTTACGTTTGTTACTTTATTTCCAACTTGATATTTTGCCATAAATTGACCAAATTTTTGCTCGTTTTTGTTTTATCTCTGTCTATAGTTTTTGTTCGTTTGATATCCACACTGCCGCTGTCCACACTTTCTTGCAACGGTCGACGCCATGTTTTGTAAGGGATTGCGGAGCTACGTCTGTATCCCCCGTGCAAAACTACTTGCGGGACGAACTGCTGCAAACCTTCTGAAACCCTTATGGAATATGGCGTTTGTTATGTGCTGGGCATTTGTTATTATATCACTATAATCGTTTAAATCTTTTACTTAATTTTAATCTATATTACCGATGAAACCTGAATCTTCAGTGTCTATAAGGGGCATTTTATCTAAAAGAGTGTAATAATTATCTAAATTAACCATACTCATTGGCATACTTTGAATTCCATGAAGTAAATTTACAGTAAATCTAAGTAATGAATTATCCTTATATCCAAATAGCTCTACTGAATCATCATATGGTTTTTGTTTAATGAACCAATTCCTATTTAATACGATAGCACCATGAATATGCGTGTTTTTATGATTTATAATAGCTGCTTGAAGAGAAGCAATAAAATCATCTATTGACTTCCAATCATCACTATTGTATGCAAAAAGATAACTTCGTGGCGGTAAGTTATTTGGAAATTCTCTTTTTTTTGTAACTACTTGGTTAGAATGTTCCTTGTCTTTTGGCTTTGGTTGATACTCAATATATTTTTTAACTTCAGAGAGTTTACGAATAATAGAAATGTTTTCTAGTAATTGATCAAGATCAGTTTTTTTATTTGGCTTCTTATACTTAGAAATTGTTCCCTTTACTTCAATTGTAGCATACACTGTCTCTATTGGGTAGACTTGAGCTGATAATTCTCTATGCAGTGGAGAATTAAAGTACTCATCTGCAATTATTATGTCATTCTGTTTGCTTGTAAGTCCTTTAGAAGTTGAGTTTACTATAAACCCTGTACCAACTCCAAATCTTTGTGGCAATATTTGTTTAATAAAACTAATTAATCTCTGTTCATCATTACTCCCTCGTTCACCTGAATGAGGCAAAACACCAGTTAAAATATCACGTTGAATTTCCAGTATCTTTTGAATCGCATCGAAGTATGAAGGAATTCCTGAACTATATTTTTTTCTTTTCATATTAAGCAAATTTTAAAGTATGCCATTAAGCAGGCCGCCTTGCACATAGTTGTATACCCGCCAATTGCGGGTATTTTTTCAATATGGCAATTGTAAAAATTTCATTTCCTAAAAATACCTCGCCCTTTACTTACCAAATTTAGCCTATTCACCTCAGGAATCAAAGCCACTTTACAGGAAGTTATAAACATTCACCAAATCACAAAGCCTTGAAAATGAAAAAATCCGAAGCGATTACCCGCTCCGGACTTTTCTTTATTTTATCGACTCAGCAGGTGACTTGAAGTCACCTGCTGAGTATGTCACCCGCTGAGTAAAAACTGTTCAACTAATCTTTCACCAGTTTTTTATATTTAACACGTTTCGGGCCAACATCGCCCATTCGCTTTTTGCGGTTTTCTTCGTAGTCGGTAAATCCACCTTCAAAGAACACCACTTTCGAATCGCCTTCGAATGCCAGAATATGAGTGGCAATGCGGTCGAGAAACCAACGGTCATGCGAAATCACCACGGCGCAGCCTGCAAAATTATCGAGGCCTTCTTCCAGTGCACGTAAAGTATTGATATCAATATCGTTGGTTGGCTCATCGAGCAGCAGCACATTTCCTTCTTCCTTCAAGGCCAAAGCCAAATGCAAGCGGTTTTTTTCGCCACCAGAAAGGTATCCGCATTTCTTTTCCTGATCGGCACCGCCAAAATTGAACCTGGAAACATAAGCACGTGCATTCAGTTGTTTCCCTCCTATCGAAATCAAATCACTTCCGCCGGTAATCACCTGAAAAACAGTTTTTTCAGGATCAATTGCTTTATGGGTTTGATCGACATAAGCAAGTTTCACCGTTTCTCCCACTTCAAAAGTTCCTTTGTCCACGCTTTCCAATCCCATGATCAATTTAAAGAGTGTCGTTTTTCCTGCACCATTCGGCCCAATAACACCAACAATACCATTAGGAGGAAGTACAAAATTTAAATCTTCAAACAACAGCCGATCTCCGTAACCCTTGGCAACAGCATCAGCAGAAATTACCCGTTCGCCCAAACGCGGACCGTTTGGAATATAGATTTCGAGTTTTTCTTCTTTCTGTTTGACATCTTCGTTGATCAAACGGTCGTAGGCGCCTAAGCGGGCTTTCGATTTTGCCTGACGGGCTTTGGGAGCCATGCGAATCCACTCCAACTCGCGTTCCAAGGATTTCCGGCGCTTTGAAGCAACCTTTTCCTCCTGTTCCATTCGCTTGGATTTTTGTTCGAGCCAGGAAGTGTAATTGCCTTTCCAGGGAATACCTTCGCCACGATCGAGTTCAAGAATCCAGCCAGCCACATTATCCAGGAAATACCGGTCGTGAGTAATACAAATCACGGTACCTTTATATTGCTGAAGGTGCATTTCGAGCCACTGTACTGATTCGGCATCGAGGTGGTTGGTAGGTTCATCAAGCAAAAGAACATCCGGCGATTTGAGTAATAAACGGCACAAAGCAACCCGGCGACGTTCGCCTCCGGATAGTTCACCGACAAGCTGATCATCAGGTGGACATTGAAGTGCGTCCATAGCCCGTTCCAGTTTGGCATCGAGGTTCCAGGCATCAAAATGATCAATCTGATCCTGAAGTATTGCTTGTTCGGCAATCATCTTATCCATTAAATCAGCATTCTCATAGACATCAGGATCACCAAATTTCAGGTTGATTTCTTCATACGCTTTCAACACATTGACGATTTCCTGAACACCTTCCTGCACGATCTCTTTCACTGTTTTAGATTCGTCCAGTTGCGGATCTTGTTCAAGGTATCCAACAGTGTATCCGGGTGAAAAAACAAGCTCACCCAGAAAAGAACCTTCAAGCCCGGCAATGATTTTAA
This sequence comes from Bacteroidota bacterium, assembly GCA_030684645.1. Classification (GTDB taxonomy): domain Bacteria; phylum Bacteroidota; class Bacteroidia; order Bacteroidales; family Prolixibacteraceae; genus Aquipluma. The sequence continues at coordinate 64,170 of JAUXUF010000311.1, read as the reverse complement.
GCAAGGTTGATTTTCCGGAACCATTCAACCCAATGATGCCAATTTTAGCTCCAAGAAAAAACGACAAGGAGATATCTTTCAAAACTTGTTTTTGCGGTGGATAAGTTTTACTTACCCTGTACATCGAGAAAATTATTTTATTTTCGTCGGCCATATCTATTCTATAAGTCGGTTATTAAATCAAACGTAACTATTCAGTTATCCAATACAGGATTTGAGTTATCAAAAATAGTGCTTTTTAATCAGCAAATTCACTAGTTTTATCAGTAAGAAAATGAAGTATCCAAAATTTGTATTGTGAAGCTATTAATTGTTGACGACAATCCCATAAATAGAAAGTTTCTATATTATTCGCTCAAAAAACATTACGAGCTGGAAACAGCGAATAATGGACTCGAAGCTCTAAATATATTGAATGAGCAAGATTTTGATGTGGTATTAATGGATTTATCGATGCCTGTGATGGATGGTGCAGAAGCTACGCTCCTAATACGACAATCAGCGTGTTTTAGGAACAAGCATATACCCATCTTATTTGTTACAACAAACGATTTTGAACATGAGCGGGTGCGTTGTTTGAAAAATGGCGGGGACGACTATTTAATTAAGCCCATTGATATCGAGGAGTTATTATCAAAAATTGAGTTTCATCTCCATAAAAAACAAGAAAGTCTGTAGTTTTTACAGATAAAAAAACACCAGAATATCTTCAATACTTCTGGTTATTGCAATTTTAAAAAAGGTAATAAAAAAGGCTGATAAAATATCAGCCTTTTTTTATTCTTTTAATTTGTCTTATTCTTCGTCTTTAACCTCAGGAGCAGCTACGTTTTTGGCAGCCTCAGTTTTGGGAGCATCAGCCTTTTTCTTACCTCCGCGACGTGAACGAACTGGTTTTGCTTTGCTTTCTTTAGCAGCCAGCAAGTTTTCGTTGAAGTCAACTAACTCGATGATACACATTTCTGCGTTGTCACCCAATCTGTTACCGGTTTTAAGAATCCGGGTATAACCACCTGGCCGATCAGCTACTTTTTCAGCCACTTCTCTAAATAACATGGCAACAGCAGTTTTGCTCTTCAGGTATTCAAAAACTACCCTGCGAGAATGAGTTGAATCATCTTTCGCTTTGGAAATAAGAGGCTCAACATATATTCTTAAGGCTTTTGCTTTTGCTACAGTCGTTGCAATCCGTTTATGAAAAATCAATGAATTGGCCATATTGGACAACAATGCTTTCCGATGAGAGCTGGTTCTTCCTAAATGGTTGAATTTTTTACTATGTCTCATTTTTAATTATTCCTTATCAAGTTTATATTTACTGATATCCATCCCGAAGGTCAAATTCAAGCTCACCAACAAGTCATCCAATTCGGTGAGTGATTTTTTACCGAAATTACGGAATTTGAGCAAATCGTTCCGGTTGTAAGTAACCAGTTCTCCCAAAGTTTCCACATCGGCAGCTTTCAGGCAGTTCAATGCGCGAACTGAAAGATCCATGTCAACCAACTTGGTTTTCAGGAGCTGACGCATATGCAATACTTCCTCATCAAATTCTTCGTTTGCAAATTTTTCATCCGAATCAATGGTAATTTTTTCGTCAGAAAATAACATGAAGTGATAAATCAGGATTTTTGCAGCTTCTTTCAATGCATCTTTCGGGTGAATGGAACCATCGGTTGTGATTTCAAAAACTAACTTTTCGTAGTCAGTTTTTTGCTCAACACGGTAATTTTCGATAGCATATTTCACATTCTTAATGGGAGTGAAAATTGAATCGATCGGAATTACTCCAAACTCAGCATCGATCGGCTTGTTTTCGCCGCTAGGGACATATCCGCGACCTTTGTTGATGGTAAGATCCATCTGCAATTTCACTTCAGGTTCCATCCGGCAGATAATTAAATCCGGATTTAAAACACGGAAGCCGGTCATAAATTTGTTAATATCTCCGGCAGTAAATGTATCCTGTCCGGTAATCGAGATCGAAACCTTTTCGCTGTCAAAATCTTCAACTTCACGTTTAAACCTGATCTGCTTCATGTTAAGGATTATTTCAGTTACGTCTTCCATAACTCCTTTAACAGTAGCGAATTCGTGATCAACTTTATCAATTTTAACAGTTGTGATTGCATAACCTTCCAAAGAGGATAACAGAATTCTTCGTAAGGCATTACCAATTGTAATACCATAACCTGGTTCCAATGGACGGAATTCAAATTTACCGTACTTCTCATCGGTTTCAACCATTATAACTTTGTCGGGTTTCTGGAACGCTAATATTGCCATAATAATACTGAGTAATTGATTATTTAGAATACAACTCTACGATGAGCTGTTCTTTAATGTTTTCAGGAATTTCTGCTCTTTCCGGACGGTTCAGATATTTACCGGCCAAAGTTGTATTATCCCATTCCAACCATGCAAATTTAGTATAACGACGCGAGTTCAGCGCAGCTGTAATAACTTCCAGCGATCTTGATTTTTCACGAACGCCAACAACGTCACCGGGACGAACCTGGTATGATGGAATATTTAATACTTCACCATTCACATTGATGTGTTTATGAGTAACCAATTGACGTGCTGCAGCACGTGTAGGAGCAATTCCTAAACGGAATACAACATTATCAAGGCGGCCTTCCAGCATTTGCAGGAGAACTTCACCGGTTACTCCCTTAGAGGCAGAAGCTTTTTTGAATAAATTGGCGAATTGACGTTCCAAAACACCATACATGTATTTTACTTTCTGCTTCTCTTTCAACTGTGTCCCGTATTCAGACTTTTTACGTCTGCGGCTAGCGACACCGTGTACCCCTGGTGGGTAATTTTTCTTTTCAAATGCTTTATCAGGTCCGAAAATTGGTTCACCAAATTTTCGGGCGATTCTGGATTGTGGTCCTCTATATCTTGCCATTACTGTTTCAATTAATTAGATTAAACACGTCTTCTTTTTGCAGGACGACATCCATTGTGTGGTAGTGGGGTAACGTCAACAATTTCACTTACCTGAATGCCAACGCTGCTAATAGCACGAATAGCAGATTCACGACCATTTCCTGGACCTTTTACATATACTTTAACTTTTCGGAGCCCAAGATCATAAGCGGTCTTGGCACATTCTTCGGAAGCTACCTGAGCTGCATAGGGAGTATTCTTTTTAGAACCTCTGAATCCTTTTTTACCGGCAGACGACCACGAAATAACTTCACCATTACCATTGGTCAACGACACAATGATGTTATTGAATGAAGAGTGAATGTGTGCCTGTCCGATTGCTTCAACGATAACAACTCGTTTTTTTGTAGAACCAGTCTTTTTTGCCATAATTCAAATATCAATTATTTAGTGGCTTTTTTCTTATTAGCAACTGTTTTTCTCTTTCCTTTACGAGTACGGGCATTGTTTTTAGTACTTTGTCCACGAACAGGTAAACCAACACGGTGACGGATACCACGGTAACAACCGATGTCCATCAATCGTTTAATATTCATCTGGGTTTCAGAACGTAATTCTCCTTCCACCTTGATGCTTCCACTGATAGCTGCACGAATTGCAGCCAGATGATCATCAGTCCAATCCTGAACTTTGATGTTTTTGTCAACGCCGGCTTTTTCAAGGAGGGTAACAGAAAGATTGCGACCAATACCGTAAATATAGGTTAATGCTATCTCGCCTCTCTTATTGTTAGGGATGTCAACACCACTTATACGAGCCATAAAATAAATTTTTTACAAAGTTAATTAATTATCCCTGACGTTGTTTGTACTTAGGATTTTTTTTGTTAATCACGTACAAACGGCCTTTTCTGCGAACAATTTTGCAGTCGGCGCTACGCTTCTTAATGGATGTTCTTACTTTCATTATTGGGTGCTTTAGTTTTTGTATCTAAAAGTAATTCTTCCTTTTGTCAGGTCGTATGGCGACATTTCAACTTTCACTTTATCACCAGGTAAAATTTTGATGTAGTGCATCCTCATTTTTCCTGAAATATGTGCAGTTACAATATGCCCATTTTCCAATTCAACCCTGAACATTGCATTCGATAATGATTCAATGATTGTTCCGTCTTGTTCTATTGAAGACTGTTTTGCCATAAATATAGCCTAATTATTATGAATTAAATTCAACAAGTTTAGAACTTTCACCAATCCGAGACAAATAAATGTCTAAATAGTTATTAGTACGCTGCTCCACTTCCGGTACGTCCTTTGATCCTGCCTGATTTCATCAAACCATCGTAGTGACGCATCAAAAGATGACTTTCAATTTGTTGCAGTGTATCCAGTACAACACCAACCAGAATTAACAGCGATGTACCGCCAAAGAAATAGGCGAACTGTTGATTAATCCCGGCTATCATTGCAAAGGCAGGCAGAATCGTAATTATTCCCAAAAATACAGATCCGGGAAGAGTAATTCTGGACATGATGGTATCAAGAAATTCAACTGTCTTTTTCCCAGGTTTTACACCGGGAATAAATCCTCCGTTTTTCTTCATATCTTCAGCCATTTGCAAAGGATTAACGGTAATTGCAGTATAAAAATACGTAAAGATGATAACGAGCAAAAATTGAGTGAGGTTGTACCAAAATCCGGTATGATTTGAAAAAGCAGCCGCAAAACCACTTAAACTATCAGATTTGGCAAAACCGGCCAGACTAATCGGAATAAACATGATTGCCTGCGCAAAAATAATAGGCATAACTCCAGCAGCATTTACTTTCAAAGGTATATACTGACGCACACCACCATATTGTTTGTTGCCTACAATCCGTTTAGCGTATTGAACGGGTATTTTACGGGTTCCCTGAACCAGTAAAATCGCACCCATGAATACAACGGTTAAGATGACAAACTCTAAAAGGAACATGACCATACCTCCACCTTGTTGTTCGATGCGTGAAATGAATTCAGCAACAACAGAATGTGGAAGACGTGCTATAATTCCGATCATGATGATCAGCGAAATACCATTTCCAATCCCTTTATCGGTAATACGTTCACCAAGCCACATTACGAACATCGAACCAGCCGTTAAGATGATGGTTGATGTTACTGTAAATAGAGCTCCGGTAATAGCAAAAGCTGACGCGGGCAATTGATAATGAAGGTTTGCTAAATATGCTGGCGCCTGGAAGAGCAGGATGACTACAGTCAGATAACGGGTTAACTGATTGATTTTACGACGTCCTGATTCACCTTCTTTTTGTAACCGCTGGAAATAAGGTACCGCAATACCCATCAACTGAATTACAATAGAAGCAGAAATGTAAGGCATAATTCCCAAAGCAAAGATTGATGCTTTTGAAAATGCGCCTCCTGAAAACATATCCAACAATCCGAGCAACCCCTCAGATGTTTGGCTTTTAAGTTGGCCCAGCTGTGCCGGATCAACTCCAGGTAAGGAAACATACGAACCTAAACGATAAATTAAAAGCAAGAACAAAGTGATCCCCAACCGGGACCGCAAGTCTTCAATCTTATAAATATTCTTTAGGGTTTCAATAAACTTTTTCATATCAGGTTTAAAGTATTTCGGTGGTTCCTTCTAGTTTCTCGATAGTCTCTTTAGCTCTTTTAGAAAAAGCATGGGCTTTAATTTCCAGTTTAAGGGTCAATACACCATCTCCCAATATCTTCACTTTATCCCTTTTGGAAGCCATTCCAGCTTCAACTAAAGTATCGACATCAACACAGGTCAGCTTTAAGTTTTCAGCCAATTCCTGAATAACATCCAGGTTGATCGCTTTAAACTCTTTCCGGTTGATATTTTTAAAACCAGATTTAGGTACAGCACGCTGTAAAGGCATCTGACCACCTTCGAAACCACGACGGCTTTTATAACCTGATCTCGATTTGGCACCCTTGTTTCCTCTGGTAGAGGTACCTCCGTGTCCGGAGCCCTGTCCCCGGCCAATTCGCTTTACGCTCTTTGTTGAACCTTCAGCAGGTTTAAGATTACTTAAATCCATATTTCTTGTTCTTAATAAGTTTAAACTTCTTCAACAATTACGAGATGTTGCAATTTATTGACCATCCCCATAATTTGTGGAGTTACTTCATGTACCACCGAATGGTTAAGTTTTTTGATTCCTAATGCAATAAGTGTAGCTTTTTGCGTTTTATCAGAACCAATACCACTTCTAACTTGTGTAATTTTTATCTTAGCCATAACTCCTTATCCATTAAATACTTTATCCAAAGTTACTCCACGGTGTTCTGCAACAGTATGCGCATCGCGTAATTCGAGAAGTGCATTGATTGTAGCTTTTACCAAATTGTGTGGGTTTGACGATCCTTTTGATTTTGCAAGGATGTTATGAATGCCAACACTTTCCAATACAGAGCGCATAGCACCTCCGGCTTTTACCCCGGTACCTGAAGTGGCTGGTTTTAAAAATACACGGGCGCCGCCAAATTTAGCTTCCTGTTCGTGAGGAATTGTGCCCTTAAAAATTGGGACCTTAATCAGGTTCTTTTTTGCTGCATCAACACCTTTAGATATTGCAGTGGTAACTTCGCTTGCTTTACCGAGGCCCCAGCCTACGACACCATCTTCGTTTCCAACAACAACAATTGCTGAGAAGCTAAATGTGCGGCCTCCTTTGGTTACTTTGGTAACACGGTTAATAGCTACCAACCGGTCTTTCAGTTCCAAATCACTGGTTTTTACTTTTCTGATATCTCCTGTCATAACTATTAAAATTTAAGGCCGCCTTCACGGGCAGCTTCAGCTAATTGTTTAACTCTTCCGTGATACAAATAACCATTCCGATCGAATACGACAGCTGAAATACCGGCTGCCAATGCTTTTTCAGCAATTGCTTTACCAATAATAGCAGCTATTTCGATTTTAGTACCCTCGGTACCTGCGAAATCTTTATTAATTGAAGATACCGCCATCAAGGTTTTTCCTGATAAATCATCAATCAACTGAGCATAAATCTGCTTGTTGCTTCTGAATACATTTAAACGAGGTCTTTCGGCAGTTCCGGAAACGATTTTCCGGATTCTCTTCTTAATCCTATATCTTCTTTCTTGCTTCGTTAAAGCCATGGTTTTAAAATTTAACTATTTAGCACCCGCTGATTTACCGGCCTTGCGCCTAATAACTTCACCAACAAATTTAACACCTTTTCCTTTGTAAGGTTCAGGTTTCCTGAAGGATCTGATTTTAGCCGCGATGTGTCCAATAAGTTGTTTGTCACAGCTTTTCAGAGTTACGATCGGATTACTACGTTTATCACTTTTCGCTTCTACCTGTACTTCAGCCGGAAGTTGCAGGTAAGTATGATGTGAATAACCTAAAACCAAATCGAGTACCTGACCATCGTGTTCGGCACGATAACCAACACCGACCAACTCGAGCTTCAATTCGTAACCTTTAGAGACACCAACTACCATGTTGTTGACCAATGAACGGTACAAACCATGAATGGCACGGTGTTTTTTCTCATCTGACGGACGAATTACGGTTAAGATATCACCATCCAATGAGAAGGTAATATCCGGATCAACCTGTTGTGTGAGTTCACCCAGCGGACCTTTTACGGTAACCAGATTTGTATCGCTTACTGTAAATTTAACACCAGCTGGTATTTCAATGGGTAGTTTACCTATCCTTGACATGCTTATTCCTCCTAGATTAATAAACGTAACATAAGACTTCACCGCCAACGCCTAATTCCCGAGCTTCTTTGTCGGTAACTACGCCCTTAGAGGTTGAAATTACTGCAATTCCCAAACCATTGAGTACACGTGGGATACTATCGATATGACAATATTTACGTAACCCTGGTTTACTGATTCTTTTGATTGCTTTAATCGCAGGAATCCGTGTCTCTGGATTATATTTCAATGCAATTTTAATGTTGCCCTGAAAATTCACTTCTTCCTCAAACTTATAGTTGAGGATATATCCTTTATCTTTCAAAATTTTGGTAATTTCTTTCTTGATATTGGATGCAGGAATATCGACTACACGATGTTTTGCCTTTTGGGCATTTCTGATTCGTGTCAGATAATCTGCTATTGGATCTGTAATTTTGCTCATTACTTCTTAATTAGATATTACCAACTTGCTTTTTTAACACCCGGGATTAGACCAGAAGAAGCCATTTCTCTGAAATTGATCCTGCTGACGCCAAACTGACGCATATATCCTTTCGGACGACCGGTTAATTTGCACCTGTTGTGCATGCGAACACGGGAAGAGTTCTTAGGCAACTTCTGAAGCCCGGCAGAATCACCTTCTGCCTTAAGTATGGCCCTTTTTGCGGCATATTTTTCAACAAGTTTTGCTCTTTTTACTTCCCGAGCTTTCATTGATTCCTTAGCCATATCTTAAATCTTTTTAGCGTTTTTAAACGGTAAACCTAACTCTTTCAATAATGCGTAGCCTTCTTCATCAGTCTCAGCTGAAGTGACGAAAGTAATATTCATTCCGTTAATACGGGAAACTTTGTCCATAATGATTTCAGGGAAGATAATCTGCTCAGGAATACCGAGGGTATAATTACCACGGCCATCCATTTTACTTTCAATCCCTTTGAAATCACGGATCCGGGGAAGAGACACACTGATTAAACGATCAAGGAATTCATACATGCGTTCTCTTCTTAGGGTAACACGAACCCCGATAGGCATTTTTTTCCTTAGTTTGAAGTTAGAGATGTCTTTCTTAGATTTGGTTTGGACTGCCTTTTGACCGGTGATATTTGTAATCTCGTCGGTAGCGACTTCGATTAACTTTTTATCAGCGATAGCAGCTCCAACTCCCTGGTTGATGACAATCTTATCTAACTTTGGTGCCTGCATTGCGTTTTTGTAGGAAAATTCCTTCACTAACGCAGGGACAACCTCGTCTTGGTATTTTTTCTTAAGTGTTGGTACGTAAGCCATTACTTAATCTCCTCTCCTGATTTTTTACTGTAACGAACTAATTTTCCTTTATCATTCAGCTTCCTTCCAATACGAGTAGGTTTCCCTGTTTTAGGATCCTTGTTCATGAGGTTAGAAATGTGAATCGGTGCTTCCTTCTCCACAATACCACCCTGCGGATGTGTCGCATTCGGTTTTGTGTGTTTTTTAACCATATTAACACCTTCCACAATAGCTTTCTCGGTGGCTCTTATTACTTCAAGCACTTTGCCTTCCCGTCCTTTGTAATTGCCAGCAATTACAAATACAGCGTCGCCTTTCTTAATGTGTAATTTTCTCTGCATTGTTCTGATTTTATGCATTAAAGTACTTCAGGGGCAAGTGAAATAATCTTCATGTTTTTATCACGAAGTTCTCTTGCTACGGGCCCGAATATACGAGTTCCGCGCATTTCACCAGTATTGTTCAGTAAAACTACTGCGTTATCATCAAAACGGATATATGTTCCATCCTGACGACGAACTTCTTTAGTTGTACGAACAACAATTGCTTTAGAAACGGCACCTTTTTTCATATCACTTCCCGGTATAGCACTTTTTACTGTGACTACAATGGTATCGCCTAATGTTGCATAGCGCTTTCTTGTTCCGCCCAATACACGAATACAAAGCACTTCTTTGGCCCCACTATTATCGGCAACGCTACATCTTGATTCCTGTTGTATCATGATTACTTAGCTCTTTCTATAATTTCCACTAATCTCCAACATTTCTGTTTACTGATTGGTCGTGTTTCCATGATCTTTACAGTATCGCCGATGTTGCAGCTGTTCTTTTCATCGTGGGCGTAAAACTTGGAAGTTTTGTTGACGAACTTACCATAAATGGGATGTTTTTCCTTGCGCTTTTCAGCCACAACGATGGTGCATTCCATTTTGTTGCTCACAACAACTCCAACACGCTCCTTTCTTAGATTTCTTGATTCCATTACGAACTCTGTTTGGTGTTAATTTCCCTTTGACGTATAATGGTCTTAAGTCGTGCAATATTTCTTCTGACCCTCACAATGACTTGTGGGTTGTCCATGGGAGAAATTGCATGGTTCATTTTCATCCGCAATAAGGAATCCTGATCGGTCTGGATTCTTTCCAGAATCTCAGCTTTTGATAATTCTTGAATTTCTGATGTCTTCATTATTCTGCGATTTCGGATTCAACATAGTCACGTCTAACAATAAACTTAGTAGTTACCGGTAGTTTTTGAGCGGCCAGACGTAGCGCTTCCTTAGCAACCACAAAAGGAACTCCATCTGCTTCAATCAATATTCTACCTGGTGTAATCGGAGCAACGAATGCTTCCGGGGCACCTTTACCTTTACCCATACGTACCTCTGCAGGTTTTTTAGTAATCGGTTTGTCGGGGAAAACTCGGATCCAAATTTGACCCTGACGTTGCATGTGACGGGTTACCGCAACCCTGGCAGCCTCGATCTGGCGCCCGGTAAGCCATGTTTCCTGCAACGCTTTTATACCGAAAGTTCCAAATGCCAACTGGTTACCTCTTTGGGCCAGTCCTTTCATTTTTCCCTTTTGTACTCTTCTGAATTTTGTCTTTTTCGGTTGTAACATCCTTCTTTAATTCTGAAAGGTTTACAAATTATTTTCTTCTTTTCTTAAATCCGCCACCTTTTGGGCCACCTTCTGTCGGACGGCCAGGTTTCTGGCCAACATTTGGTGAAAGGTCACGCTTTCCATAAATCTCGCCTTTGCAGATCCAAACTTTTACACCGAGTAAACCGGTCTTGGTTAAGGCTTCTGCAAGAGCATAATCTATATCAGCTCTCAGAGTATGCAAAGGAGTACGACCATCTTTATACATTTCTGAACGTGCCATTTCAGCTCCGTTTAACCGGCCTGAAACCTGAATCTTGATGCCTTGTGCTCCCATTCTCATGGTGGAAGCGATAGCCATTTTGGTCGCACGACGGTAGGCAATTTTACCTTCGATCTGACGTGCAATGTTAACGGCTACAATTTTAGCATCTAATTCCGGACGTTTAATTTCAAAAATGTTGATCTGAACTTCCTTGTTGGTGATCTTCTTCAACTCTTCTTTCAGTTTATCAACTTCCTGACCACCTTTGCCAATAATAATACCGGGCCTTGAGGTGTGAACAGTGATAGTAATAAGCTTCAGTGTACGTTCAATAATAATCTTGGAAATACTTGCTTTTGCCAAACGGGCATTCAGATATTCCCTGATTTTAAAATCTTCCACGAGCTTATCGCCATAGTTGTTTCCACCGAACCAATTGGAATCCCATCCTTTGATGATTCCTAAACGATTAGCGATTGGATTAACTTTTTGTCCCATGTATTATTATTTATTCTGTTTCTTTTACTTGAATTAAACTACCCAGACTAACGGTCACGTGATTCGATCTTTTCTTGATCCGGTGAGCACGTCCCTGTGGTGCAGGGCTAAGTCTTTTCAATATTCTTCCTGAATCAACAGCGATAGTTTTCACATACAAATTGCTTTCTTCCAGGCGGGTTCCTTCGTTTTTTGCCTGCCAGTTTGCAATGGCCGACATGACTAATTTTTCGAGTCTGCGCGAAGATTCCTTAGAGGAAAACTTTAGTACATCAAGAGCTCTGTTCACTTCCATTCCGCGGACCATATCGGCTACAAGCCTCATTTTTCGCGGTGAAGTAGGACAATTCTTCAAAACTGCAAAAAATTGCTGTTTTTTAGCTTCCTTACTTTCGGTTGCACTATTTCTTTTTCTAGCACCCATCGTGAATTCTTTTAATAGTTAATGAGAATCTCATGCCTTATTTTCTTCCTTTGGCATGTCCCCTGAAGGTTCTTGTAGGTGCAAATTCACCAAATTTATGACCGACCATGTTTTCAGTTACATAAACCGGAATAAATTTGTTCCCGTTGTGAACTGCAATGGTCTGCCCTACAAAGTCAGGAGAAATTACTGATGCTCTGGCCCAGGTTTTGATTACCGATTTTTTATTGGTTTCAACCATAGCTAGAACTTTACGTTCGAGCTTGAAATCGATAAAAGGCCCTTTCTTTAATGAACGACTCATATTCTTCTCCTTTTAATTATTTCTTGCGTTTTTCTACAATATACCTGTTGGAAGCTTTCTTGAGCGAACGGGTTTTGAAGCCTTTTGCTAACAAGCCTTTCCGTGAACGTGGATGTCCACCTGAAGAACGACCTTCTCCACCACCCATTGGGTGATCGACAGGGTTCATAGCAACACCTCTGACGCGAGGTCTTCTACCTAACCATCTTGAGCGACCAGCTTTACCTGACCGTTCCAAGTTGTGTTCGGTATTTCCAACGATACCTACTGTAGCACGACAAGTTACAAGCACCATTCTGGATTCGCCCGAAGGCAATTTCACGATAGCATACTTTCCTTCTCTGGAAGTTAACTGAGCGTACGTTCCGGCACTACGAGCCATCACACCTCCCTGACTGGGATGAAGTTCAATGTTGTGAACCAAGGTTCCTAAAGGTATTTCAGCAAGTGGTAGTGTATTACCAATTTCAGGCGCCACACCGGTTCCGCTCTCGACTTTCTGGCCAACTTTTAATCCGTTGGGTGCCAGCATGTACCTTTTTTCACCATCTGGAAAAACCAGCAGTGCAATTCGAGCGGTACGGTTTGGATCATACTGAATAGATTCTACAACAGCGACAATACCATCTTTATCTCTCTTAAAATCGATAAAGCGGTATTTTCGTTTGTGGCCACCACCTATATACCTCATTGTCATGCGACCCTGGCCATTTCGACCGCCAGATCTCGTCATGGGCTTCAACAATGATTTTTCAGGTGTTGATGCAGTAATGGACTCAAAGGTCCCGGCAATCTTGTGCCTTTGACCCGGAGTAACTGGATTTAATTTTCTTACTGCCATTTTAAATTAAATATTACTGTAAAAATCAATAGATTCTCCTTTTGCTATTGTAACAATAGCTTTTTTGCTCATTCCGGTACTTCCGGAAATGACCCCGGCTTTGGTAAAACGAGATTTCCGTTTACCACCGTTAATTAATGTATTCACAGATTGTACTGAAACATTGTATAAACTTTCAATGGCTCTTCTTATCTGTAATTTATTAGCGCTCCGATTGACGATAAAGCCGTAGCGGTTAAGACCTTCGGCCTGACCTGTCATCTTTTCGGTTACGATGGGTTTAATTAAAATTTCCATTTTCAAGCCTTTTATATCTTAAACAATTCTTCAATCTTGCTCACTGAACTTTCCAAAACTATTACTTTTTTTGCGTTCAGAATTTGATAAGTATTTAATTCTGAAGCAGTTATAACAGAAATAGCCTGCAAATTTCTGGAGGACAAATATATATTTTTATTTTCTTCCGGTAAAACGAAAAGTGACTTTTTATCATTAATTTTCAGATTATTACTGATTTGCACCATTTCGCGGGTTTTTGGAGATTCAAAAGAGAAATCTTCAATGACCAGAATTGCTTCTTCCAGGGCTTTGTATGTTAATGCGGATTTGCGTGCAAGAGATTTGACCTTCTTGTTCAATTTAAAATCGTAGCTTCTCGGACGTGGTCCAAAAACACGGCCCCCGCCACGGAAAACCGGTGATTTAATACTACCTGCACGTGCAGTACCGGTACCTTTTTGCTTTTTCAGCTTCCGGGTACTTCCTGATACTTCGCCTCGCTCTTTCGAACTGTGGGTTCCTTGTCTTTTATTGGCCAGAATTTGTTTGACATCCAGATAAATGGCATGGTCATTTGGCTCAATACCGAAAATTTGTTCGTCTAACGTAACAGTTCTTCCGGTTTCTTGTCCTGCTGTATTTAATACTTTTATTTCCATTACTGATAAATAATTACATATGAACCTTTACAACCAGGAACTGATCCTTTAACTATCAATAAATTTGACTCTGGAATGATTTTCAAAACTTTCAGGTTCTGAATCGTAACATTGTCATTGCCATCGTTACCAGCCATGCGCATTCCTTTGAAAACGCGGGATGGATAAGAAGATGCACCCACTGAACCAGGAGCTCTCAAACGGTTGTGCTGTCCGTGTGTGGCATCGCCAACACCAGCAAAACCATGACGTTTTACTACCCCCTGGAATCCTTTACCTTTTGTCACACCCTGAACGTCAACCCATCCTTCTTCAATGAAAGAATCAACTGTAACGATGTCACCAAGTTTAAATTCGCCTTCCAGTTCCTTGAACTCAATAATTTTTCTTTTGGGTTCTGTGGTGGCTTTTTTGAAATGACCCATTTCAGCTTTGTTGGTGTGCTTTTCCTTTTTGTCTTCAAAGCCCAACTGAATAGAATCATAGCCGTCAGTTCCCACCGATTTCACTTGTGTTACCACACAAGGACCGGCTTGAATCACAGTGCATGGGATGTTTTTCCCCTCAACACTGAATACGGAAGTCATTCCGATTTTTTTACCGATTAATCCTGCCATTTTTTTGTTTTTTACAGGTTATCAAACTTTAATTTCTACTTCAACGCCACTTGGTAATTCAAGCTTCATTAAGGCGTCGATGGTTTTTGCTGTTGAACTGTAAATGTCAATCAAACGTTTGTATGACGACAGCTCGAATTGTTCCCTTGATTTTTTATTCACAAAGGTTGAGCGTAATACAGTAAAAATACGTTTGTGAGTAGGAAGCGGAATTGGTCCGCTTACTATTGCACCTGTTGTTTTAACTGTTTTTACGATCTTTTCGGCCGACTTGTCCACTAAGTTGTGATCATACGATTTCAGCTTAATTCTGATCTTTTGACTCATAATGAGAAATAATAATACAGTTTGTAATTATAATAGGTCTGTTCTTCCTTTTAAATCATCAAGAACTTTAATTGCCAATAGTTTCGGTAATTCAACGTATTTCGCGAATTCCATTGACGATGTTGCACGACCAGACGATAAAGTCCGGAGGACAGTTACATATCCGAATAATTCAGAAAGCGGAACCAATGCTTTGATCACACGGGCGCCCGCTTTTTCTTCCATACCTTCAATTTGCCCCCGACGTCGGTTAAGGTCACCGATAATGTCACCCATGTATTCTTCAGGAGTAACAATTTCGCATTTCATAATAGGTTCAAGCAATCTTGGACCTGCTTTACCGGCAGCAGTTTTAAATGCCTGACGTGCGCAGATTTCAAATGACAACTGATCGGAGTCAACTGCATGGAAACTACCATCGAGCAGTGTAACCTTCAGGCTATCGACATTGAACCCTGCCAGCGGACCGTTCAACAAAGCAGATTCGAATCCTTTTTGTACGGATGGGATATATTCGCGTGGAATGTTTCCGCCTTTGACAGCATCAACAAACTGAAGTCCGATTTTACCTTCATCGGCTGGCTCAACGCGAACACTAATATCAGCGAATTTACCACGGCCTCCGGATTGTTTCTTGAACACTTCACGGATTTCAACCGATTTGGTGATACATTCTTTATAAGCAACCTGGGGAGCTCCCTGGTTACATTCCACTTTAAATTCACGACGAAGACGGTCAACAATAATTTCAAGGTGAAGTTCACCCATTCCTCTAATGATGGTCTGGCCTGAATCCTGATCGGTATTTACTTTAAACGTTGGATCTTCTTCGGCAAGCTTATATAAACCCAAATTCAATTTATCGAGATCTTTTTGAGTTTTAGGCTCAATGGCAATGCCGATAACTGGTTCCGGAAAGTCCATACTTTCAAGAACAACAGGATTGTCTAAATCAGACAAAGTATCGCCTGTACGGATATCTTTAAATCCAACAGCTGCACAAATATCACCTGCTTCAATTACATCAATCGGATTTTGTTTGTTGGAGTGCATCTGGTAAATACGCGAGATGCGTTCTTTTTTTCCTGTCCTGGAATTAAAGACCGAGTCACCTGCAGTAATTTTACCTGAATAAACACGAATAAAACACAAACGACCGACATAAGGGTCGGTAGCAATTTTGAATGCCAGAGCTGAAAGAGGTTCGTTCACATCAGCATGACGAATAATTTCAACATCCGGATCATCATATTCAACTCCAACAATTTCGCCTTTATCAAGTGGGCTTGGGAGGAAAGAACAAACGGCATCGAGCAAACGCTGAACACCCTTGTTTTTGAATGCCGAACCACACATCATTGGTACGATTGAACCACTGATGGTTGCTTTACGAATTACAGTCAACATCTGATCAACCGTAATTGATTCCGGATCCTCGAAAAAACGTTCGAGCAAATCATCATCAAATTCAGCAACAGCTTCAACCAGTTTTGCACGATACTCATCGGCAATTTCTTTCATGTCAGCTGGAATTTCTTCCAGATAAAACGTAGTACCCAATGTTGCATCGTCTCTCCAGCGAATGGCTTTCATTTCGATCAAGTCAACCACGCCTTCAAAAGTTTCTTCAGCGCCAATTGGGATGGTGATCGGAATCGGGTTTGCCCCTAGTTTCTCTCTTACCTCATTAAGCACATTATAAAAATCGGCTCCCGAACGGTCCATTTTATTCACGAACCCGATACGTGGAACACCATATTTTTCAGCCTGACGCCAAACCGTTTCCGATTGAGCTTCAACACCACCAACAGCACAAAAAAGAGCAACAGCGCCATCCAAAACCCTTAACGAACGCTCTACTTCAACAGTAAAGTCAACGTGTCCGGGAGTATCGATGATGTTAATTTTATGTTCTATATCCTGATATGTCCAGAAAGTTGTCGTAGCAGCCGAGGTAATGGTAATACCACGTTCCTGCTCCTGCTCCATCCAGTCCATGGTGGCAGCCCCATCGTGGACTTCTCCAATACGGTGCGTGATACCTGTATAATACAGGATGCGCTCCGAAGTGGTCGTTTTGCCGGCATCAATGTGAGCCATGATGCCAATATTTCTAGTATATCTTAAGTCTTTTGCCATTTTTTACCAATATCTTTCCTTTTACTAAAACGCTTTCTATTCTTCTAATCCTTTTCTAAAAACTAAAAACGGAAATGTGCAAATGCGCGGTTTGCTTCAGCCATACGGTGTGTGTCTTCTTTCTTTTTGAAAGCTCCACCTTCTTCGTTATAAGCTGCAACAATTTCGCCTGCAAGTTTTTCAGCCATCGAACGGCCTGAACGTTTGCGGGAATATAAGATTAAGTTTTTGACTGAGATTGAGGTTTTTCTTTCGGGGCGGATTTCCATAGGAACCTGGAATGTAGCTCCACCAACTCTTCTGCTTTTCACTTCAACGTGAGGGGTAATTTTTTCGAGCGCTTTTTTAAACACATCCACCGGACTAACTTCAGAGTCCTTCATTTTTTTCTCAACGATATCCATGGCGTCGTAGAATATTTGATACGCGATGGATTTTTTACCGTCATACATCAAGTCGTTGACGAAACGTGTAACCAGTACGTCATTAAATTTTGGATCGGGCAGAATGATCCGCTTCTTTGGTTTCGATTTTCTCATTATGTAATGCTTAAGTGTTAATTAAATTCGCTGTCGTTTGTGGGCTTCAATCGGCTCTGGGGCCTCTTTACTCAACTCAAACCACTAAGCTAGAACGTCAATTAAATAAATAAATCAGTGAAAATCTTATTTTTTCACTTTTGGTCTTTTGGTACCGTATTTCGACCGTCTTTGAGTACGACCTTCAACACCGGCGGTATCCAAAGCGCCACGAATTAAATGGTAACGAACTCCCGGAAGGTCTTTTACCCTACCACCGCGTACCAATACAATAGAATGTTCCTGAAGGTTATGACCTTCTCCCGGAATGTAAGCGTTCACTTCCTTGCCATTTGTCAACCGAACCCTGGCTACTTTACGCATCGCTGAGTTTGGTTTTTTAGGAGTTGTGGTATAAACACGAACACATACTCCCCTTCTCTGTGGGCAAGAATCCAATGCCGGAGACTTACTTTTCTCCGCATTACTTTGTCTTCCTTTTCTAACTAACTGCTGAATCGTTGGCATATAGCTACTCTTAATTTAAATATTACTTACGCAAAAAATTGGTTTGCAAAGGTATCGTAATTTTCATCAATTCCAATACCTTACACACCGGTCAAAAGAGTTTTCCCTTTTAAACGGCTCGCAAAAGTACTAATTGCCAATAGAAAACCCAATAAAACCCGGAAAATAATTGATCTTTTTTCAATTATTCTTAACGTAGGAAATATTAAATTGGCAGGATGTCTTATTCTGATTGGGAAACCCGGTGTTTAAGCAGCGATTTTACCGGATTAAAAAATCGTTGGATGAGTCTTAAATCTTCTGTTATTATTTCGGCTGATCCTTTCATCTCCTGACTGAATTTTAATGGTATGTTGTAATTGGTCATCAGGTCCTGGGGCAACTCCACTTCAACAATGTAATTTTCATTGTTTGGAATTAGCGAAATGCTTTTAACCGTGCCTTTGATAAAGCCATATTCCATATACGGAAAATTTTCGAACCTGATATTGACTCTTTGACCAACAGCTACCTTTCCGGCTCCTTTAAATGCCAGGCTGATCCGGCCAATGATTTGGGATTGTTTTTCAGGAATAACAGAAAATACAATCTCATCTTTTTTGACTTGCTGATTGTTACTCCAGAAATTGGTAAAACTTACTTTGCCTGAAATTGGGCTCCTGACAATATAGGTTTGTTCCCAAAAGGCCAACCGGCTTTTCAGAACATTCATGGCTTCAACCAATGTACTCTGAGCTTTTTTAGTCTGATTGGCAAATTCCATTTCGGCATCAACCACATCCTGTTCTATCTTTATGGTTGAACTTTGGGTTTCAGCAAGTTTTGTGCGTGCACTGTTTAAATTGAATTTTTTCTGAATCAGGATGGCTTTGGTTTTTTCCAAATCCAGATCAGAAAGTACACCCTTCATCTGAAGCAAAGAATCGCGTTTAAACTGACTATTGGTTAAACGAAAATCTGCTTCCATATCTTGTTTTTGCGCCCAAAGCCGGTCGTAATAAATGCGGTTCATCGCAACTTGCTGCTTCAACGATTTAATTTTCTTAGGATATAATTTCAGGCGCAGAAATGAAAAATAGTCGTTGTACAACCTTACGAAACTGGAATAATCCGACTGAATATCACCCAATTGCAAATCAAATTCAGGTACAGATACATTCAGGGTGTCAAAAGTCAGCATAAACGGTTCCAAACGGAGAAAAAGCTCTTTCAACTTCATGGCATCTTCAAATTTGGCCGTACTTTCGAGTATGGCGATAATTTGACCTTCGGAAACCAGTTGCTGGTCGGCTGCCATCAGTGAATCAATCCGGGCAGTGGTGCGGGCAGCCAGGTATGCAGGTGGATTTTCGGACAGAACCACAATGTTGGCATTGATGGCATCCGGATAACGAAAAAAGTAACTTCCAGCCAGCAAAAGGATTACAATCCCGAAAATGAGGAAAATACCGGAACGAATCATCCACCGGGGCGATTGCTGCACAATCTCCTGGAATTCATCGCTTCTCAATTCTATTTCAAAATTTTTTTTCTCCTTATCCATGATAAACTAGTCTCAGTATTCAGTCTCAGTATAAAATCAATCCTTCAGCCCTTCGTTTTAGTTCCCAAGTTCAAGCTGGTTCTTCACCAATTGATAATAGGCGCCTTTTATTCGGGTCAATTCTTCGTGGGTGCCAATTTCAACGATATTTCCTTTTTCAATAACAATGATCTGATGGGCATTTTTAACGGTACTTAATCGGTGGGCAACAACGACAACCGTTTTTCCGGCAAAAAATTCATCCAGGTTCTCCAGAATAACTTTTTCGTTGTTCGCATCCAATGAGTTGGTCGCTTCATCGAAGAAAATAAATTCAGGATTTTTATAAATGGCCCGGGCTATTAGAATGCGCTGTTTCTGCCCCTGGCTTATCCCAACTCCTTCGGGCCCGATTTTGGTATTGTAATTTAAAGGTAAAGTTTCGATAAATTCCTGAATATTGGCCATTCTAACCGCATAGCTCAGTCTTTCCTTGTCGGGTTCCTCATCGCCAATGGCAATGTTGGATGCAATGGAATCTGAAAAGATAAAACCATCCTGCATCACCGCACCGCATTTAGCACGCCACCAATGCTGCTGGTAGGCCGATAAGTCAGAATCGCCAATTTTGATAGAGCCGGAAACCGGTGGATAGAATCCAAGAAGTAGTTTCACTAATGTGGTTTTGCCACTTCCGCTGGTCCCGACAATGGCAGTAACTTTTCCTTGCGGAAGAACCAGATTCAAATTATTAAGCACTTTAGGAGAATGCGGCCCTTCGTACTGGAAAACCAAATCCGAAATACGAATATCAGCCGATGCCGGTAAGGTGGTCAGTTTTCCTTCCTGATCCTGGTCTTCATCTTTGTTGCTATGAATCTCGGCCAACCGTTCCAGACTAATTTTGGCGTCCTGTGATACCTGCACAAACTCAATCATCTGATCGAGCGGGCTGTTCATCTGGCCTATTATATATTGTACGGCCAGCATCATACCCAAAGTCATGTGTCCGTTAACAACTGCAGTGGCTGCCAGGATGGTTATTACAATATTCTTGGTTTCGTTGATGAAGACCGAGCCTGCCTGCTGATATTGCTGTAAGGAAAGGTTATTTACATTTACTTTGAATAACCGGGCCTGAATCCTCTCCCACTCCCACCTTTTCTGACGTTCGTAGTTGTTCAGTTTTATTTCCTGCATCCCGTTGATTAACTGGATCAGCTTGCTTTGATTGTCGGCCAGTTGAGCGAACCGTTTAAAATCGAGCTCGCGCCGTTTCCGGAGAAATAAAAAAATCCAACCAATGTACATTACTGAACCAAACAGAAATACAAGGAAGATACCCAAATTGTACAGGACAAGTACAATACTGAATATCACTATATTGAAAACAGAAAAAATAACATTGAGCGATTGTGAGGTCAAAAACCGTTCGATTCGACGATGATCTCCTATGCGCTGAAGCAAATCGCCAATCATTTTGGTATCGAAAAAGCCAATCGGCATTTTCATCAGCTTAATCAGGAAATCGGAGATGATGCTGATATTAATTCGTGTGCTGATGTGAAGCAGAATCCATGACCGGATAAAATCCACGGTCATCCGGCTCAGGAAAAGCATCATCTGCGCTGCCAGAATCAGATATATAAAGTTGATGTCCTGGGTATTGATACCAACATCAACAATGCTCTGTGTCAGAAAAGGAAAAATCAGCTGAATCAGGCTGCCAACAAAAAATCCCAGCACCAACTGAATAACCAGTCTTCGGTGAGGTTTCAGGTATTTCAGGAGAAATTTGAAATTGCCACGATTAATTGTCTCACCTTCCAGCTCAAAGAACTTCGGGGTTGGTTCAAACAACAGGCAAATTCCCTTCTGTTCGCCCTGACGGACAGTCGCCAGCCAGTGTTTTTTAAATTCTGCTTCGGTGTATTCAACCAGTCCGAATGCCGGATCTGATACAGATATCCTGCCTTTCCGGTAGTTGTAAACGACTACAAAATGATCCTGGTCCCAGTGAACAACGCAGGGTTTCGGGGCTTCCATCAATTGTTCGAGGGTAATGCGGGCACCGATCGTACGAAAACCAATGGTTTCGGCTGCTTCACTCAAACCAAGCAGTGAAACACCTTCACGGGTAATGTGTGCCAGATCACGAAGTTTCTGAAGTGAATATGTTTTCCCATAGAATGCAGCTATCATGCGGAGACACGCTGGTCCGCAATCCATGGCATCGTATTGTTTGAAGAAGGGAAATTTTGACATACCGCGTTCTAGGATGCTCAAAAATAACAGAATTATATGAAACAACTAATTTCCAAATCAAAATCTTACTAAAATTGTGGAACGACCTGCTTGCCAAGCGAAACAGAAATATTGGGAGATCAGATTTCTAAACACTTTTAGAAATCAAAAAAAATCTTCGATAAGGGAAATCATAATATTGCATAAATTCAAATATAGTATATTTTACTGCTTTCCAGCACCTTACTTTCCACACACCTGTTGTACCCTCAGCATTCTGACGCAATATATTTTTCGAACGATTAAAAAAAATATTCAACAACATATTATCTTTACATTCTACTGTATTACTGCCTTTTATAGCCAATAGTTAATTATCCTTAAAAACACAATCACCTGATTTTCTTAACCTTTAAATTCAGGAACAAACTTCACTTTTTATAACAATTCCAGCTTACCCAACTGCATCTTGGTTGTTAATTAATTATTACTAAATTTGATCCTCTCTGTTAATCACAGCCTGAGATAGCTGATAATGAAGGAGTAAAAACCCATTAACTATGTCAATATGAAAGTCTATAAAACTGGAGAAATTCGCAACATTACATTAATCGGTAATGCTGGCAGTGGGAAAACCACCCTCGCAGAAGCTATGCTTTTCGAGGGTGGAGTAATAAACCGTAGAGGTGATGTTGGAAGCAAGAATACCGTTTCCGACTATCATCTGATTGAGCAGGAATACGGCAATTCTGTATTTTCCTCGCTCATGTATGCCGAAATTAACGGCAAAAAAATTAATATTCTGGACAACCCCGGGATGGATGATTTTTGCGGGGGTGTAGTTTCTTCCCTTCAGGTTGCCGGACTTGCCCTGATGGTTATCGATGCTTCAACCGGGATTGGCGCCGGAACAGAATCGGCCTTTCGCCACGCCGAAGCAGCTAATAGTAAGCTGATTTTTGTATTGAACCACCTCGATAATGAGAATGCCAATTATGACCAGGATGTCGATAATTTAAAAAGCAAATTCGGGAATAAAGTAACCGTTGTACAGTATCCCGTTGAAACAGGCATCGGATTTAACTCTATTGTTGATGTGTTAACAATGAAATTGTACAAATACGGCCCTGATGGAGGAAAACCGGAAGTACTTGATATTCCTGCTTCGGAAAAAGTACGCGCTGATAAATTGCACAACGAACTGGCTGAAATGGCCGCTGAAAATGAAGAATCATTGATGGAACTCTATTTTGAACAGGGTTCGTTGTCAGAAGATGATATGCGCAGAGGAATGAGAATTGGGATGACCAAACGCGATTTATTCCCTGTATTCTGCGTTTCTGCCAAGAAAAATATGGGCGTTGGCCGATTACTCGAATTTGTTTGTAACATCGCCCCTGCTCCTTCACAAGTACCCATGCGGGAAATTACTCAGGGTAAACCTGTTGAAATGAACGAATCAAATCCAACTTCATTATTCGTGTTTAAAACGGCATTGGAACCACATGTTGGCGAGGTTACGTACTTTAAAGTCATGTCGGGGAAAGTTACTGAAGGAAAAGATCTGTACAACACCTTCAATAATGGTAAAGAAAGAATCTCGCAACTTTTTGTAACCGCCGGGAAAAATCGCACCAGTGTTCCTGAACTGGTTGCCGGGGATATCGGTTGCACCGTAAAGCTGAAAGATACCAAATTCAACCAAACGCTTTGTGAAAAAGAATTGGACCTGAAATTTGCCCCGATCATATTTCCAGAACCTAAATTCAGGGTAGCAATAAAAGCGCTATCAGAAACTGATGATGAAAAAGTGGGTGAAATCCTGCACAAAGTTAAGGATGAAGACCCAACTTATATTGTGAATTATTTTAAAGAATTGAAGCAGTTAATTGTTGAAGGTCAGGGAGAATACCATCTAAACACCTTGAAATGGTACTTCGACCACATTCATAAAATCGCCATCGAATTTAAAACTCCGAAAATTCCATACCGCGAAACCATTACGAAATCGGCAATGGGTGATTACAGGCATAAAAAACAATCGGGCGGTTCCGGTCAGTTTGGCGAAGTTCACCTGATTATTGAACCGTTTGAAGAAGGCAGCCAGCCAAAAAACATGTTTATCATGAACGGCAAGGAGCAAAAAATATCTGTTCGCGACACTCAGGAATTTCCAATGGCATGGGGAGGCAAACTGGTTTTTCACAACTGCATTGTAGGAGGTTCGATTGACACCCGTTTTCTTCCGGCCATTGTTAAAGGTATCATGGAAAAAATGGAAGAAGGTCCGCTTACCGGTTCGTATGCCCGCGATATTCGGGTTTACGTTTATGACGGCAAAATGCACCCGGTTGATTCAAACGAAATATCTTTCCGTTTGGCAGGTCGTAATGCCTTCAGTATTGCTTTTAAAAATGCCGGGGCAAAAATTCTGGAACCAATTTATGATCTGGATGTTTGGGTACAGGGCGACCGGATGGGCGATGTAATGAGCGACCTGCAAGGCCGCCGCGCATTGATCATGGGTATGGGAAGCGAAAAAGGCTATGAAAAAATTACGGCCCGCGTTCCGCTAAAGGAAATGAACAAATACTCCACTTCATTGAGTTCACTTACCGGTGGACGTGGCGTTTTCAACATGAAATTCGCTGCCTACGAAAAAGTACCTCAGGAGGTACAGGACGAACTTTTGACAGCCTACGCAGCCGAAGAAAAAGAAGAATAAATACCTAGTTCTATCTGATGCCTATTCTTTTACTAAAACGAAACCCCGGGAATGCCACCCGGGTTTTCTGTTTTTTGGAGCAACCAAGGCAAAGAAACATTTGATTCTTATTAACTACCTGTTTCCTATGAACTCATTCAGGATCAAACTACTTTGATAAGTTGTCGGGATAGTTTAAATACTCCGGATCGGGTAGCCCAGTTATTTCTAGATCAGGAATGTTTTTGCTGGTTTTATAAAAGGCGATCAACAAATAAATTGAAGAGCTTAAATACGAAACGGATGTAACAATACAAGCTCCATTAAGGCTCCACAATGG
The DNA here is from genome assembly GCA_030684645.1 of Bacteroidota bacterium. GTDB lineage: Bacteria > Bacteroidota > Bacteroidia > Bacteroidales > Prolixibacteraceae > Aquipluma. The sequence goes on along the minus strand of JAUXUF010000311.1, from coordinate 39,472 downwards.
AATTAAAATGATTGAAAGCAGGACCGTAAATACTAATCCTATTGTGGATTTTATAATTAGGACTCTCATTTGATTTAACGCGGCGAAATAGTGTCCGTAAACATTAGATACAGCAATTGAGAGAATACCGGGCATCAATAAAAACAACAATTGCTTGATCGTGCTAAAATCTTTTCCAAAGACAAAGCCAAAAACCCATGAAGGAATTAATGCCAAAACAATAAGCATAAAAAGAGTTGCGTAAAGACTTAGTTTGGCTGACTTTTTTGTAAGTTCAATTGCACCGTTTGGATTATCGAGGTTTACGATTTTTGAATACTGTACCGTTGTTATACTTTTAGCTATCAACCAAATAGACTCAGAAACAACAATTGCAACAGAAAATAAGCCAACAGAAGTAATGTCCTGATAATACAATATGAAAAAATAGGATAACCTGTAATTTAAAAACTGAATAAAAGAGCTCAGTTCATTTTTCCACCCGTAGCTGAATGCCTTTATTACCAAACCCTTCGATATTCCTATTTCGTGTTTTATCAGATAAGGTTTTATAATTATCAGACTAATAACAAACACAACAGCCTGCGATAAAAAATAACAAAACAAATAGCCGTTCACGGTTCTGTTTTTGAACAGGTAGATAAAACCAAGATTGAAAATCAGCAATAAGAATGGTGGAAGAAGACTGAAAATATTAAAGAGTTGTATTTTTTCTTTTCCAATAAATATCAATAAATTAAGTGACAGAAAGGAGGTTATCAATGTGATTGGCAAAAGAATAAAATAGCTTTGTTGCGTATGAAGAATTGAAAAGACAAATGAAATAATTGTGGTTGAAAGAATGATCCAAATCAATGCAGGCAAAATTAACCGTGACAATCCTACCTTGTTCATAAAGTAAACAATACTGTTACCTCCCAGAATATTATTAAAGATTACGATAATGGCCAAATCTGCCATAATTATTGAAATCAGGCCTCGTCCCTCCAGCCCAAAATAATTGGTTGTAAAAGTAAGTACTGCAAAGTTTATTAAAAGTATAAGAACTTTGGAGAGAAAGGTTTTGAAGATGTTTTGAAGAAACATAGGACTTTCAAGATTGAAACGTAGATATAAAATCTATAAACTGAGGCTCAATAATTTCCCAGTTGTAATTTTCTTCCGCCAATTTTCTCGCCACCTGACTGTGATGACGGTATAAATCTGGATGTTCAATATAGTTGATCACATAGTCAGATATCAATTCTGTATCAGTCGGATTTACAAAACAACCAAATTTATTAACATCAATCTCACGCTTAATCGCTTTAATACCTGAGTAAATTACTGGTTTACCGCAGGCTGCATAATAAAAGACCTTAATAGCTAAACAATGATTGTTTTCAAAATCTAAATCCCGAAGATCAAAAAGGATATCAACGTCCAACAACTGGTCTGAAAACGTTTCAAAGTCTTGCTTGCCAAGTATTTCAATATCAATATTTTTAGCCTCCTGACATAACTTGTCGAAGCTATTTTTATCTGTAACATTAAAGCACCATCCGATAATTTTCAACTTAACCGCAATCTCCGGTTTTTTACGTTTTAATGTGGTTGCAACTGTAAAAAAATTCCCTATTCCTTTTTCAACACTTATTGTTCCGGTATAACCTAAGCAAATTTCACCAGGTTTTAGCTTTGACTCCTGGTAGTTAATATAGGACAAATCGGGATAATAACTAATTAAAGATTGCTTTTTGAACCAGAATAAAAATCTAAATGGTAAACTTTTGTAATATTCTCCGAAGATAAATCCATCGCAATGCGATGAAGTATATATATTAAAACCTAACAACTTGAAAAAAGTTAAAATCTTTTTATGGTACTGAAGGCCTTCCAAATTTTTTTTAGACGGATACCACTCCGTAACATCATAAATAATTTTAACTTTCTTATGATTTTTTTTGTATTTGAGAGCTGCAAGTATGGGCAAGGGCTCAGAACAGATAATTATTTCTGGTTCGAATTGACTTAAAGATTGGTTGAAAAATTCGATTTTCTTTTTCTTGTCTAATGCGTATCTATTGTCACTTAAAATAGAAATATTTCCAATCGTTGTTATTAAGTTCTCAGTACTCGAAATAATAACAACCTTAAACATCTTGGAAAGAGATTTCGCCTGATGATAAAAAATACGATCATCAAATGGAGAGTGGGAGGATGTCAAAAAAGCGACGGTGCTGATTTCCATTTTCCAGAATATTAAATCAAGTTGATATTATTTTGCCCAGTCATAAAGAAAATTTCTATGGAAATTCAAGCTTTGATGCGCCATCCGTACTGACTAACCCTGTCGGGGTTATAAAAAAAACCAACATCTCTTTTACCAGAAGCCAGTTTGTATTTAATCTTCTACTTATCCCTGAAGAGATGAAAGAATCCGCTCGTTCGCTTTCGCAGGTTATCACGACCACGACCTTCAACCACATAATAATAAACTCCTGGCGTAGCATATTTACCGCCAACTTTCCCGTCCCAAACCGATTGAGGAACCGATTCAATGGTCGGGCCGAAACCCAGCACATTATTGCTTTCCCAAACATGAAGCAATTTACCCCAGCGATTAAAGATTGAAATTTTGATTTCTTTCATCGACCAGAATTTGACGATAAATTCATCATTCACTCCATCGCCATTGGGCGTAAACACATTGGGGGCGTCAACAAACGAAGTATCTGCAACGATATATTTAAAATAAACAATATCGTAACAAGTATGAAATTCAGATTTTTTTTGGGAAACCAGTTTAACCTGGTATTTTCCGGAGTTTTCGAAGGTATAAACCGGGCTATCATTAGTCATTTTCTCAAGAATACTGTCGATGACCGAACCCGGGTTTTTTAAAGCCTCCCGCTTTATTTCGTCTATATCTTTGAATATAAACCATTCATATTTACCGGGATCGCCATTCTCCGACTCATTGTTGAAAGTAACTTCCAGCGGCGCTTCTCCCTTATCAACACTTACCGAAAACAGCGCTTTGGTGACGATTGAAATGTATGTGGCTTCAGCCGTGACCATACATCCAAACCTATCGGTAACGTCAAGAGTATAACCGGTATCTTTTGTCGGAGGATCATATACTTTTGAAACAATCACCCGACTAACTACAACATTTCCATCCAGCCATTTGACTTGAATATCTTTAGCTAATACCTTCGATTGCCCGGTCGGCAGATCGACATAAGTCAATGTTGCAAGCGGATCAATAGTTCCTTTCAAGGTAAACGAAGTGCAATCCGATTCCGTAATCTCAGCCTTTGCTTCAATATAATTATTAAAACCCCAGGCTGTATAAGTCTTTACTCCGGAAGTGGAAGTAATATGTACCCGGTAACAGCCATCTGCAAGATTCGAAATCGTTGAAGTGGTATTGCCCGACAAATCGCTGGAGAAAAAATCAAAAATTCCAGTCAGGGAATTGTATTTCAGCCATTCAAAACTTCCGGTTTCTCCGTTTGGTGCGGTTGCTGTTAACGAAGCGTTCTGATCGCCCTTGGCGCCACAAAAAACATGGATTTTATCCTGACTTCCGGATGAATATTCTGTTGGCACAACCGCATCAGCATCAGATGTAATCTGGGCAAACCCGGTTTCTGAAACCAAAATAAAACAGCTAATAAAAAGTATTCCAACTAAAATTTTATATCTATTCATTCCTTAAATTCTTTAACAGTTCACAATATTAACGCTAAAAATTGATTTATCTTTTGTGATCCCTGAAATTTAAAAGCGGTGTCGTTTTAGACAAAAACTGACTTGTATCTGAAATAGAGGTTTCGGGTTGGCCTGTTTCCAATTCACCAATTATTGAATGACAACTCGTTTAATCAATACAAAACCACCTTTTTTTTCAATAATAACCAATTGAGGATTTTTATCCATAAACTCCTGCACTCCTGTTATTTTGGCGACAAAATAGACTTCGCGGCCGGTTTTGCCATGCAACAAAAATTCTTCCTCATCACCTTCGGGACAGGCTCTACTGGTTTTTCCGGAGTAGAAATAAGGAGCATAACTTTTATAACCCAAAGTTGAAATCCAAACAGGTTTTCCTTCAAACGCAGAAATAAACCCGATAGCCGGTCCTTGTGAATACTTTTCAATTTTGGGAACCAACAGTAACATGAACAGAAAAACGAACAAGGCAGTACTGCCGTATATGGCTAAAATTTGTTTGGTACCTTTCAGGTAAAAAACAGCTACGATCAGACCTATTCCAAACGCCAACCCTATCAGAAACTCGAACCCGCTCCAATGAACGGCAGTATCAATACAAGCAATGGCAAAATCATCTTTTATATATTTTTTAAGGACATCGGCAGGGATTCTGGTTGCAACGAGTTGTACGATACCCGGAGTGATGGCCCAAATTGATCCTACCACTAGAATAAATGTTTTCCCCAGCTTACTTAAGGTTGCCTTGTTAATATAAATATCATAAATCGAAACTGCTGCCAGGTAACTCAAAGGGAAATAGCATAATGAGCTGTAATGGACAATCTTAGTTTTGATTAAACTAAAAATTACCAATACAACACAAAATAATACAATCATCAATTTTCGGTAGTCATTGTTTTCAATGCTTTTATTGAAGAAAGCCCGGAAAGCCAAAATTGAAGTTGGAAACATTCCGACAAACAGTACCAATGGATGATAAAAGATACTGCCACCATGTCCGGCATCTTCTGTTTTCATCAGTTTCAACTGGTAATCGATAAAATCAACGACCAATTTCCAGTTTCCAGAGAAAATCTGATAGAGGTGATAGGCGCCTCCGGTAAAAAATAATACCAGAGAAAATAGTAAGATATCAACCCATTTCAAAAGTTTAAATTTTCGTTCGATCAGTAAAAACAGGAATATGGGAACTCCGAACAACAAGATGGCCACCGGGCCTTTCGTCAGGGTTGCCAAACCAAGGATACCAGCCGATAAAATCATATTGATAGTTGCCTTTCGGTTCGCTTCCCGTTGAGTGAGGTATTTGAACGCGAAATAGATGGCTGAGAAAATAAACAGGTTAAACCAGGGATCGATAATTCCTGATTTGAAATACAAGAAAGGCAGAATCGATGCGCCATAAGCCATGGTCCAGGCCAATCCAAATTTGTAGTTCTTTAATCCGGTTCCAATTTCAAACAAAACCAGCAAACTTAACACTCCGCAAATTGCATTCGGGAACCGGGCGGCAAACTCATTAATACCAAACAGCTGCATGCTAATCACTTGCATCCAAATAAAAAAGGGCGGTTTTTCCCAGAAAGGGATAAAATTGATTCGTACAGTACTGTAATCCCCGGTCGTTATCATCTCACGGGCCGATTCTGCAAAATTGATTTCATCCCAGTCAAACAAATGGACTAATCCATTAAAAGGTAAGAACAAAAGAAGGGCTATGAGAATAATGAATATTCTGATCCGGTTTTCTATCGACATATTTTGAATCTTATGGTTCGTTATCTGATGGAAATCTTAGGTTTAAAAACAATTTTTTTGTTTATCCATGAACCTTCAATCCGTCTGCTGAAATAAAAGCCCAAAATGGTTATCGTAACTGCAATATAAGAACCTACAACGACATCCAAAGGGAAATGGGCGGAAAGATAAACCCGTGAAAAGCTTATCAGAGTAGCAATACAAAACATGCCGAATTTCAGATAGCTGTTTTTGCTCAACATAGACAAATACAAAAAAACACTGATTGAAGTAGCCGTATGTCCAGATGGAAAAGTATAAAGCAAGGGGGGATCATAACCTGGAACCAATCGCAAAACCTCAAAATATTCAAAATAAATTACGGGTCGATTAAATTCAGGAAAGAAGTGTCTTTTCAATAAAGTGACCAGAATCGCAATGACCAGGGTTATCGACAAGAACGTGAGCGCTTCACGAAAGGAAAACAAAAGTAAAATCAGAACCAGAACATAAGAAATGAACCCATCGCCCAGATTGGTAATATACAGAAACAAATGATCGGCAAGCCAGGAGTTGTAACTATTGATATGAAGGAATAAAACGGCATTGCCGTATATCATTATAAGGACTATAAAATAAGCAGAAAGCAGAAAAAATGGAACAAGAAAATTCTTGTTTTCCCAAATTAGCTTATGAATCCCGGAAGTTTTACTTGAAAAATTTATACCCATTGTAACCATGTAATCATTGGACAAATATAACATACTGAAATTTTAGTACGCTTTTGATTGGTCAAAATTAAACTAATTCATTGCGGTTTGAATTAAAACCTGAATAAGAAGTGTGTTTTTTGGTTGGATTTTGTTGAATCAATGAAACTATCCCAGAAAATAGGCTGCATTTAAAGCAACAATTTGATCGCCAAAGTACTTAGTTTGAGGATCGTTTGATAAAACGAATGCTTTGATCAATGGTTTGTCAAGCATTTCAGCCAGGTTAATCAGGTGCCTGACGTCTTGTTTCCCAACAATATCTTTCATTTTAATCTCAAAAGCAAGGTATCCTTCAGGCAATTCAATAATTAAATCTACTTCTTTTCCGTCATGGGTCCGTAAATGATAAAAGTTAGCTGAATTCTGCAAGGTCCTTGTCTGTTTGTAGATTTCGGCGATAACCAGACTTTCAAACTCATTTCCTGTAATACCACCTCTTTTTTGAAGGATGGTTTGAATAATGCCATTGTCGAGATAATGGATTTTAGGCATTTTAACCAGTCGTTTGGTTTCGTTTCCCGACCACGACTGAAGTGAAACAGCCTGATAACTAATTTCAAAGTAGCGAAGATAGCGACTTACTGTTTTTGCACCTAAGCCTAGTTGGGTAGCAATGGCCGAAACATTGACGAGGTTCCCGGTATTGATCGCCAAATATCGCTGAAGTTTCACGAAAGGTTCCAAATCACGAAATGAAGCCAGGTCGCGGATATCGCGTTCCAGATACGTTTGGACATAGTTTTTTAACCAATCATATTTTTCTTCATCGGAAAGTTCTGTATCCGAAACTGCCGGATAACCTCCAAACTTCAGATAATGATCCCATGCCTGTTGTTTTTCAGTCATTTGTTTATCGAACAAGAATGAAGGTAGAAATTCATCCTGTCTTTCACCTATAATAAGCTGCTGGAAAAGTGAATCTTCGACTTTTTCCTCCCAGTTTTGGGTGCGGAGTTCGGGTATGGTAAGCGGGAAAATCTCCATAATGGTACATCGTCCGGCAAGGCTTTCTTTTACTTTTTCGAGCAACAGAAGCTGGCTTGAACCTAAAAGTAAATACTTAGGCTCTGGCCATTGATCGTAAACTGACTTGATGCTTTCAATCAAGACTGGTTCTTTTTGTACCTCATCGAGTATGGCAAAAGGAAAAAGAGTTGTCCACTGCTGAGCAGTAAGTTGCGCATATTTGCTACGCATGATTGGGTCTTCAACCGAAATGTATTCGTATTCCGGAAAAAGTTTACGGGCAAGTGTTGTTTTCCCGGTTTGCCTTGCACCTGTAAACACGATGATTCGTCCGAATCTGGAAGCGCTTTTTTGCAGGACGATGCCTGCTATTTTCCTGTTTCTTATCATCTCGTCGTATATTTATTTGGCACAAAGTTAAATTTTTTTTGCCAGATAAAATCACCTAAGTACCAAATTTACGCCGATATTGGACATTGAAGTACTAAATTTACGCCGATATGAGACATTTGAGTGCTAAATTTACGCCGATATGAGGAAGTGAAGCAAACCGGAAAATCCTAATTTAAGTTCGGATTCATTATTTTCCCTACAAACAAGATGGCTTTGGTGTCTTTCTCGCGGATGGCAAATACAAACGGATGATCAACCCTGAAACTATTGTCAGGTCCGATGGAAGTGACGCCCACAGTAATTCCGGTCACTGCCGCGGCTTCGGTTCCACGCTCATCAACCTTGATGTAAGTTTTGTGCATCACTTCCGAAATAATAAGTTTGGCATCATTTGAAATACCGCTCAGGTTGGCTTTGGCATCGTTGAAAGCATCGGTCATTCCCAACGCTTTCAGTTCATCGACCAAACTGTTATCAAATTTAAACTCGAATTTCGGAAGAAATACCCTTTTCTTTTGCCCGGTCATTTTTGTATTCCAGTCGTTTACATGGTCAGCGGTCATCAGCGAAATCACATCATTGACGTTTTTTCCTGAAACAGGCAGGAAGATCAGCATCGAATATTTTCCGCTTCCATAGGGCAATTCAAGCAGATCGAAGGTTTGATGACTGTATGTATTAAATGGATTTTCAATCGTCATGGTAGGAATATGGATCACGGTTTTGTCTTCTTTTGTGAAAGGCATATCAGTAGTTTCCTTTGTGTCAAACTTGTATTTCCATTCGCCGTTAAAATAAATGGCATTCAACAGATACATCATATCCTCGGGTTTAACCTCTTCAATGATTTTATCGATTTTCCCTTTGGTTGCAGTATTGACCCAGCCATTCACTGTATTCAGGGCTTCGGTGGTTTTTGTAAAGTCAAGGCCTGAAACTTCGGCCTGATAATAGTTTTGGTTGGTGGTGATAAAATTATTCTTGATACTGAATGAATTCCGGTAAAAAATGGCATTCGAAATCGAGAGTTCCACCTTCGGATCGTGGCTGACCAGCCCGGCAACCAGGTCTTTGTAACTTTGATTGATATCTTCAGGAGCCAGATTGGCCTTGTGCAACATGTCTTCCATTTGTTTCTTGGTGTTGCCGTCGGTACCGTTGTAAACCATTGCCAGCGCCAAAGAAACACTTAGGGGTGAGATCATTGTGTTCTTTAGCTCTTCAAGCGAAGCATTGACTTTCTGAAATATTTCCAGTCCAAACTGGTTATCGGCGGCAATAATTTTTGCTGATTTTTCGGTAGTGGTTAAATCAGAAACTTCCGGATTTGGTTGAACGTCAGTGCAAGCCAAGACCAGGAATGCAATTGTCCAAAAAGAAAAGAATCGTTTCATAACAGTTGTTTTTTGAATTAGACGGATTGAAACCGGTAAGGGTTGCGTTGTAAGTTTAATTTAGCGATGAGGCTTCTGGTCAAATTAAGAGATTACTATAAAATGATATTACTTCTATTGAATTTACTCGAGGGTATAGGAAAAATTCAGGGAAATGGTAAATTTGCTTCAAATGAATACAGAAGTTAAGATTAGTGCAGACATGATTACCTGGGCAATTACTCGGGCAGGTTATGAATTGCAGGATTTTGCTCAAAAATTTCCAAAAGTTCAGGACTGGTTGGAGGATACAAAAAAGCCTACCATAAAGCAGTTGGAAAATTTTTCGAATAAAGTTCACTTGCCATTTGGTTATCTCTTTCTACAAGAACCACCGCAAGAGAATTTACCTATACCTTTTTTTCGCACTGGTAATTCTAAGCCTACTGGTGTCAGCATCAACGTTTATGACACCATTCTTTTAATTCAAAGGCGACAAGAATGGCTTGTCGATTATTTAGTCGACAATGATTTCGAAAAATTAAGTTTTGTTGGTAAATATAGATCCACAAATAATTATCATGACATTGTCGCAGATATAAGAAGAACTCTTAATTTAGAAGTAGAGTGGGCGAGTCAATTTCGAACATGGGAAGAAGCATTGGAACATCTTACTCTGAAAATTGAAGAAGTAAGAATAATCGTTAATTTTAATGGAGTTGTAGAAAATAATACCCATCGTCCAATTAAAGTTGAAGAGTGTAGGGGCTTTGTATTAGTTGATACAATTGCTCCTTTTATGTTTATAAATGCTGCAGATGGTAAGGCTGCCCAGCTTTTTACTATCGTTCACGAATTGGCTCATATCTGGACTGGACATAGTGCCGGGTTTGATTTTCGTCAATTGCAGCCAGCTAACGACCCCAATGAACAATTGTGTGATAAAGTCGCAGCCGAATTTCTAGTTCCTGAAGATTCTTTTAACAGAGTTTGGAATGAACGGCCAGATATTAAAGTTGTGGCGAAGTATTTTAAAGTAAGTCCTATTGTTATTGCAAGGAGGGCTTTGGATTTAGGCAAACTAAGCAGAGCTGCGTTTTTTGTTTTTTACAACGATTATACTGATCAGGTTCAGTATAAAAAGGATAATCAAAGTGATGGTGGAGATTTTTTTGCTACTACGAAGAAAAGACTAAGTATCCAGTTTGCTGCACATATTAACCGGGCTGTAAAAGAAAATAAACTTCTCTATCGTGATGCATGTAAATTAACTGGTCTTAAAGGAGATACTTATCAAAATTTCATCAAGAAATATCTCTATTAGCCAATGGGACCATTTGTTGTTGATAGCAATTTCTTCATACAGGCACATCGAGCTACTTACCCATTAGATGTTGCTGTTAGCTTCCGGGGAAAGGTAAAACAGCTGGCTTTAGACGGAAAAATCATCAGTATTGATAAAGTAAAAAATGAGATATACCAAAATGATGATGAATTAAAGAAATGGTGTGTGGTTAATTTGCCAGATATCTTTTTTAAAGATACATCACAGGTAATACCAGAATACACTCAGATTGTTAATTGGGCTGTATCAAGAAGAAGTCATTTTCAACAAAAAGCATTAGATGAATTTTTAGATGCTGATGAAGCAGATGCGTGGCTGATTTCATATTCTTTTGCTAACCATAACACTATTATTACCCAAGAAATACTTCAACCTGAAAAAAAGAATAAAATAAAAATTCCTGACGCATGCATCCCATTTGGTATTCATTACATGAATACAATTGAGATGTTCAGACAGCTTGGTGAACAGTTTTAGCATGTTCTTCTATAGACTCGGTCTCAAACATTTACAAAATATTCTTCCTCAACGCAACTATTCCCAACCCAGCTCCATCTTAGTAGAAATCGAGTTCTGTTTCAGGCGAAATTGTACAAAGCCAGACCATTGTTAATTGAAGATTATCTGGAATGAAAAAAGGTTCTATCGCACAAAGTCGGATTAATTGGGTTAATTTTGGATAATCAGAAATTTGCGCACACTTGGAAGATTTTAGACCAATCATATCCGATTGTATTGCCGGAAACCCAAAAGCTCAGGCAAAACTATATCAGCAGTTTGCACCGAAAATGTTCGGGGTATGTTTGCGTTATGCCAAAGATAGAACAGAAGCTGAAGATAATTTACAGGAAGGCTTTATCAAGGTTTTCACCAACCTGAAGACGTTTCGGAACGATGGTTCTTTGGAAGGCTGGATACGACGGATCATGATTAATGTTTCGCTTGAGAAGATCCGAAAACAACATTTGCTGTACCCTGTTGAAGACGTTACAATTTATGATACAGTCAATTTTTCGGATGATGTGATATCGAAAATTTCGGCTGACGACCTGATAAAACTGATCCAGGAATTACCACCGCGCTACCAGATGGTTTTTAACCTTTATGTGATAGAAGGATTTTCGCACCAGGAGATTGCCAGCGAAATGTCGATCACGCAGGGAACCTCTAAATCAAACCTGTCAAGAGCCAGGGAAATTTTAAAAAAGAAAGTTCAGGAAAACTTTGGTGAGTTGGATGCCAAAAACAATTATACGGCATGATTAAAGATAACAATATAGATGAATTGTTCCGAAATAAACTTCTGAATCATGAGCAGGAACCTCCTGCTTATATCCTGCAGAATATATTGGTCGGTGCTGCCGGAGCCCGCCGGAAACGGAAAATGGTTTTCTGGAGGGTTGCAGGTATTGCCGCTGCAGTGCTTTTAGCTTTTGTTGCCGGATGGCAATTAAATGACAGGTCTGGCGAACTAGCTGTGCAACCAACTAGTATCAGTCAGAACAGCAAGCCGGAAATGAATTCAAAAAAAGTGATTGATGAGTTCCGGAAAGAACCAAATCAAATCAGTCAAACACAAAACTCTCCTGAAATAACGAACCATTCCGCAGCCAATAAAACCCTTTTGGTTGTCAGCCGATTCAAGAATGAAAGACAGATAACGACTCCGAAAACTGCTGTTTTTTTACAGACAGATGAAACAGAGGTTATAAAACCGCTGAAAAGATTGACACGCCTGATCAAACAAGAGGATCGGTTTGCAGGATTGTTACTGGAAAAGAAGATTGTTAAAACCAGCAAGGAACAGGAAGAATTATCAATCGATCAGCAGATCATGAACCAGAACAAGGAAATGATGCTGGCACAGGACGAATCACAGAAGAAAACCCGCTGGCTGGTTGGAGCGCAGGTTTCGCCCGCATACAGTGTGTCAAGGAGCAGTCATTCACAGGTTTATGCAAGCAATATGCTGAGTTCATCATCAAACAAACCAGTCGAATTGGGTGGTGGTGTTTCGGTTGAAGTTAAATCAGGCAAACGTTGGAGCTTACAAAGCGGGGTTTATTATTCCGCTTTGGGTCAAACTTCCGGAAATACCACTTCCTCCTCTGGAAAAAATCTCGCTATGGCTGACAACGGATCAAAATATTTTAACGCCCCGGTGAATATCGAAGCCAATACGAGCAAAATGAACATGAACAGTTCAGCGGGAGTCATTGAATTCAGCAGTATTCCTTCAGGAATTGTACTGGGAACTAATCTTGAAGCTAATACAATGGTTTCTGCAGTTGTTGTTTCGGATGCAAGCTTTATTCAGAATTTCGAATACATCGAAATCCCGTTGTATCTGCGTTATACGATTCTTGATTCGAGGTTTGATGTGGAATTGCTTGGTGGAATCAGCTCAAATCTGCTGATTGGAAACCAAACTTTTATGGAAAGCAGCAACATCCGAAGTCTGGTTGGCAAAACGAATGACATGCAATCTCTGAATTACAGCGGAACGTTGGGAATCGGACTGAAATATGGCTTGTCGAAACGAATTTTCCTGAATGTTGAACCCCGCATTAAATATTTCCTGAATTCGCTAAACAGCAACTCTGATGTAAGCTATAAACCTTATACCATCGGGGTTTATTCCGGCTTAAGCTACGAATTCTAGAATCCTAAAATCCTTTTGAATATCTTTCGTTTCTATTTTCCTTTGTCCAATCCCGGTGCTTTGAAATGACACAGGTATAAATAGAAATTCGCCCTGCCCAGTTCAAATCTTATCCGATGTGAAACTGGGCAGGGCGAATTGTAGAATTAAGAACTAAAGTTCGCGTATCTTGATGTTACGGAACCATACCGGGTATCCGTGATCCTGAAGTCCGATGTAGCCTTCTTTCGCGATTCCCTCAGTAAAACCGGGGAATGTTTTGAATTTGCTTTTTGCAACCATCGCGTCCCACTCTGGAGTCCATAAGGTATAGGTACACACTTCCACACCATTCTGGATATGGGTTACCTTTCCATCTATAACCTTTATGACAATTGTATTCCACGAACCGGCCGGATGTACCGTTTTTGGATCGGCGGGCAGCATGTCGTAAAGTGAACCGGCCAGATGGCTATCGATTTTATTGTCGGTAGCATCTGCATTGTCGAGTACCTGAACTTCAGGCGCCGCATAATAAATGGGTTTTCCCGGAACTTCGCGTACATTGTAAAAAATTCCTGAATTGGCCATTTTGCTGGCTTTCCAATCGATTGAAAGTTCGAAGTTTTTGAATTTTTTACCTGAAAAGAGAATGTCTCCGTTGGATCCCTGTCCTGGATTTTTATCCGCTGCAGTGAAAACTTTCATCGCATTTTCTTCAAGCACCCAGTTTGCCGGCATCGCTGTCCCGTTGCATTGTCTCCACCCGTCGAAGTCCTTACCGTTAAACAACAGTACCCAACCCTCTTTCTTCTCTTTTTTCGAGAGTTCATTCACTGTTTGGGAAAAACCCGGGAGAGCGATCAGCATTGCAACAGCTAATGACATCGTCATTAAAATGTTCCTTTTCATGATTTAATTTTTTGAAACCCCGCAAAGGGTCGGTTAATGATTTATTAGAGTTTAGAATTAAACTTCAAAAATAGAGATTTGCCAATGCCAATCCTAACGAGTAAACAAAAAAATTGCAGAAGACAAATTTCACTTTCCCCGCGCAACCTTTTTTTCAGTCAACACATCTTCTTTACAGCACAAACAACTGAAAACAGAATACGAACGTCACCCAACGTGATAAAACTTTAAAACCAAAAATGAAAATGAAAAAACTCTTATTCATTCTGCTGGCCGGCTTGTTTCTGGTTCCGGCATTTGCCCAGAAAAGCAATAAAGATCTGGTTTACCTGAAATCAGGAGGTATTATTCGAGGTCAGCTTATAACTCATGATGTTGGTATAACCAAGATTAATTCAGCCGGAAATGAATGGGTTTTCAAAAACTCTGAGGTTGACAGCATTTCCAGGTATTCGCGAACCAAGTCTGAAACGACCTTATCTAAAGACTATTTCTTCGACACCTCTTTTGGCGTTTTGGTTGGTAACTCCGGAAACAACCAGAAAGCGCCGTTTTCATTCATAACCTCCTTAAACTTCCGGGTTAAAGATAAATTGTATGTTGGCGCTGGCCTGGGAACCGAGTTTCTGGACGAATCGTACATGCCTGCATTTGGCCAGATTCAATATAAATTTCGCGATACCAAATTTACACCGTTCATCAATTTACAAACCGGATATATGGTGCCGCTTGAAGATGGGAACCGTCAACATTATACCAATTATTATTCACCATCTTCATCCGTTTATTATCCGCAAACCAGTGAGAAGCTCAATGCTGAAGGCGGTTATTTCATTAACCCATCTGTTGGTTTTCAGGGATTCACTTCAGAAAATTTCGGCTGGTTTTTTTCCTTTGGATACCGGCATCATCAGTTAAATTATTCCGGAGAAAATGCCTATAAGCTTGAAACAAACTATTCGCGCCTTTCACTGAAAATCGGATTTATCTTTAATTAATCGCGGCCATGAATCAGACAAAAAATATATATACCGTTCTGGTACTTCTTCTGATCGTTGCATCAGCTTGTACCGACAAGGTTTTCGAAACATTTACAGCAAATGCTCCTGTTTACCTGAGTTATACCGATTTACGATCGGCTGTGAAAATGACTGCTGCCCGTGAAATGAACAACCCCGGGAAAATCTATTTCAAAGATCAGTACATTTTCATCAACGAAAAGATGAAAGGGGTGCATGTCTATGATGTGAGCGACCCGAAAAATCCTCAAAACAAGGGTTTTATCGAAATTCCAGGTAATGTTGACATTGCCATCAAAGACAATATTTTGTATGCCGACAGTTACATCGACCTGGTTTCCATCGATGTATCCAACTTCTCAGGTATTAAAGAAGTTGGTCGGGTACAAAAAGTTTTCCCTTACACCTTGCCCAAATACAACGAAAAACTGCCTCTTGCCAAATTGGATGAGTCAAAAGGAGTCATAACCGCATGGGAGGAGAAAAGTGTTCGTCAGGAATTGGAACAACGTTATTATCCAATTTATTATGGCTACGAAAGTATGTCGATGGATAAAAACTATACCTCATTGGGGGGTGTCAGCGGATCTTCAGGAACATCTGGAACAACATACGGCGTTGGTGGCAGTATGGCTCGTTTTGGTTTATACAAGGATATGCTTTATGTCGTTAATCAGAATAGTTTGTTAACATTCAAACTGAATTCTACTTCTGAAGCTACTTTGCTTGATACCAAAAATATAGGTTGGAATATGGAAACCATTTTTATTACCGACAAACACATGTTTCTGGGTACGCAAAGTGGCATGATTGTACTTTCACTCGAAATTCCTGAAAGACCTTCACAAATTGGTAATTTCACGCACATAACTGCCTGTGATCCTGTTGTTATCAAAGGCGATTTGGCCTTCGTCACACTGAAAGGAGGAACCTCCTGCCGGGGAACAGTCAACCAGCTTGATGTGGTTCGCATGAGCAATGGCTATTCAAAATTTGAACTGCTGGCAACCTATCCCATGTATGGCCCGCAAGGCCTTGGAATTGACGATGACCTGCTGTTTATCTGCGATGGCGATGCCGGACTGAAAATTTACAACGCATCCAATCCGTACAACATTTCGAACAATATGATTGCAAGTTTTCCGTTAATTAATGCGTACGATGTTATTCCGATGAACAATTACCTGTTCATGATCGGAGAAAAAGGATTTATGTTATACGATTATTCAAATATTCAGAACATTAAACAAATTGGCATAATTCCTGTAGTAAAGAAAATCTAATCCGTCCGCAAATCAAGGACACTGAAGTACTGTGGTATCCTCTAAAAAAACCGGTTGATCTTTTCAACCGGTTTTTTGTTTGAATAAAAAGCAAGCATAGTTGACAGTGGAGTATAAATCAGCTATTTTTGCGAATTGTCAAATTTTGAAAAGCAAATTATGAAGTTTAAAATATCCGTCCGGTTCTTTCAATTGATTTCTGTTGTCCCTGTGTTCATGTTTTCGGCCTTAACCGGCTGTTCCGGCACAACACGTCAACAACATGATTCAATCGGAACCCACTTGTTTACCCCGGTTGAACTGCCCGAAAAACTCACTTTTGCCGGAGAAGAAGTTCCAATGGAATATTACGATGTACGCGAAAATCTTGACCGCGAATTATTGTCAGCGGTTTATTTTCATTCGCAAACCATCCGGTACATTAAAACTATGCCACGCTACTTTTCCATCATCGAGCCCATTCTGAAATCAAATGGAATTCCTGAAGATTTCAAATACCTGTGTGTGGCCGAAAGTGGATTTGATGTTCGCGCAGTTTCGCCGGCCAAAGCTGTTGGATTGTGGCAATTGCTTGAATCAACCGCAAAAGAAAATGGGCTCGAAATCAATACTGAAGTTGACGAGCGATATCACATCGAAAAATCAACTGAAGTCGCATGTCGTATCCTGAAATCGGCTTATGAGAAATTCGGAAGCTGGTCGCTGGTTGCTGCGGCATACAATGGCGGCAGGACCCGGGTTGTCGCCCAAATCAACAATCAAAAAGTTAGAAGTTATTACGATTTGTTGTTCGTTGAAGAAACTACCCGTTATGTATTCCGCATTCTTGCATTTAAACTTGTGATGGAAGACCCTGAAAAATATGGGTTCAGTATCGGAAAAGATCAGATTTATCCTATTATCGAAACCAAATCTGTTGAAGTAAATGGCCCGGTTTTGGATTGGGCGGACTTTGCCCTTCAAAAAGGGATCAATTATAAAATTTTGAAAATGTTTAACCCCTGGTTGAGGGACACATTATTGAAAAACACGGCCCGAAAGACTTATATCCTGAAAATTCCGGAAGAAGGTTTCAGAACAAAAACGAATTAAATGCTACGAGCTGAAAATATACATACTCCTGAAGAATTAGATGAGGAAGACGGGAAAATTGTGGTTCATGGCGCCCGTGTCCACAATTTGCAGAATGTAAATGTCGAAATTCCACGAAATAAACTCACGGTTATTACCGGGTTAAGCGGCAGCGGCAAATCGTCGCTGGCATTCGATACCATTTATGCCGAAGGGCAGCGCCGGTACATCGAAACGTTTTCGGCCTATGCGCGCTCTTTCCTGGGCAACATGGAGCGTCCTGATGTGGATCTGATTACCGGCTTAAGTCCTGTAATTGCCATCGAACAGAAAACCACCAATAAAAATCCGCGATCAACGGTTGGTACTGTTACCGAAATCTACGATTTTCTGCGTCTGTTGTATGCAAGGGCCAGCGAAGCCTATTCGTACAATACCGGCGAAAAAATGGTGAAATACACCGACGATCAGATTTTATCGCTGATTAAATCTTCTTTCTCCGGGAAAAAAATCCTGATTTTGGCTCCGGTAGTGAAAGGCCGTAAAGGTCATTACCGCGAGTTGTTTGAGCAAATCCTGAAAAAAGGCTTTCTGAATGCAAGGATTGACGGTGAAGTAACCGAACTGAAGGCTGCCATGCGGCTGGATCGCTACAAGAACCACTTCATCGAAATCGTGATCGACCGGTTGCTGGTTGACGAAGCAAGCGACAAGCGGCTCCACGATTCACTCCAGGTTGCCATGAAAAACGGACATGGCATTTGTATGATCCTGGATCACGACACTCAAGAGGCCAAGTATTACAGCCGTCAGCTGATGTGTCCAACTACCGGCATTTCGTATAACGAACCGGCGCCTCATAATTTTTCGTTTAATTCACCGCAGGGCGCTTGCCCGAAATGCAATGGGTTGGGCATGATCAGTGAAATCGACTTGGAGAAAATTGTTCCGGATAATACCAAAAGCATTCAAAACGGAGGAATTGCTCCGCTTGGGGCACACAAGAATACGCTGGTTTTCTGGCAAATTGAAGCTTTGGGCGAACTATTTGGTTTTAACCTGAAAACACCTATTAAAGATATTCCAGAAGATGGCCTGAATGCCATACTATTCGGGACCAACGAACGGATTCAACTTAAAAACTCACCACTCGGGGTTTCCATGAATTACATGATGACTTACGAGGGTGTGATCAAATACATCGATGCGCAAAAGGACGACAACCCATCGCAGAAAGCTCAGAAATGGGCCAATCAGTTTGTACGCGAAACACCTTGCCCCGAATGTAACGGACAACGGCTCAAAAAAGAATCGTTGTATTTCAAAATCGACGGAAAAAATATTTCTGAACTGGCACAACTCGACATCGCTGAACTCAGCCAATGGCTGGTTAATTTGGAGGATCGCCTGACCGACCGTCAGAAAAAAATTGCCGTTGAAGTGGTCAAGGAAATCCGCGACCGGATTCGTTTTCTGGAAGATGTCGGTTTAAATTACCTGTCGCTCAACCGCACTTCACGGACCTTGTCGGGAGGCGAAACGCAGCGCATCCGCCTGGCGACCCAAATTGGCTCTCAACTGGTGAATGTGTTGTATATTCTTGATGAGCCAAGCATCGGACTGCACCACCGCGATAATCTCCGGCTGATACATTCTCTGGAGCAGTTGCGCGATACCGGCAACTCGGTGATTGTGGTGGAACACGACAAAGATATGATGATGAATGCCGATTATGTGATTGACATGGGGCCTTTTGCCGGGGTTCATGGCGGCCATGTGGTGGCATCGGGCACGCCACAGCAAATCCTGACAGCCGGAACGCTCACCTCCAAGTACCTGCTGGGAGAAGCACAAATCAGAATTCCAGAACAACGAAGGAAAGGAAACGGCAAGGTACTTTCGCTGAAAGGCTGCACAGGCAATAACCTGAAAAATATTTCCGTTGATTTTCCGCTTGGAAAATTGATTTGTGTCACCGGCGTTTCCGGAAGCGGAAAGTCCAGTTTGATCAATTCAACTTTGCAACCGATTTTAAGCCAGCATTTTTACGGATCGGTCAAAGATCCGCTTGCCTATTCAGAAATAACCGGGTTGAACCACATCGATAAAGTGGTACAGGTCGATCAGTCGCCACTGGGGCGAACCCCGCGCAGCAATCCTGTGACTTATACCGGTGTTTTTTCCGATATCCGTAATTTATTCGCACTTTTACCTGAAGCAAAAATCAGGGATTATAAACCCGGGCGGTTTTCGTTCAATGTAAAAGGCGGTCGCTGCGAAGACTGCCAGGGTGGCGGATTAAAACAGATCGAGATGAATTTTCTTCCTGATGTGTATGTTCATTGCGATACCTGCAATGGCCGCCGCTACAACCGGGAAACCCTCGAAGTGAGGTACAAAGGCAAATCAATAGGCGATGTGCTGGATATGACCATCAACCAGGGAGTTGAATTTTTTGAACACATTCCGTCGATAGCCCATAAGTTGAAAACCATTCAGGATGTGGGGCTTGGATACATTACCCTGGGACAATCGTCAACCACACTTTCGGGAGGCGAATCGCAGCGGGTGAAACTGGCTACCGAACTGGCCAAAAAAGACACTGGCGAAACCATGTACATTCTCGATGAACCAACTACCGGACTTCATTTTGAAGACATCCGCGTATTGCTCGAAGTCCTGAATAAACTGGTTGAAAGGGGAAATACCGTCATTGTTATCGAACACAATATGGATGTGATTAAGGTGGCCGACCACATCATTGATATTGGGCCTGAAGGTGGAAGAGAGGGTGGAAGTGTGGTCTGTTTCGGTACTCCTGAACAAGTTATCCAAAATAAAGATTCGTTTACCGCAGAATATTTGAAACAGGAATTGGAAGTACATTAGATTGTTTAAAAGTTGAAATGTTTTATGCTTATATTAGGTCTTCATATAGTAATGGAAAAAGATTAATGTAATGGAAAAGCAAAATGCAATAAAACTTTTCGAATCAAAACAAATTCGTTCTCTGTGGGATGCAGATGAAGAAAAATGGTATTTTTCAATCATTGATGTAATTGAAGTACTTACAGAAACAGACCGCCCGCGTAAATATTGGAGTGATTTAAAAGCAAAGTTGAAAAAGGAAGGGAGTGAGTTGTCCGAAAAAATCGGACAACTGAAAATGCTATCGGCTGATGGGAAATTTTACAAAACCGATGTTGCCGATACTCAACAACTCTTTCGATTAATCCAATCCGTTCCTTCTCCAAAAGCAGAGCCCTTTAAATTATGGTTGGCTAAAATTGCCCGTGAAAGAATAGACGAAATTGAAGATCCTGAAATTGGTTTTGACCGGTTAATGGAAACTTATCTGAAAAAGGGATACTCCAAAGAATGGGTAAACCAACGGCTGAAAAGTATCGAAGTCCGCAAAGAACTTACCGATGAGTGGGACAATCGTGGTGTTAAAAAGGGACAGGAATATGCTATACTAACCGATGAAATTACCAAAGCCTGGGCGGGCCTTTCTACCAAACAATACAAAAACCTGAAAGACCTGAAAAAAGAGAATTTGCGCGATCACATGACCAATCTGGAATTGGTGTTAAATATGCTTGCCGAAGCCACCACAACCGAAATCTCAAAAAAGAAGGTTCCTAAAACATTTGATGAAAGTAAACGCATCGCAAAGCAAGGGGGAACTATTGCCGGCAATACCCGTCGGCAAATTGAAGCTAAAACAGGCGATAAAATTGTAACTGCCCGGAATGCCAAAAAACTTGAGAGTAAAAATAATAATGAGCTAGAATAAAGACAAATATGAGCACAATCGATATTTACTGCGTCAACACAGGGGCCCGGAAAACATATCCGCTGGGTGTGACCTTGATGGACGTCAAAGATGATTTTCAGTTCAAACTTGATAATCCGATTATTGGAGCTTTGGTGAATAACAAGGTGAAGGAACTCTCTTTCGTATTTGTGAAAACCAAGAAAGTGGAGTTCATCGATTATTCTCATCCTGATGGTCTGCGCTTGTACGTCCGTTCACTGTTCTTTATTCTGTATGCCGCTGTTCGAGAGGTGTTCCCGCAGGTAAAGCTGAAAATGATGCACGGAATTTCGCGGGGTTATTATTGCGAACTTTCGGGTTTGTACCGGCAGATTACCGATTCTGACATTTCTGCGATTAAAAATGAAATGCGGCAGATGGTTGAAAAAGATATTCCTTTTCGGAAAGTCGGATTGCCAACCGAGGAGGCGATTGATATTTGCAGGAAACAGAACCTGATATATAAAGCCAAACTTTTTGGACAACAGGGTAATCTGTTTTCATATCTGTATTTTATGGATGGTCTGGCCAATTATTTCTACGGACACATGGTTCCCTCAACCGGATATTTACAGGTTTTCGATTTAGTTTCCTATTACGACGGATTGTTGCTTCGAATTCCAAACCCGAACAATTTCAGTGAGGTTCAGCCTTATTCAAAACTCGATAAGTTGTTCGGCGTTTTTCAGGAACATAAAGATTGGGCTGAGATTTTAAATGTACCAAATGTGGCTAACCTGAATGAATATGCCATGGATGGTCAAAGTGGCGATATCATTAAAATATCGGAGGCGCTGCATGAGAAAAAAATTGCTGAAATAGCCAATTTGATCCGCGACCGCAGGGACCAGGTGAAAATTGTTTTGATCGCCGGACCGTCTGCTTCAGGAAAAACTACGTTCAGCAAACGGCTGATGGTACAATTGGCTGTAAATGGCCTAAAACCAACTATGATTTCGCTTGACAACTATTTCGTTGACCGTGAAAAGACACCCTTAGACGAGCATGGCGAATTCGATTTTGAAGCCATCGAAGCCATTGATGTGGAGTTTTTTAATCAGCAACTTATTCAGCTTTTCAATGGAGAAACCATTGAATTACCCAAGTTCAATTTCACTCTCGGACAACGGTTGCATTCAGGTAAGAACCTGCAATTAGCGCCTGGCAGTATTCTGATTGTAGAAGGAATCCACGGCATGAACCCCGGGTTGGTGCCTCATATAAAACCTGAAAATACATTTAAAATATTTCTTTCAGCTCTTACCCAGATTTCGATCGACGATCAGAATCACATTTCAACAACCGACAACCGGATGATCCGACGGATGATCCGTGACAGCAAATACCGTAATTATTCTGCAGCAGATACCATTCGCCGCTGGCCAAGCGTTCGGGCCGGCGAAGACAAAAATATATTCCCTTACCAGGAAAATGCTGATGTCATGTTTAATTCGGCTATGGTTTACGAACTGTCCGTTTTGAAAAAATATGCCGATTTGCTTCTTCAGTCAGTAACCGAAAGTCAGCCTGAATTCAGTGAGAGTAATCGGTTGCTGAAATTCTTATCGTATTTCAAGGCCATCGATGATCACGAGATTCCTCCAACTTCTGTCATTCGTGAATTTTTAGGGGGAAGTAGTTTTATTTATTGACACTGCCTATATCCTATCGAAAAATTTGATGTAAAAACTTTCAATCTTATTTGGAATAAATCTAAATAGGTGTTATGTTTGTATAGAAGATAAAAGTGTCTTAAATTCTATAATCAAATAAACATGGCATTCGAATTACAAAAACTTCCCTATGCATACGATGCACTCGAACCATACATCGATGCACAAACGATGGAAATCCATCACGATAAACATCATGCAGCATATACCGGCAATTTGAATGCTGCAGTGTTGGGTACAGCTCTTGAAGGGCAAAGTATTGAAAAAATTTTAGCCGATATCTCGGCTCATCCGGTTGCAGTCCGCAACAATGGAGGTGGCTTTTACAATCATAATTTATTTTGGGAAATGATGGCTCCCGGAGGCGCCAAAAATCCTGAAGGTGATTTGCAGAAAGCAATCGACGCTTCATTTGGATCGTATCAGAATTTTAAAGAAGCATTTACAAAAGCAGCTCTCACCCGGTTTGGGTCTGGGTGGGCATGGCTGGTAAAGCAAGGCGACGGTTTGGTGATTTCATCTACCCCAAATCAGGATAACCCGTTAATGGATCTGGCCGATGTAAAAGGAACACCGGTACTTGGAGTGGATGTGTGGGAACATGCCTATTATCTCAAGTATCAAAACCGGCGACCCGACTATGTCAATGCCTTTTTCAACGTGGTTAATTGGGACGAAGTTGCCCGACGGTTTAAAGGTTAGTTGATTTTTGGTTTTTTTCCGCCCGGTACAGAGGTACCGGGCGGTTTTGTTATTAGCCTCCCCAACCCCTCCTCAGGAGGGGCTTTTAGGTAGTGTAAAAAACAAAAGTGTCAATAAAAGAGATATTATACGAAGTTTTCAATGCCTAAAGCCTTTCCCTTAGGGGGAAAGGTTGGATAGGGGCCTCCCTTATTCAGAATTAATCTAAATTACTCCGGGAATACATATTCTGCAAACCTTTTGAATCTTGTTTCTGTTATCTTACCAAAATCGAACAATTCATTGTTTAACCAAAAAAGATAACCAAAATGAGTTTTACACTACCCGCATTACCCTATGCAAAAGATGCCCTTGAACCTTACATTAGTGCCCGGACACTGGAGTTTCATCACGGCAAGCACCATCAGGCATACGTGACCAACCTCAACAACCTGATTGTTGGAACTGAATTCGAAAATGCTGATCTGGAAACCATCATTAAAAAAGCTGAAGGTGGTATCTTCAATAACGGAGCACAGGTTTTCAACCACACTTTTTACTTCGAACAATTTTCTGCTACGCCCGCTACTGAACCTTCAGTGGTTTTAAAAGCTGCCATCGAAGGTGCTTTTGGATCGCTTGATGCTTTCAAAGAAGCATTTAATAAAGCTGCTGCCACTCAATTCGGATCGGGTTGGGCCTGGTTGGTGAAAGATGATGCCGGGAAACTGAGCATCGTTCAAACCAGCAATGCTGGCTGCCCCGTTCGCGATGGACTGACTCCACTTTTGACCTGCGACGTTTGGGAACATGCTTATTATCTCGACAAGCAAAACCTTCGTCCGGCATACATTGCCGATTTCTGGAAAATTACCGACTGGAAAGTGGTTGAAGGAAGGATGGATTATTGACCATTCAGCTATTGACGATTTACTATTTCACCCACCTGCATCGGGCAGTTGGTTTGGTAGTCAATCGCTTGCCCACCACGGCAAATAGTAAATGGAAAATGGAAAAATTGTAAATCATTTAATCTTTTGTTTTATGAGCGTAGAAAAAGTATTGGCAGTTTTATCTGCGTCCGGAAAACCTTTGAAGGCCGGTGAAATAGCAGAATTATCAGGATTGGATAAAAAAGTGGTTGAAAAAGCCATGAATACCCTGAAAGCGGAGGGGAAAATTGTTTCTCCGGTACGCTGTTGCTGGGAAGTTAAAAAATATTCCTGAAATGAGATTGAAAAGGCCGCTGATTTGAAAGGATCAGCGGCTTTTTTTATGGCTGAAGATTTCGATTCACTTTGAAAATTGGGTTGAAAGAACTCAAATTTTTATGAATTTTGGATAGCTTTGAGACAATTAATTCAAAACTCAATAAAGCATTCTTACATTCATTAAATAATGAAACTCCTCCATACCTCTGACTGGCACCTTGGAAAACGTCTCGAAGATTTTTCGCGAATTGAAGAACAACAGGCTGTTTTACAGGAAATATGTGAAATAGCTGATCGCGAGCAAGTTGATGCGGTTATCGTTGCCGGGGATTTGTTCGATACCTTCAATCCACCCACCGAAGCTGTTGATTTGTTTTACCGGACGTTGAAACGCCTCGCAAGCAATGGGAAACGCGCGGTAATTGCCATTGCAGGAAACCATGATTCACCCGATCGCATTGAGGCCCCCGATCCGCTGGCCCGGGAGTGCGGGATCATTTTTGCCGGTTATCCCAATTCGCTTGTCCCGTTATTTGAACTGGAATCGGGCTTAAAAGTGATTGAAAGTTCCGAAGGGTTTATCGAGTTAAAGTTTCCCGAAGTTGATGCTCCTTTGAGATTGCTGCTAACGCCTTATGCCAACGAGTTTCGGCTAAAAACATACCTGGGGCAGGAAAACAGCGAAGAAGAATTGCGTTCGGTGCTTCAGCAAAAATGGCAGGAACTGGCAACAAAATATTGCGATAATCGTGGCATTAACGTGCTTGTTAACCATCTTTATATGATGAAAAAAGGCGGTGAAATGCCCGAAGAACCAGCTGATGAAAAGCCTGTTTTGCATGTTGGGGGCGCACAGGTTATTTATTCAGAGAACATTCCGAAACAAATTCAATATACGGCTATAGGTCATTTACACCGGATGCACCGGGTCGATTCGGCACCCTGTCCGGTTTATTACAGCGGAAGTCCGATATCATACAGTTTTGCCGAAGCCAACCAGAAAAAATATGTGATGCTAATAGAGGCAGAGCCTGGGAAGGAAGCAAATGTTCGCGAAGTTGAACTCACCAAAGGCAAGAAATTACTCCGGAAACGGGCCGAAGGAATTGATGAGGCGTTACTGTGGCTAAGTGATAATCAGGATTGCCTGGTAGAACTGACCATGGTAACCGATACCTATCTCACCGCTCAGGAACGAAAACAATTGAGTAGTACCCACAATGGAATAGTCACGATTATTCCTGAAGTCAGAAATGCGATTGAATTTTCAACTGGAAGCAAAAAAAGTATCGATTTATCCAGAAGTATTGAAGAGCTGTTCACCGATTATTTCAGGCACACCAAAGGACAGAAGCCCAATGCGGAAGTGATGAATTTGTTTATCGAGATACTGGCCGAATCCAGCGATGATTGACCACAGAATAATAAGAAAAAATATAAACCACAGATTACACAGATGGCCACAGAGAAAAATAAAAGTTTAAAACACAGATAGCACAGATTAGCGCAGATTATTTAGAATATTTTTTTCAATCTGTGTTCATCTGAGTAATCTGTGGTGAAAACTCAAAATATGATACCAGTAAAACTGACCATACAAGGTTTGTATTCCTATCAGGAGAAACAGACCATCGACTTTCCCCGGTTGACTGAGGCCAATCTGTTTGGCATTTTTGGCACGGTTGGAAGCGGAAAATCAAGCATTCTCGAAGCCATTACTTTTGCTATTTATGGCGAGACTGACCGGTTGAATTCTAGAGATAGCCGCAACTACAACATGATGAACCTGAAATCGAACGACTTGCTGATTGAGTTTATCTTCGAAACAGGGAAAGATCAGACGGCTTATCAGGCAGTAGTAAAAGGCAAGAGAAACGGTAAAAAGTTTGAAGAAGTCAAAACGCTGGAAAGAACGGCCTACCGTCAAGAAAATGGACGTTGGATTCCTATTGAACCAGAATCGCTTGGAAAGGCAATTGGCCTGAGTTACGACAATTTTAAACGAACCATCATCATTCCACAAGGTCAGTTCCAGGAGTTTCTACAGCTCGGGAAATTGGAGCGAACTCAGATGATGAAGGAGTTATTTAATCTTGGACGATTTGAACTTTCGTCAAGGGTCACTTCTCTTGAAAACAAGAACAACGCGCAAAAACAAAACATTGAAGGTCAGTTGCAGCAATTGGGGGAAGTTGATCCGGAACAGGTGAATCAGTACACCGTCCGACTTGCCGAACTGAAATTGGAGATTGAACGATTGAGTAAACAAAGCTCTGAAAATCAGAAGAAAGAATCTGAATTCAGACTTTTGCAGGATTTAGTTAGAAAGAAGGAAGATAATCAGAAGAAATTAAATGCGCTGAATGAAAAACTACCTGAAATACAGTTGCTCGAACAAA
This sequence comes from Bacteroidota bacterium, assembly GCA_030684645.1. GTDB lineage: Bacteria > Bacteroidota > Bacteroidia > Bacteroidales > Prolixibacteraceae > Aquipluma. Next base: position 12,458 of record JAUXUF010000311.1, on the reverse strand, counting down.
AGATTGCTGATTACGAATATTGCCTGATCCATTTTAAAAATCTGTTTGATGCAGCCGATTCAGGAACAAAGAAAGTTCAGCAATTAAACGAAAAAATGGGTATTGAAATGCTCAATCTGAAGAATGCCGAAGATCAGATTGCCGCCTCAGAACAGTCTTACGCAGCTATTAAAGTAGCCTATGACTGTCGTGATATGCTTAAACAACAGGCCGAGGAGTTGGACAAATTGATTCGGCTGGCTGAGTTGAAACAATTGATTATTCACTCGGAAGACCGAATCAAAAAAGGAGATGTTTTTATTCAGAATGCGAATTCTTCCATAGAAAAATTAAAACTGGAAAAGAAACGGATTGAGCTTCAGCTAAAGGAAGAAAAGGCAAAGCAGCCGGATATGGTGGCGCTTTCGAATGCGAAAAGCTGGCATGATGTGAATAAAAATCTATTGCAGCAAGTGGTGGCTGGTAACGGCGAAATAGAGAAATTTAAAAAGGAGCTTGCCGCAGTTGATCAGTCTATTGCTAAACAGTTTGAAGAGGTCGTTTTATATGATTTTTCAGGGGATTTTAATAAGGAAGCAGGTATTCGGTTTTTAGCGGAAAGGATTGAACAGATGAAAGCTCAAAATGCGGAACTCGATTCAGAGATTCAGCATTTCAGGGTGCAACTAAAATTGGAGGAATATGCCGTCAATCTGAAGGGCGATGAAGCTTGTCCGTTATGTGGGTCGCTGCATCATCCCGGAATTTTCAGCGCCGGGAATGTTTCGGGTGCACTGACAAAAGCCCTGAACCGAAAATCGGAATTTGAAAAACAGATTGCCGCCTGTGAGCTGCAGATCAGTCGATTCAATGAGCTTGATAGCCGTCGAAAGCTGAACGAGCAGTATATGTGCGGACTTTTGGTCAGGCAAAAAGAACTCGAAGAGAAAGTTGTTATCCACGAAAATCAGTTTCGGTGGGAAAACTACCGGAAAGAAGAAACTGTTGTTACTGCTTTTGCTGTTTCTGAATCTTTAAGAAAAGGGATTCATCTGCTTGAAAAACAGTTGGATGAATTGTCGAAAAGGATAGATCAGGAAACAGTTAACAAGGAAAAATACCTTCAGGAAATTGAGAAAATCAAAACGGAACTGACCGTTGCCCAAACTGAACGGAACACCCTTACCGGACAGATCAACCTGCTTGATGCAACTCTGTACGATGGAAAAACGAAGGACGGGATTGCCGCTGAAAAGAAAGCCGTCATGCAAAAACTTTTGGACATTGAAAGACAATACACACAACTGAATAATCAGCTTGTTGAGCTTCGGAAAAACAAGGATATTCTCTCCGGAAGTATTGCGGCTAACCAGTTGCAATTGGCTCAAGAAAAAAATAATCTGGCTGAAATTCAGGTCAGGATTGAGAAAGAACTGAAGGATTCTGCTTTTCAGTTGGATGAGGCGGTGAAGGAAATATTGAAGTTAGGAATTAATCCCGTTGCAGAAAAACAGAAAGTAAGTGCGTTTAAACAGGACATTTCATTGACCCGAAATCAGTTAGATTTGCTCATCAGAGAAATTGGTGACCGGCAATATGATGCAATGACCCACGAGAATCTGCACCTGGAAATTGAAAAGGACACTGAATTGATAAACCTTCGGAACAAAGAATACGGAATTGTGGAAAAATCGCTACAGGATCTGCGAAAAGCACTTGAATCGCAAGCCAGCCTGAGAAAAAATCTTGAAAACATTGAGTTGAGGGCAGAAAATATCAAAACGATGAAGTCGCTGTTCAAGGCCAGTGGTTTCGTGAACTACATTTCGTCGGTTTACCTTCAGAATTTGTGCAATGCGGCCAACGACCGGTTTTTTCAACTCACCCGCCAAAAACTGAGCCTTGAAATTACTGAAGACAACAGTTTCCAGGTGCGCGATTTTCTAAATGGTGGTAAGGTTCGCAGCGTGAAAACGCTTTCCGGTGGGCAAACTTTTCAGGCAGCCTTGTCATTGGCACTTGCATTGGCCGATAACATCCAGAAGATCACCGATTCGAACCAGAATTTCTTCTTTTTAGACGAAGGGTTTGGCTCGCTCGACAAAGATTCTCTGGCAGTGGTTTTCGATACGCTAAAATCACTTCGAAAGGAGAACCGGATAGTTGGTGTTATCTCGCATGTCGAGGAAATGCAGCAGGAAATTGATACCCATTTGCGAATTGTGAATCAGGAAGAAGCCGGGAGCCGGATTTTTGCAAGTTGGGAGTAATTTGCGCCAGTAAAAAGCAGAGACAATACTAAATTCGTTGAGTTATCAATCAGTTCCTTTGATAGGCAATTGGTAATTCAATCCAAAAGGTTGATCCTTTGCCAATTTCTGATTCAACCCGGATTGAACCTCCAAGCAGTTCGACGTAGGCTTTCGAAATGGCCAGTCCCAAACCGGCACCTTCGTAGTTTCGCTTCAGACTCATTGTCCCTTGCATAAAACGTTCGAAAATCAAGTCTTTTTGTTCCGGAGGAATTCCGGGACCGGTATCCGAAACATAAAAATCAAATGTTGATTCCTTACTGATATATCCGAAAGTGATTGATCCTTCTTTCGTAAATTTCACTGCATTCTTGATCAGATTTACTAGTGTCTGGTTGATTTTGACGCTATCTGTTTCGATCATACTTTCTTCTTCAGTCAGATCGCAATGGTAATCGAGGTGAATATTTTTCTGGTTAACTTCAGGCATAAAAAACAAGTGGATTTCCTTAAGCATTTTGTTAATGTTTGTATTTCTGATTCTTAGAGTTGTTTCGCCCGCCTCAATTTTTGAAATATCTATCAAATCGTGGATAATGTTGAGCATGCGTTGGCCGCTCTTTTCAATCACCTCAATAAATTCCTGTTGGTTTTCGGGTGAAAGATCGGGTGATTTCAACAATTCGGCAAATCCCAGAATGCCATTCATTGGAGTTCTGATTTCATGACTGATGTTAGCCAGAAATGCCGATTTCAGCCTATCGCTTTCTTCTGCTTTTTCTTTCGCCTTGATAAGTTCAGCTTCGATAAATTTCTTTTCTGTAATTTCTTCATCAATGGCAACGAAATTGGTAATCTGACCCTGATTGTCATGAATTGGCGAAATTGATTTATTGGTCCAATACAATTTTCCGGCTTTGTTCTTGTTGATGATTTCGCCATTCCATATATTCCCGGTGGTTATCGTTTTCCACATGTTGGAGTAGAATTCATTGCCCATTTTTCCTGACTTCAGGATTACCGGACTTTTCCCGATAGCTTCAGAAGCTTCAAATCCAGTAATCTCGGTAAACCTTGGATTAATATATTCAATAATTCCATCAGAATTGGTAATGAATACTGAGACCGGATTTTGCTCAATTGCCTGTGAGAGTTTTCTTAATTCTTTTTCTGCCAATTTTCGTTCGGTAATATCCAGGTAGATGATTTGAATTTTTTGCTCTCTATTCCATAAAATCTCAGATCTGAATACCTGTAAATACCTGATTTCCTGATTAGTCCGGATGATTTTGATTTCGTATTCTGATTCAACAGGTAATTTGTTTTTTCGTTTTTCTTCCCGGATCAGGTGTTCCGAATAGCTCTTTGGAGTGTACCATTTCGTTGCAGGAATTTGATTGAAATCGTCCAGACTTTCGAAACTGAAAATACGAAGCAACGTTGCATTCGCATAAATCGTTTGACCATCATTTGAAATAATGCGCACACCAAAAGGTGATTCTTCAATCGAACGTTTAAAATTGGTTTCCGTTTTCAGGAGTTTTTCTTCCGAAAGTTTCCAATTGGTAATGTCTTCGATATAACCTTCCAAATATTGAAGTTCTTCTTTTTCATTATACACGCCTCTGCCCCGTTCCCAAACCCATTTGATTTCTCCGGATGAGGTTTTTATCGGATATTCTTCTTCGAAAACATTCTTTGTATTGATTATTTCCAGCCATTTTAGCCAGATGAATTCCCGGTATTCGGGTAGAATTATATCATTGAAAGCAATGGTCTTTTGGGTCACGAATTCATCAGGCGAATAACCGGTGATACGGGTACAACCCTCGCTAATATAATCCATGGTGTAATTTTCATCGGGTGCGCAGCGATATACCATTCCAGGCAGGTTCCCAATCAGGTTCGATAAGGTCAGCTTGTTTTCACGCAAAATATCTTCAGTTCTTATTTTGTCGGTAATATCGATCAAAAGTACCAGTCTTGCATTCTTATGCCTGAAATCCAGATTGTGCGAATGAACCTCAACCTGGATGATCTGGCCACTTTTCGTACAGTGATTCCAAACTTCGGTATGATGAAATGGATTTGGATCTTCCATCGAATTTTTCCATAACCTGGTAAAATCTTGCTGGACTTTCAAGCCAATGATCGACATGGATAGAAATTCATCAACGGAATACCCATAAATTTTAATAGCTGCGCGGTTTACTTCCAGTATCATCATCGATTCCAAATCGTACACAAACATTGGCTGAGGATTCAGTTCGAACAACAGGCGGTAGTACATCTCTCTTTCCAATAAGGCTTTTTCGGCTTTTTTCCTCTGGGTAATTTCTTTATTTAACAGGATGTTTTTCCTCAGACCCTTCTGTGAAATAAATATTAAAAACAGTACAATAAGAACCAGGATAACCGATTCGGATACTTCAAACAGAAGCCTGTTTTTCCACGAATTGGCATTATAGTCCATTCCAAATACTGCAATTACCTCACCAGTTCGGGTATCTTTTACAGGCACCTCAGCACTTACCCAGGTACCCCAGCGATCAGTCACAGGTTTAGTTACCAGAGCTTTCCCATTCTGAAAGGGTTTCTTGTCGGATGGGTCGGCTTCTGTAAATTCCTGTCCGGGAGGCGAATAGTCAGCCGACGATTCAGGTTCAGAATCTACAATAAAGAACAGTTTATCGTTTCGTTGCAGATAAAAATAAGCAAATTTGGCATTCTTGTTTACTACAATAACCTCGTGAAGTGTTTTCTTTAATTGATTGAAATCCTTGAATTTAAGATCTTCAGGATTCTCCGGCAAGTTATTTAACGCATCCTTGGGGAGACTGGCTGCAATAGACCTGGCGTTTTGTAATACCTTTTCAGCCTCTTGTTTTTTTGTATCATCCCAGATGTACATGATAAATGCAATACCTGAAAAAAACAACAGAATAAGAATTAGTAATTCCCGGAATGAAATTCTATTGGTGAGACTTTTACTCGTCATGGTAGTACTCTTATATGGCCTTTTAATCATACGTTCAGCAGTTCATCCTTTATACTTTCCCAAGGCCGAAATGTTCAATTCTTCCAAGAAAATGATACTAAAGAAATATAAAAAAATCGGAGATTGAAAAAAAACTGAAGTTCATTTTCAAAAGAAAATGAAGGGTAGAAAATTTGCCTGGAATCGACGTATTTAGCTTGAGATTCCGGTAATGAATGATTCCCCTTTTCTGTTTTATGGGAAATCCTGAAAATAAAAAAAGCCGCTTTTCCTAAGAAGCAGCGGCTTTGAAATAGACTTGTATGAATTTGGTTATTATTTTTTCCAGAGTTTTTCCATTTCTTCCAGGGTTTTTCCTTTGGTTTCAGGAACCATTTTCCAAACAAACACAAACGAAAGCACACTCATCAATCCATAAAAACTGTAAGTTAGTCCACCGCTGAATTCCATCATGGCCGGATAAGTTGATGAAATGAAGTAGTTGGCAGCCCACTGCGCCGCAACTGCAATGGCAATTGCCCGACCTCTGATCTTGTTTGGGAATATTTCAGAAATCAACACCCAGCAAATCGGTCCCCACGACATCATGAACGAAGCGGTATAAATGATAATAAATACCAGTGTGCTGATGCCTATCACTTTCATGAAAGCTAATCCCCCAATGGCAAACATACCAATGGCCATCCCGATTGAACCGATCATCAGTAAAATTTTACGGCCATATTTATCAACAGTAAGAATCGCAATTACCGTAAAAATCACGTTGATCAGTCCCATAACCACCGTTTGAAGCATCGATGCATCTTTGGCTGCACCCATACTTTCGAAAATACGGGGTGCATAATAAAGTGCGACGTTTATGCCTACAAACTGCTGGAACACAGAAAGCAGAACACCAATAATGATCACAACTTTACCAAAAGCAAATAATTTTTCAGACGCGGCCTCAACGGATTTTTTGATATCTGCCATAATGAGTTTGGCCTGTTGTACCCCATTTATACGAGTCAGGATTTCAAGAGCTTTGTCATTTCTGTTGGTTAAAGCCAGATAGCGTGGAGTTTCAGGAACAAAAAACAACAAAATTCCAAAAATACCCGCAGGTATCGCCTCTGACAAAAACATCCATCGCCACCCTGTTTCATTGATGAATTCGATGGTTTTTCCATGAGCAATAAAGTAGTTTACAAAATAAACGACCAGCATACCAAAAATAATTGCAAACTGATTGACTGAAACCAGGCGGCCCCGTATGTCAGCCGGAGAGATTTCACCGATATACATCGGACTGATTGCTGAAGCAAGTCCAACTCCAACACCACCCAATATCCGGTAGAAGTTGAACATGTATAACAGACCCATGGTAGGCACTCCTTTTTTGAAGAATAAAAATTCAGGATAACCTGAGCCCAGCGCTGAAAGGAAGAAAAATACTGCTGCCAGCATCAGGGCTCTTTTCCGGCCCATTTTCGAAGCCAGCAATCCTGAAAGCACCCCTCCAATAATACACCCGATCAAAGCGCTTGATATGGTCGCTCCATGAACGAGTGAACTCAATCCAAGACTAGTAATCAGATAAGCCTGAACAGATTTTTCGGCACCTGAAATTACAGCAGTATCGTATCCAAATAAAAGACCGCCCAATGTAGCCACCAAGGTGATTCCTATAATAAATAAGGTATTACGATCTTTCATCGGCTTAAATGTAACTGTTGATCAGTTGTTCCAGCATTTCCTGTTTGCCACTGATCTGTTTGGGTTCGCCAACTACTTTGGCGTGGTTATACAAATCAACCAAAGTCAGTTTACCCTTGTCAAATTCAGCGCCTTTGCCTGAATCGAAAGAAGCATAACGGTTGGCTTTCAATTTCAGGTAATCTGAATCTTTCAGCAATTTGTCGGCAATGACCAACGAACGGGCAAACGTGTCCATTCCTGAAACATGAGCAATAAAAATATCTTCCAGGTCGGTTGAATTACGACGGGTTTTTGCATCGAAATTTATACCTCCTGTCGTGAATCCACCATTCTGAATAATTTCGATCATGGCTTCAGTCACTTCGTAAATGTTGGTTGGAAATTCGTCGGTGTCCCAACCGTTCTGATAGTCGCCTTTGTTGGCGTCAATCGAACCAAACATGCCAGTGTCGCGGGCTACGCGCAATTCATGAGCAAAAGAATGGCCAGCCAATGTGGCGTGGTTTACTTCAATATTCATCTTGAAATCTTTGTCCAGACCGTGAGCTTTCAGGAAGCCAACAACAGTTGCAGTATCGAAATCATACTGGTGTTTCATTGGTTCCATTGGTTTAGGCTCGACCAGAAAGGTTCCTGTAAATCCTTTTGAACGGGCATAATCGCGGGCCATTCCGAGGAATTTACCCATGTGTTCCAATTCGCGTTTGGTGTCGGTATTGTGAAGGCTCATGTAACCTTCGCGTCCGCCCCAGAATACATAGTTGGTTCCGCCCAGGGCGATGGTAGCTTCCATCGCATTTTTGATCTGAACAGCTGCATTGGCGACCACATCAAAATCAGGATTGGTTGAAGCGCCGTTCATGTAACGTGGATCAGAGAAAACATTGGCGGTACCCCATAATAGTTTGATTCCGGTAGCCTGCTGCCGTTCTTTGGCAAAGTCGATCATGTTGGCCAGCCGTTTTTCAATTTCGAAAACTGTACCGTTACCAACTACGTCGGTGTCGTGGAAACAATAAAAAGGAGCGCCGATTTTGCTGATGAATTCGAAAGCTGCATCCATTTTTTCTTTGGCGGCAGTCATCGGATCAGAAGCGCCAACCCAAGGAAAAATCTGTGTTCCGGAACCGAACGGGTCGCCGCCATCGCCACAGAAAGTATGCCAGTAGGCCACTGCAAAACGAAGATACTCTTTCATGGTTTTGCCTAAAACTACCTGATTGGCATCGTACCATTTGAATGCCATTGGATTTTTTGAATCCGGCCCCTCGTATTTAATCTGGTCAATACCAGGGAAATACTCTTTGTTTCCTTTAAAAACTGTCATTTTATTAAATTTTGAGGCCCCCTCTAACTCCCCCGGAGGGGGAGAACTGAAAAGGCAGGTTATTAATTGAAATAGATTTTTTCTTCATAACTACTCTTTTCTCCTCCCCCTTGTGGGGGAGGTTGGGAGGGGGCTATTTTTCCAGCACAGCTTTCCAGTTTTGGTATGCTGCCTCGTATTCCGCTTTTTTGCTTAGGTCCGGAGAAACCGTGTCAAGTTTTTTCAGGCTGGCAAAGGCTTCTCTGGCCGAGGCATAATATCCTGAACCGATACCTGCGCCGCGGGCAGCGCCAACCGATCCGTCAGCATTGTACAATTCGATGGTTGCTCCGGAAATTCCGGCCAGTGTTTCACGGAAAACCGGACTCAGGAACATATTGGCTTTTCCGGCCCGGATAACCTGAGCTTTGATGCCAATTTCTTCCATAATTTCCATCCCATATTTGAACGAGAAAACGATTCCTTCCTGGGCAGCACGGAACAAATGAGCGTCGGTATGTGTATTGAATCCCAAGCCAGAAATTTGAGCTCCAATATTTTTATTACGCAGAACACGTTCAGAACCATTTCCGAAAGGCAGAATGCTTAATCCTTCTGATCCAATAGCCACTTTCGAAGCTTTTTGGTTCATTTCTTCGTACGAAAAGGCTTTATTTCCAACGTTTTTATTCAGCCAAGAGTTCAAAATTCCGGTTCCGTTGATGCAAAGCAAAACGCCCAAACGGTTTGCTTCAGCCGTATGGTTGACGTGTGCAAAGGTATTTACCCGTGAATAAGGATCGTATTTTACTTCACCGCTAACTCCGTAAACAACTCCTGAAGTTCCGGCTGTGGTAGCAATTTCACCGGGATTCAGCACATTCAGTGAAAGAGCGTTGTTGGGCTGATCGCCTGCACGGTAGCTGATTTTTGTTCCTTCTGCCAATCCAAGTTCGACGGCAGCTTTGGCGTTTACAATTCCCTGAACAGAGAATGTCGGAACGATTTCAGGAATAAATGATTTTTCGAAACCGTAATAATCAAGAAGCATGTCAGCAACTGCATTTTCCTTGAAATTCCAGAGAATTCCTTCAGACAGTCCACTGGCTGTTGTCTTTATTTCTCCTGAAAGTTTCATAGCGATGTAATCGCCCGGAAGCATGATTTTATCGATTTTGGCATACATCTCAGGTTCGTTGTCTTTCACCCATTTCAGCTTCGAAGCGGTGAAGTTTCCTGGTGAATTGAGAAGACTCGACAGGCATTTTTCTTCGCCAATTTCAGTAAAAGCTTTGTTGCCAATTTCGGCAGCACGGCTGTCGCACCAAATAATAGAAGGTCGCAACACCTGTTGGTTTTTATCAACCACCACTAATCCGTGCATCTGGTAGGAAATACCAATGGAATCGATCGTTTTGGGATCAACTTTCGATTGAGCCAAAACATCGGTAAGCGCCAGTTTTAAGTTTGCCCACCATTGTTCGGGTTCCTGTTCGGCCCATCCGGACAGAACAGCAGTAATTTTCATTTCCTGTTTCGGGTAAAAAGCCGATGCGGTGCAATCTCCTGACCGACCATCGATTAATGAAGCCTTTACCGAAGAACTACCTATGTCGAATCCTAATAAATACATATCAAATAAGTTTAAAAGTTGTTACGGGTTTCGTGTTACAGGTTTCGGGAGCGGGTTGTTACGCAACTCGAATCCCGTAACTCGGAACATTATTCTAATGACTAATGACTTTTTTCTAAGTTGAACCGTTCTGTTCTGGTATGCCCGACAAAACTAGGAGATGCAATCTCAATCTCAAAATTAGACCTGCTGTTCTATAACATTAATCAGAGAGATTTCCGGATGGTCAGTTTAGTCGGAATCACCTGATTGGTTTTCTCTCCGGTATTCACAAATTCGGCGATCTTTTGTCCCATCAGTTCAAAGTCAGTGGAGACAACAGTAATCCCTTCTTTGACATACTTTTTCATGGGGGTTTCGTTGTACGAAATTACACCGGCATCCTGTCCCAATATCAAATTTTTCTGGTGACACTGGTCGAGAAATTTGGCCAGGGTACGGTCGCTCACCAGCAAATAAAGTTCTCCTTTTTGAAGGTCAAACTTTTTAAAATCGTAAATCGTTTTAAAACTGATCTGGTGATCGGAGCAGAATTTTTCAAAATACTGGATAGAAACCTTTGGATGATAGGTAAACGAAGGATACAGGTAAATAAACTGATCGTATTTCCGAATGAGGTCAAGACCGCTTTCCAGCGAATCGTATAATGCTTGTCCGAAATCCTGGTGAATGGACGACGTACCTTCCTGAGCATTTACATTCCAGTCGATCACCAGTAGTTTACTGGCCGGAATCTGACTGGTTATTTCCGGAACACGTTCATGATCGAAATTCATGATGATATACCTGGTGTATTTTCCCAGGCTTTCTTTGATTATTTTTTCAAAGTCGTCGATGTTGTAATGATGGAAATGGAGATCGACAGCTATGGTATCAGGCAAATTATCCAGAAACGAACCGTACAAAACTTCTTTATAAGCCTTAAACGTATCCAGAAATAAAAATACTTTGGTGACGGCTTTAGCTATAAAATAGCCACGGTTGGGTACCGATTCAATCACTCCGCGGTTTTTCAGTTCGGCGTAGGCTTTAAAAACCGTATCACGCGACAAGGAACTTTCCTTACACAACTGGTTTACCGAAGGCAACATATCGCCAACCTGAAGTAAATTCCGGCTAATCGCTTCATTCACCGAATCAATCAGCTGCTGAAATTTCAGCAGATTTGATTGATCGTTTACGGTAAAATGAAATTTGCTTTCCATAATGATCAGGATAAAGTGTTCTGTTCTGGTATGCAAACATACAAATTTCCATCCATTCCTGACAAAGAATTTACCGGCTATCAGATTTTCGCATGGTATTATGTGAGTTGCTATTTCAACACCCAACCAACTCGCTGAACTGGGACTACCCTACGAAAAAGAGTATGAACTGGAGAACAAAATGAGGGAATAAAGAAAATAATAAATAATACGAAACAGCTATTTTACAGGTTATTATTACTCAAATTAGGAAAAGAAGTTAACTTTGGATTTCAAATAACCATTGGACCAGAATTCAGTAAATAATATGACTGTAAAAAAAATATCACTCTCCAAATTAAACACTTTTTTAAAATTACAATGCGATAATCTCCGGGCTGCCGGTCTGGATGCCTCAGAATATAAGGATTACATCATTGCTATGCTGTTCCTGAAACGGGTAAACGACCAGTTTGAAATTGGCCGCATTCAGCGCACTAGTAACTTATTAAAGGAGTATCCCGATTTGTCCCAGGAAGAAATAGAGGAAGAACTGGAAGAAGTAAAAGCCCCCGAATACGAGTTTTTTGTACCCAAATTAGCGCGTTGGAAAATTGACTTTAAGCCAACTCCCGAAGAAAATCAAATCGAATTACGTCGGAAAGAAATACAAAATGAACTCCTGTCGGACAAGTTTAGCAAAGAAGAAAAACTGATTTTAACCAATGAACTTATCGGTTTACCACCAATGGTTGCCTGGTATGGTATTTCAACCGTTTTGGAAAATGTTGGCGATGCATTGAGTATTGCACTTAACGCGCTTGAAGATGCCAATGCAGAAATTTTGCAGGAAATTTTGAGCACCACCAAGTTTAACGCGGTAAATACCAAAGGCGAAAAAGTACTGTCCGACGAAGTGCTTTCGCAAATGCTGAAAGACTTTAACCGCATGAAGCTGACCGATGATCAGTTTGAATTCCCCGATTTATTGGGCGCTGCTTACGAATTCCTAATTAAATACTTTGCTGAAAGCGCCGGGAAAAAAGGCGGCGAATTCTACACGCCTTCGCCTGTGGTGCATTTGATGGGAAAGATTCTGCAACCGGCGATGGATGCTGAAATCTGCGATCCAACGATTGGTTCCGGTGGTTTGGCCATTAACATGCGGAACTATGTGGACGCTCGTTACGGAACCGCCAAACACCTCACCATTCACGGTCAGGAGCTGAAAGATGGCATCTATAAAATGTGCGTGATGAACATGATTTTTCACAACATCCGCAACGCCAATATTCAGCAGGGGGATACGATTCTCGACCCCAAACTGGTTGAAAACGGACAACTCCGGAAATACGATATTGTGGTTGCCAATCCGCCATTTTCGCAAAACTACACCACGGCTGGAATG
>JAUXUF010000206.1 GCA_030684645.1 Bacteroidota bacterium | reverse complement strand
AAACGGCCGGTAATTCCTGATCGTTGAGGATGCTGTCGCCATAGATCTGGTCGGTCCGGTGACAGGTAAGCCGGTTGCGGACTTTCAAAACAGAACCTTCCAGCGTAGTCCATTGCTCCATTTCAGCTTCTGCCGGACGGTTATTCATATCCCATTGCATCGGAATACATTTTACATAGAGCTCATTTCCATTCTTCCTGAAATCCAGGATTTTTGCCCGGTTACGGAACGCATCACCTACCTGGATGGGGTTCCAGCTCCAGGGCGACCAACTGGGCGACTGACCATCAGCTTTGCGGTCGAGGCTTTTTCCGGCATAATACGATTGCTGGATGTACCGGCCTTCATCGGCAATGTTGACCACGCTTCGGATTGAACCCGACAAGGAAAGCCAGGAGATGGCACCTCCGCGTGTCAAATCCAGTTTGAGGGTCAGAATACCGTTGCCGATTACCGGATCAATGTCCTGAATTTCAGACCTGGGAGTCTGGCAGTTGGAAAACTGGATAAGTGAGATTAAAACTAGAATAAGACTCAGAATTTGTTTCATGGAATTTCAGGTGTTTAAGATTATTCTGTCATCATTGAGCGGTAAAATCTAAGTTTATCAGCTAAACAAATTTAGAACGAAGGGCAACCTTGTTTACTTTTCCGACACTGGTTTTATCAATAGCTTCAGCTCTCCGGACTTTCAATGTGATCGCCTCGCGCGGAAGGATCCCGTAATCTACATTTGTTTTTACAAGTTGAATGATTTCGCGGTCTTCAAAATGTGCATTCGCATTTGGAACCACAATAGCCAAAGGAACTTCACCCCAATTGGTATCCGGAAATCCGATCACAGCTACTTCAGCAACCCCTTCGTGTTTGGCAATTACATCTTCAATTTCGAGCGAACTGAGCCATTCGCCTCCCACTTTAATTACATCTTTGGTGCGGTCGGTAATCCGGATGCTTCCGTTTTGATCGATGCAAGCTACATCATGGGTGTGAAGCCATCCGCCTTCCCACAATTTTTCCGAATGCACATGGTCTTTCAGATAACCCTGAGTTAAAAATGGTGCACGGACAACGATTTCGCCCGGCGTTTTATCGTCATTCAGAACATCGCTGCCTTCATCATCAATAACACGGATTTGAACCATTCCGATTGGCAGGCCTGTCCGGCATCTTAACTGAGCCTGCTCTTCAATCGAAAGTTCCAGCTCTTTTTCTGTGAGTTGGGATATGGAAACAAACGGGCAGGTTTCCGACATTCCGTATCCCATACAAACATCAATGCCTCGTTTTAATGCTTCAATAGCCAGAGTTTTTGGGAGGGCAGCCCCGCCAATAACGACAGTCCAGGATGAAAGATCGAATTGAGCAGAGCACGGGTCTTTCAGAAGCATGTATAAGATGGTTGGAACGCAATGGCTGAATGTCACCTTGTGTGAGACTAAAAGCTGAAGCAACATGGATGGAACATATTTCCCGGGATACACTTGTTTAACTCCCAAAAAGGTGGCCACGTATGGAATTCCCCAGGCATGAACATGGAACATCGGAGTAAGCGGCATGTATATCGATTCACGGTGGAAACGACCCTGTACGGAAGGAGAAGCTAAGGCAATTCCGGCGGTAAGCGTATGAAGAACCAATTGCCGGTGCGAAAAATAGACACCTTTTGGAAGACCTGTTGTTCCGGTGGTGTAAAATGTGGTTGCCCTGGTATTCTCATTAAACTCCGGAAAATCAAATTCAGGACTTGCTTCGGAAAGCATTTGCTCATATTCTCCTTCAAAGTGAATATGATGGAGAGGTATTTCGCCACCCTCATCGATCAAAATAAATTTTTTTCCTTCAGAAATACGCCCTTTAATGGCTTCCAATAAAGGAATAAACTCAGCATGACAAATAATTACATCATCTTCGGCATGTTCAATCGTGTAGGCCAATTGCTCGGGCGACAATCGCACATTGATGGTATGAAGCACTGCACCCATCATGGGCACAGCATAATAGGCCTCGAGATACCGGTGCGAATCCCAATCCATTACCGCTACAGTACTGCCCTTTTTGACTCCTACAGAAGTCAAAGCATTGGCCAGCCGGTGAACCCGTTCCTTCCAGGCGCTATAAGTTAAGGTTAGCTGATCGCGATAAACGATCTCCTGGTTGGGATTATTCGCCAAAGGAGCTAAGAACAGCTGTTTGATCAGTAAGGGATATTCATACGCCGAGGCTGTCTTTTTGATTAAATTGCTCATAGTGATGTATTTTTTTGCTTTTAAAGATAAATGATAAAGTAATGAACCAAAGGGATTCCATCTTTTTTTTAGAGAAGGAATCTTTCCGTGTCATTTATTTGGCGCTTTCCACACTTTTGTGAAAGGCTTTGCGGTGTGGTTCGCCAGCTTCGGCATAATGGGTCACTCCTTCCCGCTTGGCTATGGCACAGAATTTTGCATACGAACCATCGTATTTGGCGAGTACCGGTGTTCGTTTGCATTTCAGGTACAAAACAGGAAGGGACGCCATTTCAACGCGGTGCAGGATCTCCTCGTTATCCGCCACTTTTGCGGCCTCTTCAAAAATCTCACAGGATTTAGTCACGAATTCGTCCGAAAAAACAGGATCGTCAGGAGCCAGTCCCAAATGAATATGCGTTACCGGAGTGACACGGTTTTGCAGGATATCGAAATACCGTCGTATCAGTTGACCAGCCCTACCGTAGTATCCGTACATAAAATCATTGATTACCTTTTCAACATCACCATCCGGATTCCAGAGCAGCCGTGAAATCAGATAGGCCCTGAGTTCTGAAAATTCACCGCCCCGGCTCTGATAGGAGGCCTGCTCCATGATACCAATGGAATTATTTTCCCTGAAGGTTTGAATGTTGGATTGAAGGACTTTGAAATTGGGGTAGGGCATTACGTAGTGACTGAAATTGACCACGTAATCCCAGATGTACAGATGAGGCGCCAGGGCTGACCATTTCTGCAGATCAGAAAGGAAGGACTGGTTTTCGGGACAGGTTTTGAAATCGTGCGAAAAACAACATTCGATGCTGCACAATCTGACAACGACATTGTCTCGTGGCCGGATTGTCTTTGGCGGAGTACGGGTATATTGGTAGGCCAAAGTGCCGATAAATTTGTCAGGAAATTCTTTTTCGACTGATTCAGCCACCTGATTGACAAACCAGATAATCAGTCCCGATTCGCTGCCCTCTTTACTCACGATGGCCTGACATTTTTCACACTGGCAGGGATTGTACCAGTCGTTTTGCGACACATCATAAATCAGGTATTCCGGACTTTCACTCATCCGCTTTTTAATCCGTTCGGTGATTATTTTCAGTACGTCGGGATTGGTAAGGCACAACTGTGCATGATCGAAAATCCGTTTGCCATCAATAAGGCTGTAATATTCCGGATGTTTGCCGAAAAATTCTTCTGGAGGCATCAACGGATAAAAGGTATGCACGGCCCAGTAACTCTCCATTCCTCCGGGCTGCTTTCTGGATTCTGCAAATCCAAGAGTTCCGTTCATCCGGTTGCGGGCAGCCCAAATGGGATCGAATGCTTCAAAATAAAAATCGTTTCTTACCCGTATCCCGGGTTTTTCAGAATGATCGAGCCAGGTGAAATTAAATTCTTTCTTCTTCGGAATTACACTAACTGTAGGGGTGTACCACCGGCATCCCAATTCATTTTCAAGAAAAGCCATTACTCCGTACATGGTTCCCCGCATTTTCCCGCCATAAATCAGGATGTCGGCTCCCGAATTGCAGTACCGAAACGATTCATCTAAATCTTCCGGAGCATTGGCGCCTGTTTTTTCTTTTATTTCTGAATTGTATCCAATGATAATCTGAGGTTCCGTGGATGCCGGATTTAAATTCTGAATGGGTAATTCCACACCGCTAATTTCGTTGATCCAGTGCTGAAGTTCTTTCGCAGCCCACTGTTCCGATTCGGAAGCCTGTGGACTGAGGGAAATCCGGTATGCTGATTTTAATCCTGAAAACAACGTGTAGTTAATGCGTTTTCCCGCAGCAAATGAAACTTTCTGCTTGATATTTTCGCCGCTTTTTAATTGGATATCAATGGTTGCCCGATAAGGTTGATAGGCATCTGATTTCAGGTTTAGATTTCCGCAGAAGCCTGAAGTACGCTGCTCTTTCAGAACCGGTTGATTTTGGGAATTGAAGATTTCAATGCTTAGATTTTGAATCAGTTGATCCAGAACAGTTGCCGAATATGTTGAAGTGATTCCGGCAGTCTCGTTTTTACCGGCAGTAATGGTGAAAAGTTCGCCCCGATCGGCCAGACTGGCAGTTGAAAAGGACAATGGCCGGGCACAGAATCCCCAGCGGTTTCCACGTTGTTCAATTTTCAACAGTAAAGTATTGGTTCCCTTTTTCAGGAGTACCGGAATCAGATCATCGTCTGGCACAAGTCCGCGAGCCGGTTGGTAATCCCAAACATTCAGTCCGTTCACCCAAAGTTTTCCGCCATCGTTGGTTCCTAAACCGACGAACCAAACCTTGCTTTCGTCGGCCTGAATTTCAGTATAGGCGTAGGAAAAAACAGGCGATTCCTTAGAAACCAATCTGGCCAGATCGATGTTGGAATCGTTTGAATGAATGAATTTCCATTGGGCAGAACCTTTGCTGAATTTTATCCCATCGCCGGCCTTGACTTGTAGATTCTGCTCACCTCCGGCTTTTTTGAGATAATCAGTATCGAATCCTTGCAAATGGTCCAAGGATTCAGAGGCATCTTTGGAATCCTGAAGCGGAATTGGACCGCAGATTAACCAGGTTTTAATCCATTCTCCGGAAATAACCGGTTGGGCAGGGAGTTGCTGCGCATTAACAGTTCCGGAATAGATCATAGCGATCAAAATACTGAAGATTAATGTTCTGCTCATTTTTGTGTTTTTTAGATGTGATAATTCTATTATAAGTATGCATTTCACCAGCCTTTTTTAATGAAAAAACGGTCCGGATTCCACCTGTTCAAAATCTTCGGCTCCGTTTTTCTTCAGATAAATCCGAAGACGCTGGTTTCCTTTTACTTCCAGATATTCAATCCGTACCGGATGCAATCCTTTTTTAAGAGCGATAGCGCCAATATTTTCTCCTTTGATTTTGGTATTTTCATCCACCACGACTTTTCCACCGATGGAAGGAAATTAAGTTTTATTCAGTGTGTCATGATCGGTTAAAATTACTTTTTGTTTCTGATCAGCCAGAGTTCGGCAACCTGTGAGCCACGTTCGCCCTCACCTTTATTATCATCGCCACAGGTCCAGGCGAGGTGAACTTTGCCATCCTTTGTTATTTCCCTGGGAAGCTTAAATTCAAATAGCGGTTGTGTCCCCATCCGGATAAAATCATGAATGATTATCCCGTCGGCCACGAGTTTCATGTTCGAACGGAACCGTCCGGTATAGGCAATTTTCAGGGTATATTCTGCCTGTGAATCCAGGTTGTCGTACTCCATTTCCAGCGGTGTATCATACAGCGTGTTAATCTGGTTCATCCAGGCCAAAGGTGTAGTTTGTCCCTCAAAACCTTTGGCTACAATTTCGTGCACCCAATCCACTCCGGATAATCCAACACCAAAACTTTCGCGGGGCGATTCCAGGCTTCCGGGATCCTCGGCCCAGCTCTTCTTTGCTTTAATCCGTTTCCACGACGATGGACTTCCAAAATTGTCATAGAATCCACCCGGTCCCGGGTCGGTCCGATGGAGGATTTGATCGATGGCAGCCAGACGTTCCGGCTCGCTGTTTAGCTTTTCAATCCGGTTCAGTTGGTCAAGAATCCACAAGGCATCGTTGAGCGGGATGTCAATGTTATCGATGAAATTTCCCCTGCCACCCATTGCATGGTGCTTTTCGATGGTCAGCTGGGCTCCAAAACTCCGGAAAAGTGAATCGGCAAGTGCATAACAGCGCTGTTTTAATTCAGGGGAAACCGGTTTTTCGTAGGCTAGAGCCAATGTGTTTTGAGCATCGGTGACAGATGTTTTTGAACCGGTAATTTTTGCACGTTCCAGAATATTCCGGGCCTGACGTTCGAGCGAAGTTTCATGAATCAGCCTCCTTTGAATATATGCGTCGAAATATGCCCTGATCAATCCGCTTTGGAAACGCGGGTTGCTTAAAACGCTGGCCGGAGCCGTTTTTTCCATGTCCTGCCATTGCTGAAAGGTACGCTGTACCTGATCGTTGGAAAGGAGTGGCCCTTTGAAATTCTGCTCAAGTGACATCAATCCCTGAGCGACTCCTTCGGTGTAATCGGGCCCAATAAAATAGCGGGCATAATCGCGCAATGTTTCCAGAACCGGAGTCGAAGGGTTCCAGTCCTGATCGCTCCAAACCATTTTATTCACATCGTCGTTGGTCCCTTCCGAATAGCTGATGCTTCCGCTAGCCAGGGGAGCATAAAAGTTATGGATGTATTTTTCGTCCTGAGGACGGGGATTGATGCACTCGCGGCCCAGTGTCATGGCCAAAGCGATGTCCCAGTCGGGAACCGGGTACTGGCAACTGTAGCTGTGGGTAATGTCGGGATATAATCGGATTTGTACCGACGGTTTGATTAAATTTTTCACCTCCGGAAGCGGAGTTTTTATCCAGGGGCCATAGACGATTCCACCAAACCAATCGTACTGTTTATTGACGTGCCGGTAGAATTTGGCATACCATTCTTTGTTCGGTTTGAAAACCTGTGGTGAAACCCATATTTTGGCATTGGGATGATATTTGTGCAGAACGACAGCTTCTTTTTCGAGCCAGCTAAAAAGTACATCCGGTTCAAGTTCACCAGGATCACCAGCCGGAACAAAAAGTGCATCCAATTCAGGCAGGACACTGAATACTTTTTCACGTTCTTCGAGTTCTTTTTTAATGGAATCAGCCGAAGAATAATCTTTTCCCATGTTGGGATACCACATCCACACATCCAGACCATATTCTTTGCAAATACGCGACTGCTCCGCAATCATCCTGATGGCAGGCAATTTCATGTTCACACTGGTGGCGTCATCGTCGGTGCGCGGTGGCATGATCTCGATGCTGTTGGCCCCGAAAATAGTCAGGTCGCGGATGTACCGGTCGTATTGGGCAACTGTCCAGGCATCATAGGCATTGGTCTTTGGCCGGTAACCCAACTGATGGCCACGGATCGGATAAACAGGCGTGGAAGAGGTGTTTAATTGTTCCGGAATAAGAATTTGCCTGTTTCTTAATTCCATTTTTCGGAGCAAATAGCCAACTCCGTATAGAGTTCCCCGCTCGTCGTGACCGGCAATTACTATTGTTTTTTGGTCAACCTGCACAATCTTGTAGCCATCTTTTCCGGTTTCCGGTAGATTAGTCAATGTATTCCTGAAATTAGGCGAAATTTGATCCAGCTGGCCTTCAATCCCGACTGCAATTACAAGATTTCCGGCTTTGGCGATTTTGCTGGAAACCGGCAGTTGAATTTCGGTTCGTTTCTGAATTTCTTCCTGCAAAACCTGTACTGCTTTAGCCAGTTGGGTATTTTTCTTATCCGGGAAAAGGATGGAAGCTTTGGAGAAGTCGGTTGTTTGAGCAGCGCCTGTAAAGGCGAAAGTAACACAAACCATCACTATGGTGAGTAGCTTTTTGTAGTTCATTGTCAGTTAGTTTAGCACAGTTTGTTCGTTGTTTGACCTGACAGGTTTTCAAAATCGGTCAGGTCATGATTTTATTTCCTGATAACTTTTACCCCGGTTGTACCGCCTCCTTTCAGCGTCAATTCCACGGGAGCATTGGTTTTCCAGGCGCCGTTGGTAAAATCGGGTACATCAACCAAATTGGAACGGTTGTTCAGCGACATAGCGCTCAATGGGGCAATCTTTATTTATTTTTAGGTTTTGGCTTGAATATCGATTTATTCTTTTTTTATTCTTGAATTCATTTTGAAAAGGTTTGCTGATTACACCCAGATGCCTGCCCATCCAGTAGGGCAAAAGCCAGACCTCTCCGACGTTGATTAAGGTTTTTCAATTCGACGGACGAATCAGAATTTTCCAATTGGTTTAAAATTACCGATCTAAACAAAGAAAGGCTATTTGAAAAATCAGAACTTCTTCTTTTTTAATCAAATCAGATAGTAAATTAACCCACGAACTTTTCCGGCCATTTCGATTCTTGAACTAAGAGTTGAGATTATAAATCAGATAGATTTGCTTTCAAACGAACAAAAAATAAAAAGCAATAATTATACAGCCTGGATTTTGCTGTTTGGCCTAAAGGTTAATAAACTATGTAAATTTAGTAAAATGTCAGCAGCAACTGAAGGTCATTCTTTGTTATTTTAGGTAGTTCAAACTGCCACTGGTTATTCATGTAATGACTTGTGCCAAGAAAAAGAGATTTGATTATGAATAGACCATTCAATTCATTGCTGTGTTTTATCGTATTTGCTTTGAATGTTATTAACAATTCCGTTAAACTATGTGTATGAAAATGAGCCCGCAACTCATGCCAATCAACACTCTTGTATAATAACAGGACTGAAATCCGGAGAGAAGTACATTTACAGGGTCGGAAATACAAATACAGCAAGTGGTCAACTGTTTGATGGTTTACCCTTCAGCGAAAGAAGAATGGCCGGAAAAGCTTTAACAGTCAATACCAATAAAGAATCCTATTTATGAAAAAACAATGGATTAGTATATTAATTGTCGGAATGGCTATGGGTACTTCCTGGGCCATCAGAGGGCAGTTTGGTCACGAACAGGGGGCTGCATGGGCCGGGGGAATTGGCGCTTTGTCTTTGATACTGGTATCAAAAAGGAAAGATTGGTATTCAAAAATAATGTTGATCGCTCTCAGTTCTGCCATAGGCTGGGGTGCGGGAGGTATGATCAGTTATGGCGTGGTTGTTGGATATGGCAGAAGCGTTGATCTCTTCAATGCTTTTTATGGATTGTTAATGCTTTTCGTAATTGGTGGCTTGTTCGGATTGTTGGGAGGAGGACTTGTCGGGTTAACGCTGGAATCATCCAAACAAAAAAGGGTAAAGTGGAGCGTTTTGATTGCCGAAATGGTGGCTGGCGGATTGATTATTTATTATTTCTTAATTGAACAACTGGGCTGGCTGATGACTCCGCCACGTTCCGAAGCCTGGGCCATCTGTTTGGGAGCGGGGCTTGCAATGATCTGGTACATGGCCCGAAACAACTATCATCCGGCTTTGAGGGTTGCTCTTTTTTCCTCGATGGGAGCAGGTTTTGGATTTGCCTTTGGTAACTTTCTTCAAATACTTGGAAATGTTCTGGAGATCGATTTCAACATGTGGAATGTGATGGAATACAGCATCGGATTTTTTAGTGGCAGCTCCATGGCTTATGGCGTATTCAGTTCCAAATGGCCGGAAGAAATAGCAGTGCCGAAGCGATGGGAGAACAAGACCGCGTTTTTAATCGTTTTTGTTTTAATTCCTTTAACCGTTTATATTGAATCTCCACGGCTTTATCAGACTCTGTTAGGTAAGGCAGGTGATCTTCAGAATCCTGATAATATTTCGCTGATTGGCAGTTTAACGTCATTAATTGCATGGATTGCGGTTGCGCTGATAAGCTGGGTTAAGACTATGAAATCAAAAAAGTCAATTGGCAGAAAGGAAGTGTGGTTACTTTTTGTGCTTTACCTTTCAGCCTATATCATCAGTAGTTATTGCGTTACCGGTGTCTTTAAAGGATTGTTCATGCTGAATCACCATCTTTATGTCGTTAATTTTATTGTCGTACTGATATTGCTGTGGAAACGCTTTCCGGCTTGCTTTGAAGACACGGTTTCGGATTTCCGCAGTAAAACAGGGATGCTTTATTTGATTGTTTTGGTGACTGTCATTCTTTTATTGGCGCTCATTGCCATAAATATTCATGGAGAAATGGGTGGCGCACATATGCGATTTCCATCCAATTAAGCAACCAATAAGTTGGAACGGATTATTGAACAGAAATGGATCTCCTTGTGGCTGAATGTGGAATCCTGGTTTGATTATCGGCGTACAGGATACCCAGCTCTTGTCGTCGGTCCGGTTACACAATATGGCAAGGCATTGCCGTTACGCTTTTTGTACCCGGTTCCAAGCCAGGATCCAAAATATCTGGTTAATTACAATGAGGCGGTTTCCAAACTGGAAACTACCTATTATGTTTCCAGTGGTCAAAGTAAAGATCATACATATTCTAAAATGTGGTTGTTGCAAGGTACAGGTTTACCTTAATTAAGAGTGGCTTAGGTAAGTGCTGACTACCTATTTGAAAGTGATTTTACAGGAAATCTGTTCTCTCACCAGCGAGGACAGATCTTTTGAATTTTGCTTCAAATGGTTTATATTTATTAGAAGAGCCAACTATTTTTTATCACAGGAAACGTTATGCATTGTAATATAATATTATTTCTTTTATGGTTAGATATTAACATTTATTTACTACTGAATCGATTTAGTTAAAATGTTAATGTTAAAATATAACGTAACAAGAATAATATTCCGTAAGTTTTGTTAAAATTTGTTCCGAAATTTGTGAAGATTAAAAGACAAATGATACTTCCGCAAGGATGAGGTACTAAAAATTAATTCTTTATTAATAACTAAACTATTTGTTTATGAAAAAGAAAGTCTTACAAATGCTCCTATTGGGAATGTTTGCTTTTCTGACAAGCAATGCATTTGCCCAGTTTAAAGTGAGTGGTGTTGTTAGTTCCGATGGAGAAGTTCTTCCTGGGGCGACCATCGTAGTTAAAGGCACCACCAATGGTGTTCTTAGCGATATGGATGGCAAATACAACATTACTGCCCCAACTGCTCAATCGGTTCTTGTTTTTTCCTTCGTTGGAATGCAAAGTCAGGAAGTGGTTGTGAATGGTAAATCTGTAATTAATGTCACTTTAGCTTCGGTAAGCATTGGCGTTGATGAGGTAGTTGTTACAGCTTTAGGTATTTCACGTCAAAAGAAATCTCTGGGATACTCAGTTGCAGAGGTTAGTGGAGAAAGTCTTCAGACTGTAGCTCAGGATAATGTACTGAATGCCCTTTCTGGAAAAGTTGCCGGTGTACAGATTAGCTCTACCGGTACAGCTGGATCTTCAGTTAGTATGGTTATACGTGGTGCATCGTCGTTAACCAGTGATAATCAGCCTTTATTTGTTGTTGACGGAATTCCGATGAACAACACCCTGAACAACGTAGTTCAAATGGGAGGCGATAATAAAGCTGACTACGGTAACGCGATCTCCGACATTAACGCGGAAGATATTGAAAGCGTTTCTGTGTTGAAAGGACCTAGCGCCGCAGCACTTTATGGTTCAAGAGCCGGTAACGGGGTGGTTTTGATTACGACCAAAACCGGAAAGAAAAAGAAAGGATTGGGTATCTCAATCAGCTCAAATACCGTTGCTGAAAATCCATATAAGTATCTGCCCATGCACAACCTGATGGGTTACGGAACACGTCCTTATACACAGGATAACCGGCCAAATAACGGATTGCCATACTATGTTGCTGATCCAACTGAATCTGCATGGGTTGGTCCGGAACTTGACAAAGGGATGTTGGCTTACCAGTGGCCTTATTTTGATGCCAATGGCGCTCTTCAGGCAACCCCGTTGGTATCGCACCCTGATAACTATAAAAATTTCTTTGAAACGGGATTTACTACTGATAACACAGTTTCTATTACTGATGCGACTGATAAAATTGATTACAGGTTGTCATATAGCGACATGCAGAATAAAGGTGTTATTCCAAACAGTGATTTGCATAAGAATTCAATTTCTTTGAATTCTTTGGTTAAGATTACTGATAAAATTAAAATTAGTTCAAGCATTAACTTTACATCTTCAGGAGCTGGCAACCGTCCGGCCGGAAACCGCGGGGCAAACCCGATACAGGCCCTTTATGAAACAAACCCTTCGATTGATGTTCTTTTGATGAAAAATTACTGGGAACCAGGAAAAGAAGGTATTCAACAGAACGGACCTTATACGCTTGATATTAATCCTGACGGCAGCTATGAAAGGACGGGAGATTTTGCCAATAACCCATACTTCCTTGCAAATGAAGTAAATAATGGTTTCAAAAGAGACAGGGTTTACGGTAATGCTAAAGTGGATTGGAAAATTAATTCTGATTTTGCCCTGATGGTTCGTTATACGCACGACCAATTTCATGAATTCATTGAAACTAAAATTGCTCCTAGTTATAGTAAAGAGCCTAAAGGATTTTATGGTTTAGCAAATATGTACAGAAGAGAGCAAAATGCTGATTTCCTCCTGACATTTAATAAAAAAATCAGTGATTTAAGTATCAATGCTTCTGCAGGAGCTAACTATATGTATCAGTATGCGGCCAATAACACAACAAAGGCAAAAGACGGTGGTTCTGGTTTAGTAATTCCGGGCATTTATTCACTCAGTAATATTGCTTTAAGTAATATCCAATATGGTTCTGCATGGAGTCAAAAGGCTATTTACAGTACTTATGCATTAGCTTCATTGGGTTATAAGGACTATGCATATCTTGATTTGACTGTCAGAAATGACTGGTCAAGTACGCTGCCTGAACAAAACCGTTCTTATTTTTACCCATCAGCCTCATTAAGTTTATTGGTGAATAACATGGTTGATTTGGGCGATAAAGTTTCTTTGGCTAAATTAAGAGGTGGTATAGCCATGGTAGGTAATGATACCGATCCTTACCGCTTATTAGCTTCAATGGGTAATGTTGGATCATGGGGCGACCAAACACGTTTGTCAACTTCAGGTACTTTATTACTCCCTGATTTAAAACCTGAAATTCAAACTTCATGGGAAATTGGTGCTGACCTTGGATTTTTTGACAACCGTTTAAAAATGGAAGGAACCTATTATACCGCTGAAAATAAAAATCAGGTATTAAGTATTGGTCTTCCACCTTCTTCAGGTAGTAGTGCCAAGCAAATTAATGCCGGCTTAATTTCAAGTAAAGGTCTCGAACTTTCTGTTGGTGGTACTCCTATTAAAACCAACGACCTGACCTGGGATATTAACTTGGTGTATTCAAAGAACCGAACCAAAGTTGAAGAATTGTCTAAAGGCTTCAATTACATTACATTATGGACAGATGCTAAAGGTGGCGCTGTGACTTGGGTTGGTGAAGAGATCGGACAAATCATCGATAAACAACTTTTACGTGTTGAAGATAAATCTTCACCTTATTACGGATGGCCTATTGTTGACAATGAAGGATGGGATAGTTCTAGCGGAACATGGGAAAAAGATGGTAAGCGAGTTGCCCCGGTTATTGGTAACTTCAACCCTGACTTTACTGTGGGAGTACAAACATCAGTTAAATATAAAAAATGGACATTGAGCGCCAGTTTAGATTGGAGAAAAGGCGGACAGTTCGTTTCTCAAACCTTACGTTATGGTGAATCCGATTTGCATTCACAAAGATGGATCGATCGTACCGTTAAAATTAATAATTTAAGTGGACCTCAGATGGCACAATACCTGAAAGACCATGCCGATCAGTATCTTTCTCCGGGCGGTGACTTCTTTGTAGTTGTTGGTGGACCAACACAAGGCACAGGTGGTCTTTCTCATACTGAAGGTGGTATTACCTTAAATGATGGTGTGTTTATGCCGGGTGTTGAGGGAGACTATGATGACAATGGAAAATTTGTTGCTGTTGCTGAACACCTCGGTGATGCCGGAACTCCATTAATCAGGTATCAGGATTTCTACGGTTGGGATTATACCCGCAATGCAACTTTTGATGCTGATTTTGTGAAACTAAGAGAAATTTCACTTTCCTATCAACTTCCTTCACTGAAGTCAATCGGAATTCAGAATGCTTCTCTTTCTCTATACAGCCGTAATATCATTCTATGGACCAAAGCCAAAGTTGGAATAGATCCGGAAATGGCCTTCCAGCCTGAAAGTGGTGTGCAGGGAAGCAGCGGTATTCAGTTTAAACAAGGTATTGAACGTTTCAACGTTTCCCCGTGGACTATCCCAGTAGGTTTTAAACTAAATGTAAGTTTCTAACATTATAACATTAAAAACAAAAATAATTATGAAATTTATGAAAACACATTATAAATTGTTTCTGGTTCTAATAATGGTAGGATTTGCATCATGTAAAGACCTTACCACATTGAATGTGAACCCGAATGGCGTCGATCCATCAACTGTCAATCCGAACCTTTTGGTAACGACAGTGATTACTGCAACAGCACAACCCTATTTGAGTAACGGATACAATGGAAACGTAGCTGGTGTGATGCAATACATCCAGCAAAGTGGTTGGAGTTCTGGTACAAACAATTTTGAATGGACCAGTGAAAGTTCATGGGAAGGCTATTATGGCAACCTTCGGAATATTAAACAGCTATACGATAGGTCGGTAGCCGAAGGCATGGAATTCCAGCAGGGAATGGCTTTGGTTTTAAGGGCTTTCAACTTCGGTATTATTACTGATGGCTGGGGCGATGCACCTTATACGGCTGCATTAAATGCACCGGCTGGTGGCCAGGAAGATTTGTTCCCTGTATTTGATAAACAAGAGACAATATACAAAGGGATGATCGAAGACCTTAAAATGGCGAATACCTTGTTGTCAAAACCGATTGATGCTTATAGTGGTATCAATCAGGATGCTGATGTCATTTATAATGGAAATCCGTTAAAATGGAGAAAATTGGCCAATTCGTTGATGCTGAGATATTATATGCGGGTTTCTACCAAGCTGCCTGATTATGCTAAAGCGGGTATTGAAGCGATTACTTCCAATGCAAATAGCTACCCGATTTTTACTGCAAATGATGATGATGCAACGATGGATTACATTGGTACCTCCAATAACGATTCATGGCCTGCGAATACCACGTACGATCAAAGTCAAAGTAATTTTAGCAGAATCCAGCTTTGTGCAGGTTTCAGAGATGTACTGGTTGCCTTTAAAGATCCCCGGATCGCAGTTTGGTTTAATAAAACCAAGGTGCCAATTAAAATTTCAACCAAATTTGCTCCTGTTGAGGATACAAAAGTGGATGGTGTAAGATATCTTCTTCCATCTTATGTGGCTGCTCAGGGATATATTGTGTATAACAAAAATACCTGGCAAGCTGCTTCAGCTGCAAGTCAAACAATCATTGATACGATGGATTACGCAGCTATTCCAACTGCTGTGGTTGGATATGAACCATACAATTATAACCTGAACCCGAATCCAACACAAGGAGGATACAATGATCATATTTCAGCACTTGCTGATAAGTATAAGAATGCCAAAGGTAATATGCAAAAATCAAGGTTAATTTCATATTCTGAAGTTTGTTTTATTTTGGCTGAAGCTGCCAAAAAAGGCTGGTCAGTTGGTGGACAACAATCGTGGTATGAAAAGGGTGTGAAAGCATCGCTCGAAACTTGGGGTGTAGGTGGTAATTATACTTCTTATATTGCTGGTGCAGGCGTAGCCTACAATGGTGGATTAGATCAGATTATGACCCAGAAATGGATTGCTAACTGGAATAATGCAACTGAATCGTGGTGCGACTGGAGAAGAACAGGTCTTCCTGCTCTTAAATTTGGTGCAAAAGGAAAACGTGATGCAATGCCATTGCGTTACCGGTACGATGCCAATGAGAAAAACAGAAATTCTACGAATTACGCTGCCGCAGTTACTGGTTTGGTTGAAACTGCATTTACCGCTCAGGATGGTAAAGATAGTTCATGGTCAAAAATGTGGTTACTGCAATGAACAATACATACCAATTTTAAACCTAGTAAGTCAGGAGTGCCACCACCTATTGGAGGTGGCACTCTTTTTTTAATTGTGCTGAAAGGAAGGGTGTTGTTTATTTTATTGACATCACCCTTTTTTTGAAAGAAACCTAATAAGCCATAATGAAAACAATAAACCTTTTTATTTTCCTCCTTTTACTTCAGTTGATTAACTCCGAATTGACATCTGCTCAAAAATCAGTAAAACCTGTTTATAAAGATGTTCCATTTTCTCAGGATTACAGCATTAAATACTATACAACTGATGCTTCTTTAGATCTAAAAAAAGTCTTTGCCGACCGGAATGGAAACATTCAAATCTTATCGGGCGAGGATTTACTGAAGCCACTCTCGGCTGAATTCCTTTATCCCGGAAAAGTCGTTCCCGACAAGAGCTATCGTGGTATGGCAAATAAAAAGCTTACCAACATGGTTTTGTACGAGAATCAATTCATTTACCTCGATAATGTTGCAGTTTTGAGCAATGCCTGGGCCGGAAGCCTGTTTGCGAAGCATGAATTGCCCGATGCTAAACTGTTCGCCGTAGGTCCTGATTTCACCTTCCTGGTTTCTGACGGTACTGTCCTTCAATGCATCAAAGATTCGAAATCACTTTGGTCAGGAAAACTGACCGATGAAATTATTGATATCCGTTATTCAGCAGAAAATGGACTGTTCTGGATTTTAGGAAATCAATCACTGAACACGTTTTCATTGGCCGAAAAGAAACTGACCAAGGTTCTGGACGGAACTGATTTTACATCCTTCGATCTGACCGGAAAAGGCAATACCATTTTTATTGGTACTAAAAACGGCTACATCGAATTCAATACGATCACTAAGAAACAAAACGGTGAAATTCGACGGAAACTTCCCTCTACTGATATCACCTGTGTGAATGACATAAATGGAAAAGTATGGTTCGGTTCGACATCAGGCGCTTTCATGCTTCGTGAAGATGGGAAATATAATTATTACAATGGCGAGCGTTGGTTGCCCGGAAATCAGGTCAAACATATTTCTGAAGGGCCTGATCACTCTGTTTTGATTTTGACGGACAAAGGACTCGGTCAAATCTGTTTTAAAAACATGACGTTGGAAGAGAAAGCGATGTATTACGAAACCCAGGTCCGGCAACGCCATATCCGGAATGGATTTAATGCATCTTGGGACGGATTGAAAAATGGCAACCTTTCAACCGGATATTTAAGTGATTCAGACAATGATGGCTTATGGACATCCATGTACCTGGGTGGCGAAATATTCAGATATGCAGTCACCAAATCAGCCGATGCTTTGCAAAACTGTAGGGAATCACTCGACGCGATGGAACGCTTATATACGATCAACTCCAATGAAATCGGGTTTCCTTCCCGGTCATTTGAGCGCAGTGGAAATATTGCCAAATTATCGGATCCCGACCGTTGGCGTCATTCAAAAGACACGGAATGGGACTGGAAAGCCACCACAAGCAGTGATGAAGCCATCGGCCACATTTTTGCTTTGGGTGCGATGGCCGAACTGATGGATGTGCCTGATATGAAAACAAGAGCTATCCACTTGATTGATATTTTGATGCAGCACATTGTTGATCACAACATGTACCTGGTCGATTTCGACGGAAAGCCTACCACCTGGGGGCGATGGAATCCGGAATACGTCAATGCCAGGCCGGTTATGGTAGGAGACCGTAAAATCTGTTCGTCCAACATTATTTCCATGCTGCAGACCGCTTATCATTTTACTAAAAAAGAGATTTTTAAAAAGAAAGCTTTCGAATTGATGGATCAATATGGATACCTCGAAAACCTGATGAGACCTATGAAGTCTCTCAGACAGGCGCCTGCCGATGCTGATCAGTTAAGCAGAGAATTGTCTGATGGATGGAACCATTCCGATGATGAAATGTATTTCATTGGGTACTGGGGTTTATACCGGTATGCGTTGAATAACGAATTAAAAGCTAAGTTTAAAGATGCGATTATTGACCATTGGGAAATTGAAAGGCCTGAAAAGGAAGGCGCCTGGAATATTTTTACCGCAATGGTTACTCCTGAATTTGACCTGAACGAAGCGGTCTGGTACCTGAAGGAACATCCTATGGATTTGATTAACTGGGACATCCGGAATAGCCAAAGGAGAGACATTCAGTTGATTGCACCCAATTTCAGACAGCAGACCACTGCTGAAGTTTTGCCTCCTGATGAACGGCCTGTTCAACGCCACAACGGAAACATGTTTAACATGGATCGGGTGGGCGCTAACGGGACTTCGGAGGAAAGCGCCGGTGATATCTGGTTATTACCTTATTGGATGGGTCGGTATTTGGGCGTGATCAGTGAGCCGGAAAAAAAATAAACTGAATTTCCGGTTGCGTACCCAATGAGGAAAATTTTGAAAATAATATCCTAATAACTTTTGCCTCTGGCGTTCTCTGCAAATTATCTTTGCGGGTAGGATTTTTTAACGTAAAGAGTTATAGAGAAAATCAAAAGCTATTAGTTGTACACAAAATCTGTAAATTAAATTTAAACATAAACTAACGATCATGAAAATAACCCTGTACCGAATTGCCCTTTTTCTGTATGCATTCACCGTTGTTTCCTGTACAACTAATAATGACAAGAAGGATGTACCACAGCATCAGGACCAATCTTTTACCCAGGATTTCAGCATCAAGTTCAATCTTGCTGACGAAAAAATTAAACTAAATAAAGTAGTCTCAGACCGGAACGGTTATATCCAGATCTACTCTTCAAAAGGATTGTTGCGTACCCGCGCCGGTCAGTTCCTGTTTCCGGGTACATTAGTTACCGATGTTCAGGATAAGCAAACTTCGGATAAAAAAATTGCTGCCATCGGTACTTACCAGGATCAATTGGTTTATGCCGACGACAAAGCCATTTTTAGCAATGCCTGGGCGGGTAAATTATATTCCAGACATTCGATGCCTGGTGTGAAATTATTATCCGGAGGAAAAGATTTTGTATTCCTGATTTCTGACGGAACAAAACTTGGTCTTTTGAAAGATTCGAAGCTTGTTTGGGAAAGCTCACTTCCGGGAGATGAAGTGAAAGACATCAAATTTGATGAAGCGAATAATCAATTCTGGATTTTGGGGAAAGAATCAATCAGTGTGTTTTCTACGGAAAAAAAGGAACTCGAAAGTGTACTTAAAAACAATAGCCTCAGCTGTATTGGAATTTCCGGAGATAAACTGATTGCAGGAACAACAGACGGTTATTACGAAATAGATCAGAAAACAAAAAAACAACTTGGCGATATTCATAAAATAATGCCCTGGACAGATTTAACATCAGTTACCGAAATTGATGGAAATATCTGGTTCGGTTCTACCTGGGGAGCCATGATGTTGCGTAAAGATGGAAAGTTTAATTATTATTCAGGCGAACGCTGGATACCTTCAGATACAATTGTTGACATTGCAAAAGGTACTGAAAGCTCAGTGCTGGTTCTGACTACCAAGGGTTTGGGTAAAATCTGTTTTCAGGAAATGACTTTAAATGATAAAGCCTTGTTTTTCGAAAAACAGGTTCGCGAGCGTCATATCCGTACCGGATTTAATGCGAATACGATACTCACTATACCTGGCGATGTGACCTCCGGAATTATGGAAGACTCGGATAACGATGGTTTGTGGACTTCCATGTACCTGGCTGCTGAAACATTTCGCTATTCAGTTACCAAATCCGAAGAAGCCTTGCAAAATGTACGCGAATCGTTGGATGCCATGGAGCGCTTATATTCGATTAATGGTCTCAACTCCGGATTTCCTTCCCGGTCGTTTGAAAGACGCGGTTATAAATTCGACAGTGAGCCATGGCGCCGTGCTGACGATCCGGAATGGGACTGGAAATCCACAACCAGTAGTGATGAAGCGATTGGGCATATTTTTGCCTTTGGTGCAATTGCTGAATTGGTCGATGTGCCGGAATTAAAGAATAAAGCTGTTTTGCTCATCGATACTCTGATGTCGCATGTTGTCAGGAATAATTTTTATATGATCGACTGGAATGGCGAACCTACCCGTTGGGGCCGCTGGAATCCGGAATATGTGAATGCCCGGCCTAAAATGGTAGGCGACCGCAAGATTAATTCATCCAATATTATTGCCATGTTGCAGACAGCTTATCACTTTACTCACAAAGAGAAATATAAAGAAGCTGCATTAACCCTGATGAAAAAATATGGATATCTCGAAAATCTGATGAAGCCCATGAAAGAAATCGGGATGGCTCCTGATGATGCCGATGAGTTGAGTAAAGACTTATCAAGCGAATGGAACCATTCGGATGACGAGATGTATTTCTGCGGCTACTGGGGTTTATACCGGTATGCTCTGAACGATACGTTGAAAGCGAAGTATAAGGCTGCAATTATCGATCATTTTGAATATGAACGGTCAGAAAAAGAAGGACTATGGAATATAATGACAGCTATTTCAGGCGCCAAAAATATTGATCTTAACGAGGCTGTCTGGTATTTGCAGGAGTATCCGCTGGATTTGATTAACTGGTCGGTTTCAAACAGCCAGCGTAAAGATATCACTCCGGTTGAACCTAATTTCAGGCAACAAACCATTACTGAGGTGTTGCCTCCGGATGAAACGAGAATTGCCCGTCATAATTCAAATCTGTTTACATTGGATGGGCATGATGCCGGCCGGTCGGAAAACAGCGCCGGTGATATTTGGCTTTTACCTTATTGGATTGGCCGGTACCTTGATGTGATCTCCGCTCCTGAAAAGAAATAAAAGTGTGCTGCCAGATTTTCTGGTGGTGAAATGAATTAAATGGTGAGTTTATGGATTTTGTCTCTGCGGTTCTCTTTTTAAAAAGCTCTGCGGTTCTTTGCGGTTAATTTTTTTTTACCGCAGAACTTGCAAAGTAAACGCTAAGAGCCGCTGAGAAAATGGATACCTATTGTTTAAAACACGAATTAGGATGAAGGAAAATCACTTGTCAAAATTGTTCGGATATCTGGTGCTTTACTTTTTGGTAACAATGCTGGTTTCCTGCACTCCGAAAGAGCAAACGGTAAAAAGTGTCATGGACCAAACCATTGCCCGGTTGTATAAGGCCATGGATGAAAAACAATTGTCAGGATTGGATAATGATAAGGCAATGGCTCTGTTTTCTGAAAACGAAAAGCAGGTGCTTTCTACCAGGCATTGGATGTTTACCGTAAATGTTCCTGTTACAGTATCCGTCATGCGCAGTACTGAGCAAAAAATTGTGCCTTTCTGGCTGAGCGAAAGCGGATTCAAAAAGACGGATTTGACGATGAACAACGAGCAGGTTACTTACGAAGTATGGCAGAAATCGTTTGTTGCAGGCCAAATCGGTTTAGGAATAAATGGCATCGAAAATTACTCGCTTCATTACTTTGTATCGGTGGCTCCTCAGAATAAGAATGATAAGTTGGTACTGAGCAATTTCTTTCCTGAAAATCAGTATGTCGGAGTTTTACAGGACAGCGCTTTTGTATATCACGACTGGGATGAATTGGTTTTAAGGAATGTGCCTGACGCCATGAAAGGACAACAATACCTGACTACCATCCGGGGTAGAGGAACTGAAACACATATTCTGGGCGCTTTCCGGACAACCTCTTTCCCGTCTTCAAAAACTCCTGATCAGGTCATGTTAACCTGGAGTTCGGATGCTTCAACCGGAATGGATATTCAATGGCGGACCGATACTACTGTTACTTCAGGAGAAGTAAAGTACCGTATAAAAGGCAGCACACAGGAGTTGACTGCCCCGGCTGAAAGATATCGAATGGAAGACCGTGTTTTGATGAATGATCGTTACATCAACCGTTTTACGGCCCAGCTCAGGAATTTAAAACCCGGAACTACCTATGAATATCAGATTATTCCGCAAACTGATTGGACTGAAAATCATACGTTCTCAACCGCTGATAATGATGATTCATTCTCATTTGTCTGGTTAGGAGATACGCACTATTCCGAAAAATATGGAGAGATCATCAATAAGGCCGAACAGGATCATCCGGATGCCGCATTTTATTCGGTCGCCGGAGACATGGTCAGCGATGGTTTGCATCGCGATCAGTGGGATCGGTTTTTTGAGTTCCCCAAAAACATGATCAGCCGTAAACCGATGATGAATGTACTTGGAAATCACGATAACCGAAGTGGTTTGGGCGCCCTCATGTACCGCGAACTTTTCAGTTATCCAAAGAATGCGCCTGCCGGAGTTCCGGAAGAACACACTTATTCATTCCGGTATAAAAACGCCCTGTTCCTGATGATTGATTGCACTTCGCCCATTGAAGTCCAGAATGCCTGGATTGAAGAACAGCTTGCAAAAACCGACGCTACCTGGAAAATCGCCATGTTTCATTTTCCTCCATACAACTGGGAAGGACCTTATTTCAATATTCAAAAAGCATGGGCGCCCATCTTCGATAAATACCATGTCGATATGGTTATTGGGGGTCATATTCATTATTACATGCGATCAAATCCGATGAAAGGCGGAAAGGTCGTTTCATCCTACAACGATGGAACCGCTTATGTCATTTCTATTGCGATACCTACTAATTATGATCATATTTCAGATGAACCCTACGCTGCAAAACGCGATCTCAAAGGTCAGCTTTATCAGTACATGAAGATTGACGGCAACAAAATGACTTTTGAAGCGGTCAATTTTCAGAATGAGGTCATCGATTCATTCAATATTAAAAAATAAAAGATACAATTAGCCATTCAGGATTCAGAACCTTGAAAGGGCGAAACACAAAAAAAATGAAGAAAATTTTAATTACGCTGTTATTATCTGTTGCTTTCATCGTTTCCGTCGGTGCGAAACCTGCCGGCCAATTAAAATTTAAACCGAATGGCGAATTTAAAATCGTTCAGTTTACCGATACGCATGTACATCTGGTTGATGGAGATAATTTGAATATTTATGAGACCGTTCAGGAAATACTTGAAATTGAGAAGCCTGATCTGGTAATTCTTACCGGAGATATTGTTACAGAGGAAAATCCGGAAGAAGGTTACCGGCGCTTTACAGCTATTTTCAGTAAAGCAAAAGTTCCGTGGGTAGTGGTTTTTGGTAATCATGAATCGGAGCGCGGATATGACCGGAAACGGCTCGCGAACTATCTTCATCGACTTCCGCTTTGTTTGAATGATGATAAGGGCAAGATTAAAGGCAATTCGAATTTTATACTGCCTGTTTACGGGAAAGATAAGAATCCAAAAGCTTTGTTATATTGCATGGATTCAAATGATTACAGTACGCTTCAACCAACTGTTGACGGCTACGGCTGGTTCGATTTTTCACAGATTGAATGGTACCGGAAAAGAAGCAGTGAATACACCCGTGAAAACAAGGGGAATCCAATTCCCGCACTCGCTTTCTTTCATATTCCACTGCCTGAGTATGTTGCTGCCTGGAATAATCAGAATGCCAAGGCTATTGGTGTTAAAAATGAGGCTGAATGTAGCCCTCCGGTTAATTCAGGAATGTTTACGGCTATGCTTGAAAGTGGCGATGTGATGGGAACTTTTGTAGGTCACGACCATATTAATGATTACATCGGTGTATATTACGGTATGGCACTGGCCTACGGAAGGGTTACCAAAATCATGAAGGATCCGGAAAAGGATCCTATGGCCGGAGGACGGGTCATTGTTTTAACTGAAGGTAAGCGTCAGTTCGATACCTGGATTCGGGAAAAAGGTGGCAAAAAAGTTTTGGAATGCCGGTGGCCCGATTCGTTCAAAAAATAGGTTGAAAACCCTGAAAGGGTTTAATTTGAATAACCGTGGGCTTCGGCCTGAGCTCAGTCGAACGGTGATAACCCACGGAAAAATGAGTGTCAAAAGTCAACAACCCTGAAGGGGTTGAATATCAAAAAATACAAACAAAAATAAATTAATAAAAATGAAAGATTTTTCACGCAGAACATTCCTGAAATCAGCCTCAGTAGCTGCGGCAGGAGCCGTAATCATTCCAAACCTGATTAGCTGTGCTAAGAAAAGCGACAGGTTAAATATTGCAATCATCGGAGTTGGCGGACGGGGCCGGGATAACTGGAGTAAACTCACCAAAGAGCATATCGTGGCCTTGTGCGATGTGGACGATAATCGTGCCGCCGATGGTTTTAAAACATTTCCTCAGGCTAAGCGATACAAGGATTACCGGGTCATGTTCGACGAAATGGCCAACCAGATTGATGCGGTAGTTATTTCGACACCCGACCATTCGCATTTTGCTGCAACCATGGTAGCCATGCAACTGGGTAAACATGTCTATGTTGAGAAACCTTTGGCTCACAATATCTGGCAACTTCGTACCATGAAAAAAGCGGCCAAACATTACGGAATTGTTTCTCAGATGGGAAACCAGGGGCACACAACCAACGGAATCAGGCAGATCAGAGAGTGGTACGAAGCCGGTGTACTTGGACAGGTGAAAGAGGTTCATGCATGGTTTGGACCGTATGATTTTAACCCAGGCGGATACTGGACTAAACCCGACAGCTTTCCTCCATCTGCACAGCCAGTGCCTGCAGGTCTCGACTGGGATTTGTGGTTGGGACAGGCAACAGAGCGCCCATACAATAGCGTATATGTTCCCAAAGCATGGAGGGGATTTTACGATTTTGGAAATGGCTTGTTAGGCGATTGGTCGTGTCATACATTGGATGCCCCATTCTGGTCATTGGATCTCGGGATGCCTCAAACCATTGAAGCAACCGTACCTAATCCGGTTCCGGATCATAGTTTTATTCCGGATGAATCGGTAATCGCCTTTAAGTTTGGAGCACGCGGAGATAAATCACCGGTTGATTTATTCTGGCACGAAGGTGGATCGAAACCTGAAATCCGTCCGGAGTGGGGAGTTGATAAATTACCAGGCTCAGGAATGGTGATGATTGGCGAGAAGAAAACCTTAATTACAGGTGGACGGCCAAATGAACCCAGGTTAATGGTTTCGGAAGAAGAATGGAACGAATTCCTGAAAAATCCACCTGCTCAAACCTTTAAAAGAATTGGTGAAGAGCAACCTCAGCAGGAGTGGATCGATTGCATTAAAAATGGTACCCTTCCCGGTTCGAATTTCGAATACTCTGCTGAATTATCTGAAATGGCTCTCATTGGAGTTTTGGCTCAAAAATTCGCAACAAAACTAGAATATGATGCTGCAAATATGAAAGTGGCCAACAATCCGGAGGCAGATGCCTTCATCAACGTTCCGGCACGTAAAGGCTGGTCGTATGGTTAAGATTTGTGGAAATAATATTTCACAATTAGATGCTTTGTGTTGCGACATCGTTTGCGGCACAAGGCTTTTCATGCTTACCGACGGAAATGAATTCTTTTTTGGAATAGGAAGTTCATATCAGTTTACACTGAAGAAATGATACATCGAATACTGCTTCTTGTCACATCAGGAATATTGATCATGAATTGTTCAATGAATAATCATTCTGAAATCAAATTCAGGAAGATGCTGGTTGAATATGCTGAAAATCCGATCAATATTGACGAAGGGCATCCTCGGTTTTCATGGATTATTTCAATTGATGAACGGAATCAAATCCAATCGGCCTACCGGATTTTGGTGGCATCCTCAACACTAAAACTGGCGGAGAATTCAGGTGATATCTGGAATTCAGGTAAAGTAATTTCCTCGGTAACAATTCAGCATGAACCGGAAGGAATAAGCTTAAAATCAAATCAAAAATATTTCTGGAAAGTTATGGTCTGGGATGGCGCCGGAAAGGAATTCGAAAGTCCGGTTTCGGTTTTCGAAACTGCCATCCTGAATGCCGGAGAATGGCAGGCCAGCTGGATAGGTGAGGGGACTGAGCCGGAAGTCTTGCCTGAAAAGGGATTTATCGGAAGCAGAAAAGACGAGACTTTAATGAAGGATTCCATTCCACATCACGGCAATTCCATTTTACTTCGCAATGAAATTGATCTTCCAAAGAAAATCAAATCGGCAAAAACTCCCTATCACAAATACGTTTTGTACGATTCGTACGATATCGCCCAACTTTTGAAAGATGGTAAAAATACGCTCGGCATTCATTTGGGAAATGGTTGGTACAATCCGTATAAAAAATGGTGGAATCAGTATCGCATGCAGTGGTTTGGTTTCAAAAAAGCAATCGCCCAGATTGAAATTACCAACGAAGACGGCTCCAGTCAGATTGTTAAAACTGACGAAAACTGGAAATGGGCCGACGGGCCTGAAATATCTAATTGTGTTTACGATGGTGAAATCTATGACGCAAATCTGGATCAGCAAGGCTGGAATACCATTGATTTTGATGGTTCCGGATGGAAAGCTGTGACCCTTTATCGAACTGAAAAGGTCCGGCTTGTTTCACAAAGGATGCCAGCAATCAAAGTAAACGAAACGGTTAAACCCAGGGAAATCAAAGTCTCAGTAGTTTATACCAATCAGATCATCAACACACTTTGTCAGAATTTACCGGAAGGATTATGCGGGAACGAAGACTGCGGCCAGATGTCGGCATGGTATGTCAAAATGGTGGAGAACTTGAATATGAAATGGTTAATGGAATAAATAAAATATAAACAATGGAAAATCTATTGCAACTTTCAGAATTCAGGTGGATCAATAAACCCAGGGATTTTTCTCTTGAAAATGATCGGCTGACTATTCTAACTGATCCGGAAACTGATTTTTGGCAACGCACCTATTACGATTTCCGAAATGACAATGCGCCTGCCTTCCTGAAAGAGGTTTCGGGCGATTTTACCTTTGCCGTAAAAACTGAATTTGAAACTAAAACCCAATATGATCAATGTGGCATCATCCTTTATCAGGACAGTGCCAATTGGATAAAAGCATCAGTTGAATATGAAAATGAAAAGTTTGCTCGCCTGGGCTCTGTGGTAACCAATTTGGGTTATTCCGACTGGGCTACAACCGATATTCCGGCTATTACAGACAAAATGTGGTATCGCTTAAGTCGTATTGGACAGGATTTTTATATTGAGAATTCAATCAACAGTATCGATTATAACCAGATGCGAATGCTGCATATGCATAAACCTTTAAAATCTGTCCGGATTGGTGTTTATGCGTGCAGTCCGCTGCAATCAAGCTTTAAAGCTGTCTTTTCAAATTTTGAATTGGGCGAATGCAAATGGCAGGATCACATCGAATAAAAAGGCTTTCAAGTTGGGGTATAGAAAAGGCAAGTGTTTTGGCGCCTACGTGAATAACTTGATCGAAACGAATCAGCTATTTCGGCGCAGTTGCACAAAAATTAATAAAACGAATGATATTAACTGGCTAAATATGAGAAACCTAAAATTATTCTTTGTCATTCCCTGCATTTTGGCTCTTGGATTTATTTCATGTAATCCGCAGGCAAAGCACACACGGAATTCAGTAAAACCGGAAGTCTATCCCGATACTGCTTTTGTTCAGGAGACTCACGATGCCTATATGGTCAGTCCAGACAATGAAGACAATCAGGTCAGGAGTATCGCAGTTGATCAGGCAGCAAATGTATGGATTGCCACTGCTTCAGGAATCTTCAGGAAAACTGCTGATTCCCGGAAATGGGAGCCCATTATTTCAGGAGAAGACAGAGGCCCGGCTTATTCAATAGTTGTAAATCCGGATGGAGCAGTTTTAATAGGAACATGGAATGGCATCTATCGGTTTTTCAATACTCAGCTTCAGAAGGAAGAGGGCGCCAATCCGCCAATTTCGATTGTTTGCAACGACGACGAAGGTAATTATGCGATGGGCCCAAACGGTATCTGGCATTCGAAAGGCAATAAATGGGTGGAAGAGGAATATGCCCTTGCGCGTTCTGTCCGCGATGCTGCCGTTGATGGAAAAGGAAATTTATGGGTGGGTACCGATGCCGGTTTATATATCTGTCAGAACGGCAAAACAACTTTATTTCAGAATACTGAAGAACTGATTAGTTGCTATGTGAAGGCGATTTCATTTTCGCCAAAAGGTGATTTATGGGCCGGTGTTCTGGGTGGTGTTTCTGTTCGCCGGGACGAAAGATTGATTAAGAATTTAACTCCGGAAGAAGGTATCTCATCAGCAAATGTGAATTGCATCAGCCAGTCTCCCGATGGTTTAATGTGGGTTGGTACCGATGTCGGTGTGGTTCGTTTTGACAAAGATTATTCACACTCATTGCGTTTCAGCCGCCGTTGGCTGACCAATAATAAAGTCAATGATGTGGCATTTGACCGGGAGGGAAATGCCTGGGTTGCAACCGATCATGGGGTGAGTAACATCAAACGGAATTTAATGACCCTGGCTGATAAGGAGAAAAATTTCTACAGCCAACTGATGAAAAAATACATCCGTGCACCCTGGACCTGTGGAAGTTTACGCCTTCAGGTTCCGGGAGATACTTCCAGCTGGGTCAATTCGGATGATGATAATGATGGTGAATATACCGGAGGTTATCTGGCCATGGAGAGTTTCAGGTATGCCGCAACCAAAGATCCCGATGCAAAGATCAAAGCCCGGAAAGCTTTTGAATTCCTGAAGTATTTACAGACAGTTACCGGTACTGAAGGTTTTTTTGCCCGCTCAATTGTACCGCCAGACTGGACTTATGTGCATGACCTAAACAGAACTTACACTCCGAAACAACTTGCAGAGGAACTGGTAAAAGATCCAAGGTATAAGCCTGTCGAAATCAGGTGGAGAAAATCGGCCGACGGAAAGTGGCTCTGGAAAGGAGATACCAGCACCGACGAAATGGATGGGCACATGATGGGCTATTTTTACTTTTATGAGTTGGCAGCCGATTCAACAGAGAAAATACTCGTTCGTGATCATGTGAAAAAGATCATCGATCACCTGATTGAAACCGGGTATAATCTGCTTGATCTCGATGGAACCCCAACACACTGGGCCATCTGGTCGCCCGAACAGCTCAACCACGATCCCGACTGGGCTTCGGAACGCAGTATCAATTCCTTCGAACTGCTGACCTATCTGAAATTTGTTGGTCACCTGACTGGTGATGAAAAATATGAAAAGGAATATCGCCGCCTGATTGACAAGGAAGGTTATCTGGATAATGTTTCTCATTTGAATCAGAAAAATCCGGCCTGGCAGATTTATTTCGACCGTACCCTGGAAGGCTACCTTTTCCCTATTATTCTGAAATACGAAAAGGATCCAAAACTGAAGGAATTCTATCAGAAATTGATGGACGAATGGATGAAGAATCAGCCGTTTGGTGAAAACCTGATTAATAATCTGAGCTATGCCTATGCAACCGGAAAAACAGTAAATGTTCCGCAAACAATCGGTTTTCTGCGTGATGCTCCGC
Organism: Bacteroidota bacterium; assembly: GCA_030684645.1. Taxonomy (GTDB): domain Bacteria; phylum Bacteroidota; class Bacteroidia; order Bacteroidales; family Prolixibacteraceae; genus Aquipluma. The sequence continues at coordinate 17,553 of JAUXUF010000206.1, read as the reverse complement.
TTGATTTAGTTGATTGGCCCATCAATCATACCCTGCGCGAAGATGTTCAGATTGTGAGGAGTCCAATTCTGGAAGAAATACAGATTTCGGAACTTCCACCGGCAAGTATGCGGGCAACCGTGCGTTGGGATAAAAATCCATGGTCGGCAGTACAAGGCAATCTGACTCAGGTTCGGGAACCTGTATTTTGGCTTTGGCCATACTGGGAAGCCCGCTATCTGGGAATTATTCAGAAGTAAAGTATATTCAGGCAACAATTAAAAATAAAACCTATGAAAGCAAATAGTTGGATAAAACAGGTCATTATTTTGTTCTTGCTGATTTCTCAACTTGGAGTTTCTGCCCAGGAAAATATGTTGTGCCATGATGCCTACTGGACTGAGGATCAGGCAAACGTGATCATGAAAAAATGGGCTTCGGAATGGGAAACAAAGGCTGACTGGGAGAAACGCGCAGAAGTTATCCGACAGGGGATTCTCAAAGGGATGAAATTCGATCAAATGCCGAAAGTGGGCAACGAGTTTAAGGCCATCATCCGGAATACCCGTACGATGGATGGCTATATTGTTGAAAATATTGCCATTGAGAGTTTCCCGGGCTTTTACATCACCGGAAATATTTACCGGCCAATTAAAGCTGACAAAAAATGTCCGGCAATTTTAACTCCTCACGGACATTGGTCCGACCGGCGAATGAGTCCTGATGTTCAGATCCGCAGCGCCTGTTTTGCGCGAATGGGAGCGGTGGTATTCGCATACGATATGGTTGGTTATGGCGATTCAAAACAGGTAACCCATAAAATTCCGATTGCCTTGTTGTTACAGACCTTCAACAGTAAACGGGTTCTCGATTACCTGGTTTCCCGTCCTGATGTTGATCCTGAACGGATTGGTATTACCGGTGAATCAGGTGGCGGAACCCAGACCATCATGATTACAGCTCTCGATATGCGAATTAAAGTCTCGGTACCGGTGGTTATGGTTTCATCCTACTTTTTTGGCGGATGCACCTGCGAAAGCGGAATGCCGGTGCATAAAAGCGAAACCCATCAGACCAACAATGTTGAGATTGCTGCCTTATGCGCTCCTCGGCCCATGTTGCTGATTTCGGATGGCGGTGATTGGACCAAAAATACTCCCCGGATCGAATTTCCCTACATTCAGAAAGTATATGCACTGTACGATGCCGAAAGTAAACTGGATAATGCCCATTTCCCGGGCGAACGACATGGGTATGAAGCAACAAAACGGTATCCGGTCTATAATTTTTTCGACCAATACCTTGGTTTAGATGCTGGTCGCATATATAAAGATAAGTTCGATGAAAGCTTTGTGTCCATTCTGCCGAAAGAAGATCTGATGATTTTTTCTGAAAAGAATCCTATTCCGGCTGGTTCTTTAAAAGGAGATGAGGCAGTTTTGAAGTACTTGAATTTGAAATAAGTTGCAACCTTAATTTTAAAAATCCACCAATTATTAACTGACAAAATAGGCTGTATGGAAACCAAAACGAAATGGAGGATTGATAACAGTAATTGGTCTTCTCCCGGAGTATTAACTCTTATTATCCTGACTTTATTTTCGTTTCAATCCTGCAAATCACCATCCGGAAAGGAGGATACAGTTGAAGCAAAAGTTAACAATCTGCTGTCTCAAATGACTTTGGAAGAAAAAGTAGATCTGGTGGGTGGGCTTGGCTTTAAAACCAAAGAAAACAAAAGGCTCGGAATTCCTGAAATAGTTATGTCCGATGGGGGAATCGGCCCCAACCGGGCTGGAAAATCTACCAATTATTCGGCAACCATTAATCTTGCAGCAACTTTTGACACCAGGTTGATGCGCCAGGTGGCTGAAAATATGGGTGAAGAGACACACATTGCCAAGAGCGGCATGCTTTTGGCGCCCATGGTCAATATTATCCGCACACCTTTTGGCGGCAGGGCGTTCGAATTGTTTAGCGAAGATCCTTACCTGACTTCCCGGATGTGTGTTGAATTTGTAAAAGGAGTTCAGAGTAAAAATATCATGACCTGCACCAAGGTCATTGCGGTCAATAACCAGGAATGGAACCGGTTTGATGTGGATGTCAAAGTGAGTGAACGTGCTTTGCAGGAAATTTATTTGCCGGCCATAAAAGCTGCGGTTCAGGAAGCAGATACCTGGTCAGTTATGGCAGCATACAATTCGATCAATGGTGATTATGGTTGCGAAAACAAACATCTTCTGACCGATATTTTAAAAAATGAATGGGGATTTACCGGGGCTGTTGTTTCCGACTGGGGTGGTGCACACTCAACGGTAAAAATGGCCAACTCCGGTCTTGATCTTGAAATGCCGATGGCTTTGTTCTACGGCGACAAACTTTTAAACGCGATCAAAGAAAATCAGGTGGACGAAAAAGTTTTGGATGATAAAGTCAGGCGCTTGCTTCGAATCATGTTTAAAGCCAAAATGTTTGAAAAAACAAACATCGATTACGGTCCGTCCGATACTCCGGAAAGACGGGCATTGGCGCTCGAAACCGCACAGAAAAGCATTGTATTGCTGAAAAACAAAAATAATTTCCTGCCCCTGAAAAAAGAAAATTTCAAATCGGTTGCGGTTATTGGCCCCAACGGCGATGTGGCTCAAATGTCGGGAGGTGGCAGTGGTTTCCTGGAGGGAAATTACTGGATTTCACCATTCGATGGAATTACAGCAAGAACAAAAGGAAATGCCAGCGTGATTTTTGAACGTGGAATTACATTGGAGCGAACAGTTCTTCCGGTAGCCGGGCCTGAATGTTATTATCTGCCTGACGGAAATCCCGGAATAAAAGCGGAATATTTTAACAATCGTGATCTGCAAGGGAAGCCCGTCTTAAGCCGGACTGAAAAGTTAATTGATTATGATTGGGGTTTTGGAGATGGTAGTGATCCCGGGAAATTAGGTTCGCCCGATCCGAAAATTGTAAAATTGAATCAATGGTCGGCACGCTGGACCGGCAAATTCAAATCTCCCGGAGATGGTTGGTATGAAATCGGGGTGGCTGCAGATAATGGAGTAAGGTTGTACCTGAACGGAAAAATGATCCTCGATTGTTGGGTAGATTCGCGCCCGAGTAAATTTAAAATGGCCCAGGTTGAATTGAAAGCCGGGCAGTTGTACGATCTGAAAGTCGAATTTTATGAAAATATGGGAAGTTGCCTCTGCAAACTCGGTATAGCACCTTTTGACAAAGGGAACAAACTCGAAAGTGCCGTTGAACTGGCAAAGAAAAATGATTTAGTTGTGCTTTGTCTGGGATTAAACAAGGAGTTGGAAGGTGAATCTACCGACCGGGAAGAGCTTGCACTTCCGGCAAAACAATTGGAGCTTTTGAATGAAATAGTAAAAGCCAATCCAAATACGATGGTAGTCCTGAATAATGCCACTCCCATTTTAATGGCAGATTGGATCGATAAAGTTCCGGCAGTCATCGAGGCATTTTATCCGGGCCAGGAAGGTGGAAATGCATTGGCAGATATCCTTTTCGGTGATGTCAATCCTTCGGGTAAATTGCCAATCACCCTGATGAAGCGATGGGAAGATTCATCGGCATTCGGTACCTATCCCGGTACAAAAACAATAGCCGATTACAAGGAAGGTATTTTTGTGGGATACCGCCATTTCGACAAAGAAAATATTGAACCACAGTTCCCGTTCGGATTCGGTTTATCTTATACCACCTTTGAATATTCCGGAATGAAACTGGACAAACCGGTCATGGAACAAAACGATACACTTACCATCAGCATGACAGTTAAAAACACGGGTCAAATGGATGGGGATGAAATTGTCCAACTCTATATTCACGATGACGAAGCCAGCGTCGAACGGGAAGTGAAATCGCTGAAAGGTTTTAAACGGGTCAATCTGAAAGCTGGTGAAAGTAAAGAGGTCGCGTTCAAAATTAACAAAACAGCACTTTCATTTTACGATGAAAAATCAAATAAATGGCTTGCTGAACCCGGTCAATTTGATGTACTGCTTGGAAGTTCTTCGCGGGACATCCGTTTGAAACAACAGTTTCTGCTGAAGTAATTTAAACTACTAATAACCTGGCACTCATGAAAAATCAATTCTTCTTAATTTTTCTGATCATCGCAACAATTACTGCTTGTTCACCTCCGGAAATTAAACCTGAAGTGTCGGATCTTCGCTGTGAATATCTTTCAAATCCTATCGGACTGGATGTTCCGGCACCTCGTCTTTCCTGGCAAATGAAAAAAGCTGTTCGGGGCGCCCAACAGACTGCCTACCGGATCATGGTAGCCACCACTGATGATTTGTTGTTAAGTGAAACTCCTGATTTGTGGGATTCGGGTAAAATTGATTCGGATCAATCGATTCAGTTGGAATATAAAGGAAAGCCTTTAAAATCAGGCATGAAAGTCAGTTGGAAGGTGAAGATTTGGGACGAAGAAAAGAATGAATCTTCCTGGAGCACAATCTCGAACTGGGAAATGGGATTGCTGGATAAAGCCGACTGGCAGGCTAAATGGATTGGTACACCTGCATCGATCATTTCCGGAGAGCATAAACTTGCTTCACCTCTTTTCCGAAAAGAGGTGAGTATTTCCAAAAAAATCAAAAAAGCACGTGCTTACATCAGCGGACTTGGTTATTACGAATTGTACATCAACGGCGGTAAAATCGGCGATCATGTTTTGTCGCCCAACCAAACCAATTACGATCGCCGGAAAGTGGGGCAATGGGGTGAATCGCGGATTGGAAATATGAATACGACCGTTTTGTATGAAACTTTCGATATTACTTCAGTCCTGAAATCCGGAGCAAATGTGTTTGGCGTTATCCTCGGAAATGGCTGGTACATCCAGGCCGACCGCCCCGATGATACAATGCTTTGGTATGACACTCCACGCCTGATTGCTCAAATTGTACTGGAATACGAAGATGGAACTCAGGAATTAGTAAGCAGTGATGAAAGCTGGAAAAGCTCATTGAGTCCGATTTTATACAATGGATTACATTCCGGAGAAATTTATGATGCACGACTGGAACAAAAAGGCTGGAACGAAGGGGATTTTGATGATTCAAAATGGATGAATGCTGTAACTGTGCGTCCGCCAACAGGAACATTGAAAGCACAGGTTTCGCCACCTGATAGGGTAACCAAAACGATCAAGCCAATTTCTGTCAGCAAACGTGGCGAAGGTGTTTACCGCTTCGACATGGGACGACTCTTCTCAGGTTGGGCAAGGCTGAAAATTTCCGGAGCCAAAGGAACTGAGCTGAAACTTCGGTTTATCGAAGAATTTGGCCCGACTTACGGACAGACTGACACCTACATTTTAAAAGGCGAAGGAACCGAAGTTTGGGAGCCGCGCTTTACCTGGCATGCTTTCCGGTATGTTGATGTGTATGGATCGCCAACCGGATTAACGATTGAAAATTTGGATGGAAGGGTTGTGAATACGGACATTCAACGCGCCGGAAGTTTCGAATGTTCCAATTCCTTGCTAAATAAAATCCTGGATAACTACCAGTGGACTCAGCTGGGTAACGTTCATGGGGGTATCCCAAGTGATTGTCCGCACCGTGAGCGTCGGGGATATACCGGCGATGGCCAGATTTCGGCGAAAGCGGCAATTTTGAATTTCGACATGTCGCAGTTTTATACCAAATGGCTCGGTGACATCAGCGATGCACAAAATCAACAGACCGGTTATGTTCCCAACACCACTCCATACCAGGATGGTGGCGGAGGAACGGCCTGGGGCTCGGCAGCTGTCATCATTCCGTGGTACATGTACCAGTATTATGGCGACGCCCGTATTCTGCAAAACCATTATTCCGGAATGAAACACTGGATTGAATACATGAAAAATTCCCTGAATAAAGATGGAATTCTAGCCAATCAAGGGCTGGGAGAGTGGGTTCCGCCCGATATTGTCGATATTCCTGCCGATTTTGTAAATAGCTGCTATTATTATCATTGTTGTCACTTGATGTCTCAGATTTCAGGAGTGCTTGCCAATACTGCCGATCAGGCATATTTTGCCGGGCTGGCAGAAAAGGCGAAGTCGGCGATTAATAAAGTCTATTTTGATGCGGCAAATTCCAATTATTCGATTGGGCGACAGGGTTCCAATGTCTATCCGCTGGGTTTTGGAATTGCAGAAAATCAAAACGTTGGTGCAGTGTTTGCCAATCTCGTAAAGAATATTACCGGTCCAAATAAGGCGCATTTTGATACCGGAATTCTGGGTACTCCGCTTCTGCTGGAAGTCCTGACAGAAATGGACCGGCCTGATCTGGCCTATACCTTGATGAACCAGCGTGATTTTCCCGGTTTTGGTTATATGATCGAAAAGGGAGCCACTACCATCTGGGAAACATTCCAGGGCGATGTTTCGCACAGCCACCCCATGTTCGGAAGTGTTTGCGCCTGGTTTTATCAAAGTCTCGGAGGAATTTCGCCTGATCCGTTGAGTCCCGGATTCAAACATGCGTTGATTAAACCAATTCCGGTAAGCAGTTTGTCGTTTGCCAATACATCTTACCAATCGATGTATGGCGAGATAAAAACCCAATGGAAATTTGAGGGAGAAGATTTTTTATTGAATGTGTCCCTTCCTGCAAATACTTCAGCCACTTTATCTGTTTTGGCTGTCAGTGATAAAAAGGTCACCGAAAGTGGCCAGTCAATTTCAGGAAATCGCCATGTGAAATTCTTAAAAAATGATGGCAAATATGTTGTTTATGAAATCGGTTCAGGTGACTATCAGTTCCTGTCGGTTGGCTCCAGGAATTTATTGAAAAACACTATTCTTTCGAATCCGATTATTCATCCCACAGACACTCTGGCTCAGGTGAACGACTCCGTACTTGTGAGTATAACTTCCGATGTTGCGGAAGCAGGCATTTATTATACAACTGACAGATCGGAACCCGACAGCACTTCTATTCGGTATAAAAATCCCTTTTATGTTTCGAACCCGACAGTTATCAAAGCAAAAGCTGTACTAAAAGGATATGAATCCAGTTTCGTAAAAACCAACTACATCGATTTTGTCGATCCTGAAGTGAATGGTTTAAAATATAACTATTACGAGGGAAAATGGATGAAACTTCCGGATTTTCAAAAGTTTCCGGTTATAAAATCGGGGATAGTTTATGAATTCGGGTTGGATAAAATTATTGCAACCAAGGATGAATATGCCCTGGCTTTTGAAGGGAAGATCGAAATCAAGAATGATGGGGTTTATGAATTTTTTATTAAGTCCAATGATGGAAGCCGTTTGCTGATTGCTGATAAAATGGTGATCGATCATGATGGTCCGCATGGAGCGGATATCGAGGCAACCGGCAAAATTAGCTTGTCCAAAGGAATGCATCCGATCAGGCTGGATTATTTTCAGGCTGGAGGCGGAATGTACCTGAGCGTGCAGTATTCAGGCCCGGATATTGAAAAGCAGGTCGTTCCGGCGGCGGTTTTGTTTCAGAAATAAGATAAGTATTTATGAGTAAGATTCTGATATTTAATATTTTGTTGGTGTTGTCTTTCAATTCATTTTCTCAGACCTTCTGGAAAATTGAAAATGAGTATGGCGATGAAATCCTGCTCACGATTGAGGTCAATACGGTGAAAAACACGTTTGAAGCTTATACCCGGAAAGATGCACTTAAGGACATTGCCGGAACTTTTACCTATACTTTGGCAAAGACCGCCGGAAAATTAAAATATCCCGAGATCGTTTTCATTGAAGGAAAAACACGGCAGGTAAAGGACAGCTTGATGTTAACCGGAACTTTTACCTATTTCGATAAGCAATATCCGTTTATGGCTGCGATTTCAGGAACTGCTTTTAAAGGAAACTATATCGACCGGAACAAACCACGTCGGTTGGCAGGTGTTAAAATGCCAACTAGTTTGCCGATTAGAGACTATTCAGCTATCATTAACTCAGCTTTTGCGCTGACGGAAAAAAACATTTTGAACCGGACTTGGCTCAAATCGGATGAATGGCTGGATTTCAGAAAAAACATAAATGAATTGAAGCCGAAGATGACTGACGATTATGAGCTCGCAGCATCTTTTGTTTGGCTGGGGAAAAAACTACCATTTTCCTCTTATGAAATCAATAAAACCCGACCACAAGGCAAATTATCCATCAGGAAAAATGTTGCAGTCATACGTGAACTGAAATCGAATACAGCACTGGTTGATGTGAATTCAATGCCATCAACGAAAAAAGAAATCGACAGTATCAGTTTAATCATTGCTAAAAAAGGCTATAACAACCTGATCATTGACCTGCGGGGCAGAAGAAGTTTAAATCCTCAGGTAGCGAATGAATGGATCAATTTTCTTTCGGATAAAGCATTCGTTGCCGGAGTTTTCCTGACGCGGAAATGGTTTGATAGTAATGTTTCAATCCCCAGTGTCCAGGATTACACGAAATTATTCAGGAGTTTTTCGGATGCCGGTTTAAAAGATGGTGAACTTTACAAAGAAACGGGCCGTGTCTTGAATTGCATCCCGCGGGCAAAAACGTTTAAAGGGAAAGTCTTTGTTTTAACCGATTCGAAAACGTCAAAAATATCGGAAGTCCTGGCTTATGTGCTTAAGAGGGAGAAAATTGCCGTTGTTGTTGGTCAGAAGACAGCCGGGGCTTCGGCCATGGTTGAGAATCTGATGATTAATGGTGAATATGGCCTTGTTTTACCGGTTGCTGATTTTTATAACTGCGAAGGTAAAAGCCTGAATAAGATTGGCGTCGAACCTGACCGGATCATATCCGGAGAAGATGCCCTGTCCAACATACTGAAGAGTTTGTGAAGAAGTGACTAATTAATAGCCGAAGGTTTCTTCTGATTGGTTTGGTATGAGTTTATTTTTATTTTTGGCAACTCGTTGTTCTTGAAGGTTAATTTTTAAGTTTGATCTGCATTAAATGGAGTATCATTATGGATTTTAAATATTTGCCGGCAGTCTGGCAGTTATTAGTTAACAGTTATGAAAAAAACATCACTTAACGACATCGCGAAACACCTGGGAGTATCCAAAACGCTGGTCTCTTTCGTGCTCAATGGCAAGGCAAAAGAATACCGGATTAGTGAAGAAATTTGCAAAAAGGTTCAGGATGTTGCTCAGGAACTTAATTATCATCCCAACCGGATTGCACAGGGATTACGGACCGGGAAAACAAAGACCATTGGTCTTATTATTGCCGACATTGCCAATCCGTTCTTCGGAAAACTGGGAAGGGAAATTGAACAGGAGGCTGCCCGTCACGGATATCATGTAATTTTCTGCAGCTCAGACGAAAATCCCGAGAAATCGGAACAACAAATAGCCATGCTGCAGCAAAGTCAGGTGGATGGTTACATTATCTCGCCCCCGATGAATAGTGAGGATCAAATCCGGACTCTTGCGAAACGTAATATCCCATTTGTCTTGATTGACAGGTATTTTCCTGAAATTGAATGCAATTACATCGTGGTTGATAACTTCGATGCTGCTTACAAGGCCACAAACCATTTGCTGGCTTTGGGGCGGAAACGGATTGCCAATATCACCCTGAATGTTGATCTGCAAAATATGAAAGCCCGGACAGAAGGATACAAGCAGGCGCTCCGGGACGCTTCAATTGAAATTGATGAAAACCTGGTCAAAATTTTACCCTTTTCGCATGACAATAAGGATGTTGCCCGCTCAATTAAAGAGCTGGTTGGTAAAAAGGATAATATGTTAGCCGATGCCATACTTTTTTCAACAAGTAAAATTGGAGTTATGGGTATTGAATGTATTTCTGATTTAGGACTAAAAGTTCCGGATGATGTTGCAATTGTCAGTTTTGATAATGCCGACGCCTATACCATCTGTGTAAGTCCCGTTACTGTTGTTGCTCAGCCTCTGAAAGAAATCGGGAAAACTGCTGTTCAAATAGTTTTGAATGAAATTAAAAATCAGAAAACACTTCTTAAGATTCAAAAAATCACCCTGAAAACAAATTTTATTATCCGAAAATCTTGCGGATCGTAATTTTTTTATACTTTAGCTAAATCGATTTAGTAGCAATACAAACTGACTTATATGACTGAGTTTAAGCGCAATAGAGAAGATATCTATTTAGGTTTGGATATCGGCGGAACCAAATGTGCCGTTGTGGTTGGGGATGCAAATTTTTCAATAAAACGGAAGATCACTTTCGAAACCCGCGTGGAGCGAGGATGGGAGGTCATTATTTCTGAATTTCAAAATCATATTGATACCGTATTATCTGACTTTCCGGATAGCAAATTGAAACGGATTGGAATTAGTTGCGGAGGTCCGCTGGATTCCAAAACAGGAGTAATTTATTCGCCGCCCAATCTTCCGGGTTGGGATGCCGTACCCATTGTTGCTATTTTTAGTAAAAAATACGGAGTTGAAACAGCAGTGCAGAACGATGCCAATGCCTGTGCTCTGGCCGAATGGATGATGGGAGCCGGAAAAGGTACCCGAAACATGATATTCCTTACTTTTGGTACTGGCATGGGAGCCGGACTGATTCTAAACGGACAGCTTTATGCCGGGACCAATGATCTGGGTGGCGAAGTAGGACATATTCGTTTAGCTCCTGACGGTCCGGTTGGCTTTGGAAAAGCCGGTTCGTTTGAAGGTTTTTGCAGTGGTGGCGGAATTGCTCAACTTGCAAAATCGATGGTGACGGAAAGACTGAAAAATAATCAGTCCGTTGGGTTTTGTACTTCGCTGGAACTCGTGAATGAGATTGATACCAAAATGGTAGCGTTGGCCGCCCAGGCCGGCGATCCGGTTGCCAATGAAATACTCGGAATATCAGCTGATTACCTTGGTCAGGGACTTTCCATTTTAATTGATATTCTGAATCCGGAATGTATTGTCATCGGAAGTATTTATGCCCGCAATGAAATGTTCTTTAAACCGTTTGTTGAGCAGGTTTTGCAACGTGAAGCAATACCTTCAGCGGTTGAAGTCTGCCGGATTAAACCTGCTGAATTGGGTGATTCGATTGGAGATTATGCTGCCTTGTGTGTAGCCATTTATGAAACGAAATTTTAAAATATTTTGTCGTGGAAAATAACTTTTTTTTAGACGAATTAATCGGGAGATATCCTCAATTAGCTCCGGTTAAAAATGAAATACAAAAAGCTGGTGAATACCTGATTGACTGCTATCAACAAGGCAAAAAGCTGTTGGTTTGCGGCAATGGCGGGAGTTGTTCAGATTCGGATCACATTGTAGGCGAATTAATGAAAGGTTTTGAGCACAGTCGCCCGATTGCCGAATTCTTAAAAAAACAGTTGTCTGAGATAGATGAAGAACGCGGAAAATATCTGGCCGAAAAACTTCAGCACGGATTGCCCGCCATTTCGTTGACGGCTCATAGTGGACTGATTACTGCCGTTGCCAACGATACCGATGCTAACCTGATTTTTGCCCAGCAGGTGGTTGGATACGGAACTCCCGGAGATGTTTTATTGGCTATAAGCAGTTCGGGAAATTCACAGAATGTGGTGGATGCCATTATTACAGCTAAAGCAAAAGGCTTGATTGTTATTGGTTTAACCGGCGAAACAGGAGGTAAAATGAAGGCATTTTGCGATATTCTGATTAATGTTTCCGGCAGACGCACCGCGTTTGTTCAGGAATTGCATTTGCCGGTTTATCATACCCTTTGCCTCATGATCGAGAATCATTTCTTTGGAAATCAGACTGGTTGACTTTCTGAATAAAAGTCCCTTCGGGACGGCATATTGGTAGCCCCGGCTTTTAAGCCGGGGGATAATAGTGAAAGTAGTTTTAGCGCCGGACAGTGCAGGTGGAACAGAGTGTAAGTATTGAATCCGGCGCAATGGAATAACTTAATAAAAAGACACAAAACTTCGAATTATACTTATTGAAATGAAAAATAAAATCCAGACCGAAAAGAATCAGATTTCCCGCAGGACCTTTATAAACCGGACTGCAGCAGGAACTGCTTTTATTGCGCTTGGCCCGGTATCCAAACTGCTTGCCGGTGATTTGCAGCAAGTAGTACCCTGGCCCGAAGATGCATCAAAATTTACGGTTCACATGATCGGTCACGGACATATTGACCCGGTTTGGCTTTGGCCATGGTCCGAAGGGGTCGCCATTGTTTACAGTACTTTTCGTTCAGCTCTGGACCGGATGAACGAAACGCCCGACTTTAAATTCACATCCAGCTCAGCGCAGTTTTACCAGTGGGTTGCTGAAAACGATCCAAAAATGATGGATCAGATCCGTAAACGGGTCGATGAAGGCCGCTGGAGCGTAGTTGGAGGATGGTGGGTTGAACCCGATGTAAATATTCCAGGCGGTGAAGCCATGGCCAGGCAGGGTTTGTACGGACAATTAACTCTGCAACGTTTGCTGGGTCATCGTGCAAAAGTTGCATTTAATCCCGATTCATTTGGTCATACCAGCGCCTTGCCTCAGATCATCCATTTGCAGGGGATGGACAATTACGTGTTCATGCGCCCGGGACCACACGAAAAAACACTTCCGGCTGATCTCTTCTGGTGGGAGGGTGTGGATGGAACCCGCGTCTTAACTTACCGCATCCCATTCAGTTATGGCGATGGAGGAACAGTTCGTAATCGGCTGATACAGACACTCGATCGGTTTAAAAATCAACCCATGAAGAGCTACATACAATATTTTGGTGCTGGTGATCATGGTGGTGGGCCAACTAAAGAAAATATCCGTTCGATAAAAGAGATACAGGGTGAAAAGGATGCTCCAAAACTCCTGTTCAGCACACACGACCGCTATTTTAAAGAGATCCGGGAAGATAAAAAAATAAGCCTTTCTGTTGTGAAAGATGATCTTCAGCATCATGCCAGAGGTTGTTATACGGCTGAATCAGCGATCAAAAAAGGAAACCGCGTTTCGGAGGCGTCTCTGATTACAGCCGAAAAAATAGCAGCCATCGGCTTATCGGCATGGGGCGCCAATTATCCGAAGAAGGAATTAACCACAGCATGGCAACGAGTGCTATTCTTACAGTTTCACGACAGTCTGGCCGGGAGTTCACTGTTTGACCATTCCCAGACAGCAGCTGAAGGGTACGGTTTTGCGCTCGACATCGCCAATCAAACTTCAGTAATGGCCTTGCAGAAACTCGAACTTCAAATACCTTCGGAAGATCCGGATTCACAATACCTGATGGTTTTCAATCCACATGCCTGGGAAGTCAAGTCCAACCTGGAATATGATTTTAACTGGGGAGCCCAGTACAAAGGTTCGCAAGTTGACGATGAAAAGGGAAATTCACTCCTTCATCAATGGACCGCAGGTTCGAGTGAGGCAGGCAGCCGTAGAAAGCTGATTATTCAGACGACTCTTCCGCCCATGGGATACCGTCAGATCCGCCTGCACGACGGAGAGCAACTCGTGCCAAAAACTGCTGCAACTGCTGAAGGAAACAAACTTGAAAATGAATTCCTTCGCGTACAAATTTCAGGATACGGCGCCCTGGGAATTTTCGATAAGGAAACCGGTAAGGAAGTCTTTTCCGGAGGTAAAAGCGGATGCAGGGCTGTGGTCATCAACGACACCAGCGATACCTGGAGCCACGATATAGTCACCTTCGCCGATGAGATCGGAACTTTTGGAAATGCGACATTCAAAGTTCTTGAAAATGGTCCTTTGAGGGCAACTATCCGGGTGAAAACGACATACGGAGCCTCTATACTTACCATTGACTGGACTCTTTATGCCGGTTCACGGAATCTGGAAGCCAAAGTCAAACTGGATTGGCATGAACAGTTGAAGATGCTGAAATTTTCTTTCCCGGTTGATGTTGAATCACCAGGCGCTACCTATGAAACTCCTTATGGACACATTGTCAGAGAGACCAACGGCGAAGAAAATCCGGGTCAGCGATGGATTGATGTGACCGGAAAAAGTAAAGGAGAATCGTATGGACTCACCGTGATCAACGATGCAAAATACGGGTACAATGTGCTGGAGAATGATATGAGGATTTCAATTGTCCGTTCAGCGCCGTTTGCACATCACAATCCGAAGGTTTTGGATATGAGTGCTGAACATTACTGGATGGATCAGGGAATACAAACCTTCCGTATGGTACTGGTTCCTCATCAGGATTCCTGGAAAAAAAACAATATTCCACGAATTTCAGAGGAATTTATTTCACCTGCGGCAACTATTTACCAGGGAATTCATGGCGGATCGATGCCTAAATCAGGTTCTTTCCTTTCGGTTGATGCTCAAAACATTGATGTAACTTCCATTAAACAATCGGAAGAGGGAGAAGATCTGATTATCCGATGTGTTGAAACGAACGGCATACCCACTTCTGCAACACTCGATTTGCGTTTAGCCAAGCAGAAATGGACCGGAAATTTCAAGGCATTCGAAATAAAAACCCTTCGGGTGAATAAGAAATCAGGGGCAATAAAAGAGGTCAACCTTCTGGAGGAATAAAATATAATCTTAATTCATACTAATAACTAAAATCAAAACTTGTGAATAATTCAAAAATCGGACTTCAGAAATTACTTCCTGTATTTCTGTCATTTATCGTAATGGGGTTTGTGGATATCATCGGAGTTGCCACAGGGTATGTTAAGCAAGACTTTCAACTGACAGATTTTGTGGCACAGTTTTTACCCATGATGGTTCTGCTTTGGTTTTTTGTCCTTTCAGTTCCTGTAGGTGTTTTGCAGGATAAATTAGGCAAGCGGAATATGTTGAATATTGGTATGGTGATTCAGGCGGTCGGTCTGGGATTACCATTTGTCCATTACTCATTCGGTATGATGTTCGCATCGTTCATTCTTCTCGGAATTGGAAATACCGTGATTCAGGTTTCGGCGAACCCTTTATTGCAGGATGTTTCTCCTGCTGAAAAACTTTCCAGTTACATGAGTACTTCCCAGTTTGTGAAGGCAATTATTTCCTTCTCCGGACCAATTATTGCTACAGCCATGGCTAAATATTTTGGCGACTGGAAACTTGTTTTCGCTGTTTATGGCATTACTTCCTTGCTGGCGGCATTCTGGCTTTCAATGACACCAATTGTGGAATCGAAACCTGATCGTAAACCGGCATCATTTTCATCATGTTTCGGACTTCTTAAAAATCGTTTTGTCGCATTTATGGCTTTGTCAATCTTCCTGATTGTAGGGGCTGAAGTTGCTATCAATACCAACATCGCGAATGTTTTAATTGCCAAATATGGCATTACACTCGGTGAGGCAGCTCTCGGAATCAGCGCCTTTTTTGCCGGTGAAACTATCTCACGTTTTCTGGGCGCCATCATTTTAAACTGGATAAAACCACGCGTCTTTCTTTTACTGACAACACTGATTGCACTGGCTGGCGTGTTGGGTGTATTCTTCTCGCCGATAAATTCCATTGCTTTTGCTTCCATTTTTGTGACCGGTTTAGGAATTGGCAATATGTTCCCGATCATTTTTTCAATGGCATTGAATAAAATGCCGGAACGTGCCAATGAGATTTCCGGATTGCTGATCATGGCTGTTTCAGGTGGTGCGGTGATGCCGCTGGTCATGGGATTTGTAAGCACTACTTTCGGGCCGCTGGTGAGTATGTCAGTGATTGGGGCATGTATGCTTTATATTCTTTGGGTATCATTTTATGTGAGAAGGAGTTAAGAAGCTGTTTGATTTCTTTAGGTTCCGTCAGGAACCTAATGTTGGTAGAAAAATGACAAAATTACCAATCTTTTGTCCTCTGCCCGCCATTGGCTTGGCAGGCGGGCGTACGGGACAAACAAGTCACAAAGATCAAACTTTCTACCGACCTGTTTTCCCTACGGGAAAATTAAAACGATCTTTAAACTAAATGAATTAATTTCTAAAAGTCAGTAAACTAATGCTTTAATGAATCATTTCAAATCAATTCTTATTCTTCTGTGTTTTTTGCTGGTGCAAATTTTATATGCACAGGCTCGTACTCAACCAAAGGCCGGTTTTGAGCAACGAATTCATAATGCTGTTTATGCTGTCCGGTTAATCGATACGCATGAGCATATCATGAGTGAAAAGGAAGCGCTTGAAAGTACTTCGGATTTTACCTGTCTTTTTACTAACTACCAGTTGTCAGACTTAATCTCTTCCGGAGTAGTGCCGGATAAGATTTATAATACGTTTAAAGGAAAAGATGTCAGTTTGGAAGAAAAATGGTCTGTGATTAAGGATGCCTGGGCAAATGTGCGAACCACAGCTTACGGAAGGTCTGTGTTGATCGGCGCCAAAGATCTTTATGGCATCGACGACCTGAATGAGAAAACTTACATTGAGCTTTCAAAACGGATCAAAGAGGCACATAAACAAGGATATTATGAAGATATTCTGAAGAAAAAGGCCAAAATTGATGCTAGCATCATCATGGAATACAATACGACCAGTCCGAGAGATGTCGTGAACGAAGGAAACTGCAACTTCAGGAGGTTTTTCGTTTACGATAAGTATTGCAGTTTCTTCGGCTATAATAAGATGAGAACAAGGTTGAGCAATTACGGCAAAGACTTCACCTCTCTTCCGGAATTGGAATTGCTGATAGACAGTGTGTTTGAACAAGATGTAAAAAAGGGAATTCAGGGCGCTAAGTTTGGAGTGGCCTACTACCGCACTTTGAAGTTTGATGATGTTCCGCGGGAAACAGCCAATGCCGTTTTTGAGAAAATGAAGGCCGATCCGGATCACCTTTTTTTGTTTGAGGAGGCGAAGCCACTTCAGGATTTTATGTTCTTTAAATTGTTGAGTCTTTGCGATAAATATAAACTTCCGGTTCAGATTCATACCGGACTGCAAACAGGCAGTGGCAACGACATTTCAAACGCTAATCCGGTGGGTCTTGTTAAAGCTTTTTTCAAGTTTCCAAACCTGAAATTCTGTTTGCTCCATGCCGGCTATCCTTATGGGGGCGAAATGGCAACCCTGGCCAAGAATTTTCCCAATGTTTATATCGACATGGCCTGGTCTGCATTAATCTCACAATCCTTTACAGTGCGCTATCTTCAGGAATTTATTGAAACCGTTCCGAACAATAAAATTATGGCGTACGGAGGAGATAGTCAGACTGTTGAAGGCGCTTATGGCGCATCGGTTTTGGCAAGGGAAACCGTTGAAAAGGCTCTGACCGGCATGGTGAAAGATGGCTATCTGACCGAGGCTGAAGCTTTGGATGTGGCGAAAAAGATTCTCCGGGAAAATGCGATCAGCATATATAATCTGAAATTTTAAAGGAATACCGATGAAGAAATATTACTCATTACTTATGCTTTTGTTCCTTTTCGCTGGATATGTAAATGCTCAGGAAAGATTGCAGTCGAATGGAAAGATTCCCATTTTGGCCTGGTACAGCATTCCTGCCAGTGAAACAACCGTGGCCCGATACCAGGAAATGAAAGATGCCGGTATAACCCATTCGCTCAGCTTTTTCTCCAACATGGATGAGGTGCAAAAAGCGCTGGATGTTGCTGCAAAGGTCGGTGTCAAATTGGTGGTTTCCTGTCCTGAATTGAAAACG
>JAUXUF010000201.1 GCA_030684645.1 Bacteroidota bacterium | reverse complement strand
CCGCCTCTGGCTTGCGTCCCAACTACGAGGTGATTACCAACGGGTTCTCGGCCGCCATCAACTCGCGGGCGATCTGCAGGGTCGCCTCAGCGGGCAAGGCACCCATGCGCACAGCGCCAAAGCGGGTGGCGGGGTAAGACTTGACCAGCTCGGGTGCCCACGGCTCAGCCAGGGTTTCGCGCGGCAGTGTCATGTAAACCGGACCTGCAGGCTCGGTGTGCATCACGCTGTGGGCGCGGCGCACCACCTCTTTGGCCACCACACCCGAGGGCAAGTTGTATTCCCACTTGACGTAGGGGCGCACCAGAGAGCCAATATCAAACGGGTCCTGCACATAGTGCACGTAGTTGTCACGGGCGCCGAGCACTTCGCCGTGCAAGGCATAAGGGGCTTTGCCCGCCATGAGCAACACAGGCAAACGGGCGCGCATCAGGTTGTGCATGCCCATCGCCGCGTTGGCCGTGCCTGCGTCCACATGCACCATGACGCCTTGCCCCTGGCCTGTCACGGCAGCATAGCCACCAGCCATGTGGATGGCCACGTTTTCATGCGGGCACAACACCACTTCGGGCATCGCTTGGCCCTCGGCCTGCAGGCGGGCCATCTCGTCAATCAGGGTCACATGGTCGGTGCCCAAGTTGGAAAACAGGTAGCGGATGCCGGTCTCTTGCAGGCCCTCCAAAAAGTAACGGGCCGTGGTGTGCCGGGTATCTGAAGCGGTGGAATCGGTCATCGTGGCGGATCAATCGTTGCAGGGCATGAACACATGCTTGGTTTCCATGAAGTCGTTCAGGCCTTCCACGCCATGCAAACGGCCAAAACCGCTTTGGCGGTAACCACCGGTCTCGATCTCGGCAAACAGGCGGTTGTGCGCATTCACCCACACATTGCCAAACTTCAAGCGACGGGTGATTTGGCGGGCAGCGCGGTAGTCCTGGGTCCACACCGAAGCGGCCAGGCCATAACGGGTCGCATTGGCGCGCTGCACTGCTTCGTCGTCTGAAGAGAAGGTCTCGAGTGTGATCAATGGGCCAAAAATTTCGTCCTGCACAAAATGGCTGCTCAGGTCTTGCGTGGCCACCAGCGATGGCGTGATGAACGCGCCGCCCTGGGGCGTGTCAACAGGCACGTGCCCTGCCAAGATCACTCGGCAGTCTG
>JAUXUF010000177.1 GCA_030684645.1 Bacteroidota bacterium | reverse complement strand
CTGGCTATTACCTGATGTGATGAAATGAGTTTTCATTCCGTCATTCACATTTTACCATCGGGAGCAAGCATTTTCAATCCGTGACAATTCGTCACGGTTTCATTTCCTTCCTTTAAATTCGATGTTTCAAGACTTTGCTGTTTTCTCATTTGCAGGAAATTAAGGCTAATCCAGATAGGGTTTTATAATAATCTATACTGCTTCCATTTCCTTTACCTCACCCGCCAGACCTAACTCCTGCGTAGGCTGGAAGGCCTGATGCAGCAATGCTTTGAGCAATTGTTCGGTGGCTTGCTGGTTGGCAATGATGTGTTCTTTTAATTGTTTGGTTTTGGCTAATTGTCTTTCTATTTCGGCTACTATGCGTTTTTGCTCGGAAAGGGGGGGAAGG
This sequence comes from Bacteroidota bacterium, assembly GCA_030684645.1. Classification (GTDB taxonomy): domain Bacteria; phylum Bacteroidota; class Bacteroidia; order Bacteroidales; family Prolixibacteraceae; genus Aquipluma. The sequence continues at coordinate 3,500 of JAUXUF010000177.1, read as the reverse complement.
GGGATTGCAAACTGTTCAAGATTATATTTTGGTAAACCTTCCCGACCTGCTCCAGTAGTTGAGGAAAAAATGAACTTCTGAAAGTAAGGCGATAGAACAATCTTCTGAAAGTAATTTCTATCAACTTTTAAAGGTCTTATTATGCAAACGTGTTGACTTACATTGCCTGCTTCAAAGTCTTCTGGAACTAATGCACAACGCCCCAATGAACCTCCTGTTATATTTAATAGAATATCATTGGCTAAAACGATTGTTCCGTTCATCTGCTTTTGAACTTCATTCGATACAAATTTAATATCGTCATAAACTAATCCGTCATTGTAGATATTCTGAGAACGGAAAAATGGAAATCCGCTTTTAGCGTAATTACTTCCTTTTGGTGTGCTTCCCGAACCGATTTTAGAACAAATTTCTCCCAACCTACACCAAACCCAATTTTCAGGAATTTCAAACGGAATCTCTTCGGGTTTGATGGGTGGTAATGGTTTTTCCTTCTTTCCTGATTTGGCTTTCTCGGCTTTGATGCGTTTGAGGAGTTCGCTGGCTGGTTCATCAGCCTCACCCCCCGCCCTCTCCGAAGGAGAGGGGGCTGGCACTAAAGATCCTTGCACAGCTTCTTGTAATATGGCTTGGTTTAAGTTTTCGAGTTGGGTGAGTTGTTCAGCAAAAAGTTTGTCGGCTTCTAATTCTTTCTCAACTAACTTCTTTTCAAGATCAATGATTTCCTTTTGCTGTTCAATGCCTGGCACTATAACTATAACATCTGCAATTCTGTTCATAGGCAAACTCACATTTGCCATTCCTTTCATTTGTGAGACCAACAATTCTTCTCTGTTCCAATGCAAATAAATATGCAGATACTTGGCTAAAACAAAGTTTTCATCATTAGGAATAACTGCACAAAGGATATTTCCTAATGCAAATTTCCCCTCACAATATTTTACACGTTTCATACTGGCGTGTCCATGACCTGTTGAAGACACTAAAGGAATGATTGCCGCTTTTGTATCAAACTGATATTCATTATGAGTTTTATCAATCTCGCCCAATGCAATCATTGTATAGGGACCTGGAACGGCTTTCATAATTCCAATTCCACCTTTTATAATCGAGCATATATCGCCTAATCTATATTTCATCTATGCTAACGATTTGAGTTCTTCCAAAATATTGGAGATTTTAGTTTGGTTTTTTTCGAGTTTACTTATGATTGCCAATCTATCATATACAACTTCTTCTACCACCTTATTTGGATTTTTAATGTCCAAATCATAGTTGCGGTCTATGATGGTTTGCAAAGGCACTTTCCAGGCTACTTCACTTTCACTTCGGTTTTTCCACCAAGCCTTTATTGGTTCAAATTCTTCTATCCTAATGGGTTTGGTTTTGCTGTAAGCTTTTTGTTCTTCCGGCAAGGTATGTTCATAATACCAAATCTCTTTCGTGGCCCCACCTCCTGTCCTCCCCGAAGGGGAGGAAGCCTTCTCAAAGAAAATCAGGTTGGTGTTTACGGTTGCATACGGTGCAAAAACAGATTGGGGCAATCTTACAATGGTATGTACATTACAATCTTCTAACAGTTTTTGTCTAACCCGTTGTTTTACGCCATCTCCTGTTAAGCTACCGTCAGGCAATACAATACCTGCCCGACCGCCATCTTTCAGCAACTGTATAAACAGAATAAGAAACAGGTCTGCACTTTCTTTGGTGCGGTAATTCAATGGAAAATTGGTCTCCATACCATCACCCACCACACCACCAAATGGCGGATTGGCTACAATAATGTCAACACGGTCTTTTTGCTTAATGGAATTGTATTCACGGCTCAGCGAATCACCGTTTTCAATTTGCGGAACTTGAATGTCGTGGGTAATCAGGTTTACCACACTGAGCATGAAAGGCAGGGGTTTCAATTCGCTGCCGGTTATGGTTTCCTGTAAGGTGTTGCGGTCCTCAATGTTATTCACCTGCTTTTTCAGGTGCTCAATGGCACATACCAAAAAGCCCGCAGTTCCGCAAGCAGGGTCGAGAATTTTTTCGCCCAGTTTGGGGTTTACCATATCAATGATAAACTGTGTTACGGCTCTTGGGGTATAAAATTCGCCTGTATCTTTCTTGGTAGCCAAACCCTGCAATATGTCTTCATAAATGGCATTGAAAATATGATGCTCTTTGCTGCTGTTAAAATCAATTTCATTGAGTTTGTTAATCGCCTGGCGGAATGTGGTTCCGCTTTTCATATAGTTGTTGGTGCCATCAAATATCTGGCGAATGATAATACCCAAACGGTCGTCTATACCAATGGTCAGGTTTTTCAGTTTTTGAAACAGCTTGTTGTTTACAAAATTGATGAGTTCCTCACCTGTGATGCCTTCGTCATTCTCTGCCCAATTCCGCCATTGCAGTTCTGTCGGAATTGGAGATTTATATTTCGGTTCAAGTAATTCTTTTTCCTTGTCTTTATCGTCTAAAAGTTTCAGAAATATCATCCAGCCTAATTGCTCAATGCGTTGCGCATCGCCGCTCAGGCCAGGGTCTTTTCTGAAAATATCTCTAATTGATTTAATGGTACCTGATATGTTGCTCATTTATTGTTTTATTTTTTTCGAAGGACTCTAAGGACAAAAGGGACGTGTTACCGAATCAGTATCCCTGGTTGTCCCTTTTGTCCTTAGTTCGTTGTTCTATTCTAGCCTTAGTCATTCTTTCTCTTAATCCGCCTTCCTTTAAAAAAGATTGTTCTAATGATTTGATCTGGTTGTATAGTAAATAACTTACAAGCTTAATTAAGCCTATCATCACATTGGCACAAATCTCTGGGTTTTCATTTTCAATTCCCTTTTTAAAGGTTTCATAGCTAGGGTTGGGTATTTTATTCAATTCCCTAAGCCTGGCAACAAACCTATGTTCTTTATCCCATATTTCATGTTTATTGCTTCTTAAAAAATCTTCATAATCTATTCTCAGTTCCTCCAAAGAAGCCCTTGCAACATTAGTTAATTTTATTTCCGTTTCTTTTGAAGTACCCGAAGCCATACTGGCCTCAACTATATTTTGCTTACCGCTTCTGGCTGCCTGCACCATTTGATCGATGGTACGGTCGTATTTATTAAAAAAACGTTTGGTAAAGTATATTGTGCCATCGTAGATGATTTCCGATTTCTGATAGGTTATCAGGTTTCGGTAACCACCATGTTTGGGGATGAAGCCATTATTATTTTTATCTTCTGCTTCCATTTTTCTCAAATGAATCAGGGACTTAAACGACATTAGTCAGTCGCCAGAGTCCCAATTGTCCCTAAAAACTAAGCACCTTTATACAATTCGTTTTCTAATTCTTTGATGGCTTTTTCATATTCCAACCTGCTGCCAAAGGCTTTTATGATTTCAGTTACAGAACCAAATTCATTGATTGGCGGAACAGTTAAGATTTGAATGTTCTCAATATTTTCAATGCCCTGATCAGCGTACTTATCGAGTAAGGCTTCTAAAACTTTCCG
>JAUXUF010000176.1 GCA_030684645.1 Bacteroidota bacterium | reverse complement strand
ATACTGAGATACCCGGATTAGATCTGATTCCGTCGCACATCGATTTGGTTGGTGCTGAAATTGAAATGCTCAATTTGCCCAACCGCGAAAAAGTATTGCGCCATGTTATCGAAAAGATCAGGGATGATTACGATTTCATTTTTATTGACTGTTCACCATCTCTTGGACTTATCACCGTCAATTCTTTGACTGCTGCTGATTCAGTAATAATTCCTGTTCAATGCGAATATTTTGCGCTCGAAGGTCTTGGAAAACTACTGAATACCATCAAGATAATTCAGACCAAATTACATCCGGAACTCGAAATTGAAGGATTTTTGCTTACAATGTATGATTCACGCCTGAATTTATCCAATCAGGTCATGGAAGAAGTCAAAAAGCATTTTCAGGAAATGGTGTTTGAATCGGTTATTCAACGGAACATTAAATTAAGCGAAGCCCCCGGCTATGGACAACCGGCCATTTTATATGACGCGACATCAAAAGGGGCAGCTAGTTATATGAATCTTGCCCGTGAGTTGCTGCAAAACAATGGCATGACTAAACTAAAGAATTCAGAAAAAATTATAGAATAAGAGTTTTTGATTATGGCAAAAAAGAATGCACTGGGAAGAGGGTTGGGCGCTTTATTAGATGGAGCTGACACCTATCTTGCGAAAGAAGTTGTCTCTTCGATCAATGAAATTGAAATTTCAAAAATCGTTGCAAATCCATATCAGCCCCGAACCAAGTTTGATGAAGATTCATTAAACGAATTGGCTGCCTCCATCAAAGAAATTGGGATTATTCAACCCATCACGCTACGTAAAATTGATGATGATCAATATCAGATCATTGCGGGAGAACGTCGGTTCAGGGCTTCCAAAATTGCCGGTCTGACTGCTATACCTGCCTATGTCAGAACTGCAGATGACGAAGGAATGCTTGAGATGGCCCTGATTGAAAACATTCAGCGGGAGGATCTTGACGCCATAGAAATCGCACTCAGCTATCAGCGATTGATTGATGAGTGTAAACTGACCCAGGAAACCCTGAGCGAGCGTGTGGGAAAGAAGCGGTCAACGGTATCTAATTATCTTCGTTTACTGAAGCTACCGGCCAGGATTCAGAAAGGCATTGTTGAAAAAACTATTTCCATGGGACATGCCCGGGCTTTGGTCAATGTCAAAGACTCAGAAATTCAGTTGATGATTTATGATGAGACCATTAAAAATGACTTCTCAGTTCGAAAGGTTGAAGAAATTGCCAGAAAATACAACGAAGACAACAATAGCTTCCAACCTGAAGAAAAAGTGAAAAATGAAAAATTTCCTACTGAATACCAAGATCTACATAATCACCTAAGCAAGTATTTTCAGTCAAAAATTGATTTCAGAATGGATCAGGCAGGAAAGGGTAAAATTATCATACCTTTTGGTTCGACAAAAGATCTGGAACGAATATTAGGAATCCTTGACCAATTAGATGTATAAAAAAATAAATATCATCCCATTTAAACTATACGCTGGTTGTTTTCTGGTAATCCTGTTTATTGTGACAGGATTTTCTGCCTTTAGCCAGAAATCAAAAGCTGATACCATTCAAGTCAAGAAAATAGAAGTCGAACATTCGCCAAGAAAAGCGACCATATATTCTGCCGTTTTGCCCGGCCTGGGCCAGATATACAACCATAAATACTGGAAAGTGCCCATTGTGTATGGAGGTTTTGCTGCTTTTGGATACTTTATTAACTTTAACAACGAAGTATATACAACCTATAAACAAGCTTATTCCGACATTATTGACACAGATCCAAATACCAATTCATACCTGGATCTGAAAGTGAATCCAATTTTCTTTCAGGCGGATAAACTGACACAGTTAACCGAAAATTTAAGAAGGGCAAAAGATGGATGGAGGCGAAACAGGGATATGGTAGTTATAGGAACCGTTATTTTTTATGCGTTGAATATTATTGATGCAAGCGTTGATGCACACTTTTTCAACTTCGACATCAGCGACGATTTAACAATGAATTGGGTCCCGGCGCCAATCATGTGCATGGACAATAAACTGATAGGAATACAATGCAGATTTACATTTTAATGATTAGCTTATGAGGATATTACGACTGACAGTTTTTATACTAGCGCTTACCGGAATCAACGTTCTTGCTTCCGGACTCAATAAGGAAAACCTTCGGAAGGTATGTACCATAAATGTTGCATCGCTCGATACCTTAAACGGGTATGAAAAATACTATACAATTCCGGATGAAAACCTGAATAAATATTTTTCGGACAAACTAGACAGTATGTTGAGCAGCTGGTATGTGCAAAACGCCTTTCTTTTAGATAGTACTGAACTGGCAGAAGCCGATACTCTCAAACAGACACTACCCGATTCGATTTACATTCAGCGATTGCAATCCATGCAATCAGCAGTTAGCCTTTCATACAACAATACGGTAAAGAATTTTATTAGCATGTACACGGTCCGGAAACCAAAACAAGTAGCAGTTATGCTTGGGTTGGCCAATTATTATTTCCCGATGTTCGAGGAAGCATTGGCCAAATATGGTTTACCGATGGAATTAAAATACCTTCCAATCATTGAATCAGCATTAAATCCGGGTGCTAATTCTTCAGCAAGTGCTGTTGGATTATGGCAGTTTATGTATTCGACCGGGAAAATGTACAAACTCGAAATCAGCACCTTTGTTGATGAGCGACGCGATCCGCTAAAAGCTACCGATGCGGCAGTGCGCTATCTTCGGGATTTGTATGACATATATAAAAATTGGCATCTGGTCATCGCAGCTTATAATTGTGGGCCAGGAAATGTTAACAAAGCCATTAAACGTAGTGGTGACGTGAAGGATTATTGGAAAATATATTACCGCTTACCCAAAGAAACCCGTGGGTATGTTCCGGCCTTTATTGCAGCCAACTATGTCATGAATTTCTATCAAAGTCACAACATTTTCCCAAAACAACCTGATTTTCCGATTATTACCGACACTCTCATGGTAAACGACTATCTGCATTTCAACCAGATTTCGGAAGTGATTGGTATTCCGGTTGAGCAAATCCGCAGCCTTAATCCGCAATATCGTCGAGATATTATTCCAGCCAGCAAAGAGAAAGCATACAGTTTGGTATTACCTCAGGATGAAATTTCTGCTTATCTGGAAAATGAATCAACCATACACGATCATCGTCGTTCCGAATTCTTCCCCAACAATGAAATTGTAAATCCACAGAATAGTTTTGCGAATCAAAGCCCAAGTGATATTAAAGGACGCGATAAATTGATTTATACCATTAAATCCGGAGATAATCTGGGATTGATATCTGCCTGGTTCAGAGTACGAACATCTGATCTTAAATACTGGAATAAATTACGAAAAAATTTCATCACGGCTGGTCATTCTCTTACCATATATGTTCCTGTAGGACAAAGCGAATACTACAGTAAAATAGGTAGAATGAGCTACTCCGAAAAACAAAAATCGCTTCATAAAAAACCTTCAGTAAGTCAAGCTCAAAATGTAACTCGTCCAATTAATGCTAAATCTTCTGAAACAGCCTCAGCAACATTATCCGGGGATATAAAACCTTCTGAAAAAACAGACAACGATGAGTTTATATATTATACCGTACGCAAGGGAGATAACTTCTGGACGATCGCAAAAAAATTTCCTGGAGTTTCGAATGATGACATCATGAAACTAAACAACATTAAGGCAGCCAATAGCCTGAAGGTAGGCCAGGTCTTAAAAATACTTCCCAAGGCATGAGGCACAAATCCACTCGATAATATTATTTTTTTCGAACAGGAAAATTGAATGGCATCTGCTACTTCCCTTTTCTGGTTTAATCCAAAATTTATTTCAGATCACTTGAATGAATTTATTCAACATTAAATAGCTACAGTTGTAATTATTTCTAATTTTAAAGTATTATAATTGGAAACCTTAATCACTTATTTCGTGTTTTAACTTAAAGACTTATCTATTGTCAAATGGGCATACAATTAGAAACTTTTCACCAGCTTCTGTTCTTTCTGCTTTTAGGTTTTAATTGTAAAATAAAATCTCAAACCTTATTCACATCTGTTATTAATTTCAAGTCTTCTAAATATGCACGATTAAATCATCAAATAACTATATATCCTGACATTCTTCACTCCGACTTCTTATTGCGAACAAAAAAGTAAAAGCAATGGAAGAACTAAATAATATAGTAGGAGGCAGCATTTTAAGTATTTCAATGTACTTTGGTTCCAGTTTTTTTGAGACATTTTGGCCATCGATCATTTCCTTGCTCATATTTTTAGCTTTTTGTATATCCACTTACTACTTCTGGGTATGGCGGGATAGATCACGTAGAATAATTCTGGATCTGATGGTCAGGGAAAAAACAGTTGAATTAGTTGACGATAAACAAAAATTATGGGACAGTTACCTAAAGATTGAGGCCCAGAACCAGGAAAAAAAAGTACTGATACAGGAACTTCATCATCGGGTAAAGAATAATTTGCAGACCATATCCAGTTTAATTGGAATGCAACTGATGTCAATTGCCTCTGAAGATGGCAAAAAAGCACTTCAGGAAACATCCCGAAGAATTATGGCCGTATCACAGATTCATGAAATCCTTTATTCCTATGATGGTTTATCGCACATCTCTTCACGTAATTTTTTTGAAGTTTTAGCCTCGACTTCGCTGAAGATGTATGATCAAAATCCCTGTAAAATTGAGATCAGCGCTGACTTTATTGATATTGAACTGGAGGTATCTACCTGTATCCCTCTGGGAATGATTATCACAGAGGCGATCTCCAATTGCATGAAACATGCATTCGGACAAATTGATAGCCCAATTATTAGACTGAATTTGTCCTATGCTGATCGTCTCGGATGGCTCGCTTTTTCGATAAAAGATAATGGATGTGGCATACCTGATGAATTTATTAAAGGTAAAAATGGATCAATGGGCATGCGGCTTTTAAATATTTTTGCACGTCAATTGGAAGCAAACTTTCAAATAGAAAATTCAAAAGGAACTGCGATCATGCTTGAATTTAAAATGAATAACCATGAGAATTCTAATTGGTGAAGACGAAGTTTTAACGGCTGAATATTTAAAAGATATTGTCGAATCATTCGGGAATAAAGTGGTTGGAATTGGTCACAATAAAGAAGATTTGATCAGGTTAATTGACAATTATAATCCAGATTTACTTTTGCAGGATATCTGCATGCATAATGAGACCGATGGAATTGAAATTGGAAATTATGTACTTGAAAACTATTCATTTCCG
>JAUXUF010000163.1 GCA_030684645.1 Bacteroidota bacterium | reverse complement strand
TTGGGAATTTTGCCCTTCTGACCCCAGAACCTACGAACTTCAGTTCGACCTTTATGAGGATGCACTCGAAGCGATGCCTTATGGTCGATACCTTCATGTTGGTGGCGATGAAATCACTGCTATTGGTATTGATGAGCGTTGCAAAGCTACGGGTAAGAATTCCTTTGAACTGCAAATGATCTGGCTTCAGAAAGTGTGCGATTTTGCTGTGAAGCACAACCGGATCCCCATTTTCTGGGACGATATGCCTCTAAAATATGCAGGTCTTTGGGAAACCATTTTTAGTGATGATTCCGGAGAAGAATTGGATAAAAAATGGAATACCCAAAAACTGGATGAAGCGATTAACCTGTTTCCCAAAGAATGTGTCTATATGCGGTGGAATTACGGCGATGCAACCAAACCCGCTCATGTCCGTCTATTAGAATGGTACCGCAGCAAGGGTTTAAAAGTCATGGGAGCAACAGCTGCTTCTGATGGAATTCTTATTCCGCGAGGAAATTCCAAAATCGATTTTATACACGGATTCAGTAAACATGTTGCTGAAAAAAAACTCGAAGGAATCCTTACTACTTCATGGGATGATGGTTCTGCACATTGGGAAACCGTTTGGCGGGGATGGATCGCCCAAGGCGAATATGGCTGGAACCCTACTTCAAGAGATATTGAATCGTTTAAATCAACCTACGCACAACGGGAGTTTGGCTTTTGCGCTCAGGACAGTAACATGAAATTTCTGGATGAACTGGAAAAAGCCGTATTCTTTTTTGATGGTGCTTTGGTTTCCGCCGGAAGAAGAAATCCAGCCTATGGTGTTAGAGAATTTACCCTGATTGATTTACCGGATCAATCGAAACCAGGAGTATGGAGCAGCACTTGGAAAAACAAGATCGACCAGGCTAAATTGGAAATAAACCGGTACGACCGAATCTCGAAGGGAATAGAGACAGCCAAACAACATGCACTTCGAAACCGATACACGCTCGAAGTTTACGAACAAACCAATAATCTTCAGATTTACTCGTCTCAGCTGATTCTGGCTTTGCATACGTTTGATACCGCGACCAACAAGGGCGATCAGAGAACGGCCATCGAGCAAATCCGACAGGTTTGTGAGCATTTCAACATCGTGCATACCGAATTGAAGAAAGTTTATTCCCAAACCCGATTCATGAGCAATCCGGAAGGCTACATTGCCGATTTAAATCATCATAACCATCTGGCTGCGAAGACTAACAATAGTGACTGGATTTTTTACTACGAATTGCCCATGGTCGACAAAGTCCTAAGATGGATAAAAATGATTGAAATATAATATTCAATATACTACTTTTTCTTTTTTAACACTAAATAAAAGCATTAATCAAATGAAACGAGCCCTAAGAGAAAAACTCACACATAGATAAGGTATTATCTGAAATAGAGACAATCCACAAAATAGGATTTATAAATAGTATGGAGGCTTATTGCATCAGAAAATCGAGCAAATTCCGAAAGCATCTACGCTTTCGGCGTTAATTTACAAATGGTCACCTTTTAGAATAATTTTTGATCATTTGATGTTTTAAAATATTATTAATCAGTACGGTGTTATTATGATGACATAATACTTAAGTAATGGAAATGGTAACAATAAACCATTTGTCAATTATCTAAATCAGTATTTTATGAAAAAAGTGTTTATGTTCTTATTCATTTTAGCTTTTATAAAAGCTAATGCCCAGGTTAATATAATTAATTTAATTCCTCAACCTGTGGAAATAAAACAGTCAAGTGGGTTTTATTTGCTTACAAAGACTACAACAATAAGTTTCAACTCGACTGAAAGTCGCAAATTAGCAGAGATGCTTGTGCAAAAAATGATTATACCTACCGGGTTCAACCTTACTGCTCATCAGGGTAAAACAGCAGATATAGAATTGAATATAAATGATCTGCCTAATTTGCAAATTGGCAAAGAAGGTTATGTTCTGGAGGTTTCAGCCAAAGGGGTTAAAATTTCTGCTAATCAAACTGCCGGTTTGTTCTACGGAGTGCAAACTCTCCTCCAATTGCTGCCACCTGAGATTGAAAGCAGGCAGCTGACAAAAACGGATTGGAAAATCCCCAAAGTAAAAATAACGGATTATCCCCGATTTGGCTGGCGTGGAATTATGCTTGATGTAAGTCGCCACTTTTTCTCCAAAGAAGAAGTCAAAGCGTATATAGATCAAATTTCGAAATTCAAATTCAACACTTTTCACTGGCATTTAACTGATAATCATGGATGGAGGATTGAAATTAAATCGTTGCCCAAACTTACAAGTGTTGGCGCATGGCGTGTAGCTCGTGCCGGATTTTTTGGTATGCGCCCTGAACAGCTTCTAGAGGGAGAAACTGGTACCTATGGTGGTTTTTATACTCAGGAAGATATAAAAGAAATTATTAAGTATGCCGAGGATAGGCATATTACAATAATTCCTGAAATTGATGTGCCAGGACATTGTATGGCCGCACTGGCTGCCTATCCAGAACTAAGTTGTACCAAGGATACGCATGCCCATGTTAATTCTGGGACCGGGTGGCACACGTGGTACGACAATGATGGGCGCAGGCATCTTATCGAGGGCTCGCTTAATCCTTCTGACGAGAATGTGTATGAATTTTTAGATAAAGTTTTTACAGAAGTGGCCACATTATTTCCAAGCCCCTATATTCATGTTGGAGGAGATGAGGTTGTCAAAAAATTATGGGCAAAAGATCCCGGGTGCCAGGCGCTGATGAAAAAATTGAATACCAGGCATGTTGAAGATTTGCAAGGTTATTTTATGAACCGCGTTGAACAAATTCTTAAATCAAAAGGGAAAAGACTTATAGGGTGGGATGAAATTTTGGAAGGCAGTATTTCGCCCGAGGCAACAGTAATGAGTTGGCGGGGTATCGAAGGCGGTATTGAAGCTGCAAAAATGGGGCACGAGGTTGTTATGACGCCTTATAAGTTCACTTATTTAGACTTACAACAAGGCGAGGCCTCAATCGAGCCAATCGTGTAC
>JAUXUF010000149.1 GCA_030684645.1 Bacteroidota bacterium | reverse complement strand
AGCTTCCATGTCAACTCCAATCTGAAACTCGACTGTAATCGAACTTCCGCCGTCGCGTGAAGAGGAAGTCAAGGTGCGGATACCTGCTATCCCATTGATGCTTTCTTCCAATGGTTCGGTAATCTGGCTTTCAATAACATCAGCATTAGCGCCGGGATAAGATGTGTTGACAGATACCGTTGGTGGATCGACACTCGGGTATTCGCGAACACCTAGAAAATTGTATCCGATAATTCCGAACAATACTACCAAAATGGAAAGAACCATTGCCAGTACCGGTCGTTTAATAAATATTCCTGAAAAGTTCATGTGTTTGCTGGTTGACTGAATTTTATAACTTCATTCTGAAAGGAATGTTGAAATTCTTTGATAAATTTTATTTTACCGGTTCGGACTGATTTTCTGATTTTTTCTTTTTAATCAAGACCTGGGCACCGTTTGTAAGCTGTAAAAGTCCGGTTAGAATCACACTGTCGCCTGCTGCAATTCCTTTTGTAATCTGGATTTCACTGTCGGTTCGAATACCTGTAGTTGCAGGTGTGAGTTGAGCTTTTCCGTTTTTGCAGATGAAAACTGAATTTCCGTCAAGCACTGTAACAACAGCTTCGGATGGCACCTGAAGGGCGTCCGGAAACTTTTCAAGAATAATATTTATCCGGGCAAAAGCGCCCGGATTCAATAAATTGGCTTTATTCGAGCATTGCGCCCTTACTTTCAGTGTGCGGGTTTCAGTAGTTATGGCCGATTCAATGGCGTAAACTTTGGCCATAAATATTGTATCCGAAGCATCTGTGCTGAAACTGATTTCCAATCCCGGCTTAATAAAACTACTGTATTTTTCCGGAACATCGAATTCGATTTTTACCGGATCGAGTTGTTGTATGGTTGCAATTAATGTGTTACTGGCGATGTATTGGCCAACACTAACCGTCCGAAGTCCTACTTTTCCACTAAAAGGAGCATAAATCTCTGTTTTGGCAATCTGTGCCAGTAGCAATTGTTTGTCGGCCTCATTGACCAGCAATTGACTTTTGGCAATATCGTATTCATCCTGACTTATCGCTTTAATTTCAAGTAATTTACGTTTCTGGAATTCATCATTGGTTAGCAATATTCCCTGTGCCTCGTTTCTTTTTAACTGAGCCTGAAGGTCCGTGTCATTCATTTTAATCAGTAATTTGTTTTTCTGAACAGTTGCGCCTTCTTCAAAAAGAATTTTGGTAATCCTTCCTGAAATTTCAGGACGAATTTCAGTTTTTTCATTAGCCAGAATGGTTCCTGTACTGGAAATAGTATTTAAAAGCAATTCAGGTTGCACAACTTTTATTTCAACTGGTACCGGGCCTGACTTTCTAGCTTTCATGCCCTTGCTGTTATTTGAAGCCTTGTTGCTGCAACCTGCCATTCCAATTGAAATTAAAAAACCAATACTCAAAAGGATTACAGACGAACTGAGATAGGAGAAAAAAGTGCGCTTTTTGTTAGAATTACAGTAGTTGTATTTTCTATTATAGAAATTAATAGACTGCATGTTAGAGTGTTGCATGTTTGTTTTGGTTTAATTTTAGCTTGGTAAAGGAATGAAATATGTCATTATAAGGAACATTTTGATTCAAAAATATTGTATTTCAGTATCGTTTTATCGCAATACAATTTTTTCTTGCCCGTTAAATATTGAATAAATCATTTCCTTTCGACAATTAGAAAAGCATTAGGTTTAATTTCTTTGTCATAAGTTTGTATCAATTTAATTTACCAGAGTGTAAATTTCAGGAAATGTGCGATATTTGAAAAAATTAGATTTATATTATTTACGCTATTAGTTGTTTATTTTATCCTTGAATTTTATTTTTTGAATATGATATCTTTCCTTTTAAAAATACGTCAACCTGTTCGTATATTCTTGGTTATCACCTATGTTGGATGTATTGCAGCCTTGTCCTTGCTGCCGTCAAAAGATTTTCCACAACTGCCTTTGTTTGAAGGTTTTGATAAGGTTGTACATTTCCTGATGTATTTTATTTTTTCTGTTCTTTTTAGCTGGTCTATTAAAACAGAGTTCAATTATTTTCGTTTATTATTTATCATTCCTGTTACCATAGGGTGGGGCATTCTGATGGAGTTTATGCAATTGTCTATGCATCTTGGCCGTTCATTTTCGTGGTACGATGTTCTGGCAAACAGTATTGGTGTATTTGCAGGAATTCTACTTTACATCCTGATTTCGAGGAATTTCATAAAAAAACCCCGACAGAAATTACTGCCGGGGGGAGATGAGTGATCAGTCTAGTGCTAATCTGTTTTATGCTATCAATGAATTAATATTCTATTGCGCAAACAGATACGTACAGATTAACCTTTATTCCAATACTAATTTATAAACCTTTGGTATCTTCAGATCAACTTTAATGAAGTACAATCCAGCAGGATTACCTTTCAGGTTTAAAAATTCCAACTTATTTTGAGCCAACGATTTGTAGATTATTTTACCTGATATACTATAAACTATTATCCAGGTTCCACCTTTAGGAATGTTACTGAATTTAACCTGAACCTTTCCTTTTGTTGGGTTTGGGTAAATCTGAACATCATTAATATCAATAAGCGGATCAATCCCAGTCGGAATATTTACATCAACTTTAAAATTAGTTGTGGCTTCTTTCCCATTTGAACTTGCAGTAATCACTATTTCTGATGATCCAATATTTACACTTGAAAAGTCTAAAGTCAGATTGGATCCTGTGATTATAGCTGTAACCACTTGATCATTGGTATTTGAAGTAACACTGAAGATCAATACATCGCCAGGATCATCATCAGCAAATACGGTTTTTAGATCGATGATTTGATCAGGTGCACCTTTGTCAACCGAAACGTCTTTGATTGGATTTTTTATATAGGGCGCATGATCCACATTATTAATGGTAATCACCACCTCATCAGCCGGAGAATCGGCTTTCCCATCGTTTACCACCAGTGAGAATGTATATTGAGTATCGGCGCTGACTTCGGGAGCGGTAAAAGTTGGTTTGTCAACAGTGGTTGAACTCAATGTAATTCCTGCCGGAGCCGTCCATTTGTAGGTCAGGGGATCGCCATCGGGATCGGAAGAAGCCGAACCATCGAGCGAAGCGGTTGCCCCTTCGTTCACTGATTGATCAGCTCCGGCATTTGACACCGGAGTTTGATTAAGCGGAGTTACACCCGAAAGCTTGACAAGGGCTGTAGCATTTGGCGTAAAAGTGGGTTCAGCAATTGGATCTCCGTTATTCAGGAAATATTCTGCTGCTATTCCGGATAATTCAAGGTTTTTACTCGAGTCCCAAAATTTATAGGTAATCGGATTCCCAATTGTATATCCGTTCAATTTACCCTCATCTATTTTGGATGCAGCAACAGCAGCAAAAGTATTAATGTCGGAGACAAGGATCGCTTGTGAAAGCATAGCTTTGCCAACACAAAGTGTACCGTCAAATGCCGCAATTTCATCGCCGGCTTCAAGATTTACTCCATCAATGGTAGCAGTGATCACGTAGATATTCATGTGGTCGTTTCCAAAACCGGACCATGCAACATTAAAATGGCCTTGAGCAAAGCTATTTGCCGCTAAAAGGAGAAACACAATTAAATAAGTAAACCTTTTCATGGGATTGGTTATTTAGGTTTATACACTGTAAATGCAGATTGAACTTATCACCGACTCAATATTATTTTTTCGACTGTCTCATTCGCTTTCAGGTAATAATTTCCGGGCGCCATTTTTACTCCCTGATTATTTCTGCCATCCCAAATCAGCGTATTTCTTTCGATACCTGATCCATGATATAGGTTACGAATTAATCGTCCGCTGATATCGAAGATTTCTATGTTTAGTTTTCGGACATCTGAAATCGTAACTTCAATGGTTATTTGGTTGGTAAACGGATTTGGGTAGCATTTTACCGAAACGGATTCTGTCAATTCTGAAAGGCTTGTTACTAATTCAGTATTTACCCGTGCAAACATGGATTCACCCTTTTCAAAGATGCTTTTGCTGCTATTTAGCAATTCCGGTATAATCAAATATTCCTTATTGTTTCGGAATAACCGAAGGATTACCGGATTTCCCTGAGCAAAGCCATTTGGGGAACTTTCCATCTCATCATTGCTGGATGTCGGGATACTAATGAGGTTGCCAAACAGTTGGTCTAAACCGATTTGAGCAGATCCAACGCAAAGTTTTCCGTCGAATATTCCAATCTCGTCCCCAACTTTAAAACCACTTTTTGCCAGGTCAACCAGATTAATGTTCATGTGATCGGTTCCGTTTCCGATATAAACTTTCTGAAAATGAGACGATGCAAGGACTTCGGGTGGAATAACTGCCAGCTTGGTACCGTTTGTACTTATGGTTAATGTTCCTGTGGACAACATATTCACCTTGTAGCCTTTATTTGGCGTAAGGTTTCCGATGTTATTTTTCCACCCGCCAAAAACACCGAAGTTTTCAAGGGCCAATCCTGCCTCGTCCATCACCTTTTTGAGCTTGCCGGCATCAATCAAAGGCTGGAAAACTGTCAATGCATTCTGTAGTTTATCTGAAGGGTACGCCATAATATTCCAACCTGTATTCAGATTGATGTCCATGGGCAATGGAACCGGAGTTCCCTGCAATACAAGAATGGCAGGTTCTTTTACATTCACCTTATATCCTCTGCCAATGATCATATCGCCAATGTTGTTTTTCCAGCCGCCGAATACACCAAAGTTTTCCAGTGCCTTACCTGCTTCGTCCATTACCTTTTTCAGCTTTCCGGCATCAATTAGGGATTGGAAAATATCCTTCATGTTCAGATTATCCGGGATAACATTGGCTGAGAAGATATTCCAACCGGCGCTCAAGCTAATACTCTGAGTGCTTGTGCTACTGACATTTTTAACAGTCACAACTACCTGTGATACCGTTGAATTAACTTTGCCGTCGTTTACAACCAGGTTAAAAGTATAGGTTTGATCAGTAGTAACTTCAGGCGCTGTAAAAGTAGGTTTGACAACAGTAGCCGAACTCAGTGTTATTCCTGAAGGAGCTGTCCAGTTGTAGGTCAGAACATCTTTGTCCGGATCGCTTGAACCAGAACCATCCAAAGTCACCGAAGTGTTTTCGTCAACTGTCTGATTTGTTCCGGCATAGGCATTTGGCGCCCTGTTCGTACTTTGCAGACTATACTGTCCTTTTGAGCTTGCAATACCCTGTCTGCCTGAATTGTACTTCTTAAGTTGAGTTACATCCATTGTCAAAGCATAAGTTCCGCTGGCACTTCCTGCCAGATCCATACCTGTAACGACAAAGAGCTTATCAGTTGACTTGGTAACTGTCAGATTTTGAATACCAAGCGATTGACCGTCACGTTCAAACTTCAGGTAATCTTTAAGTTTGGTTTCGTCGAGCAGTTTGTCGGAGAATTCAATTTGCATTGAAGCTGGCTGTGTCGTAACCGGAGTTACAGGTACATTTTTCCAGGCTCCAATCAAAGCTGCTTCATCAATATTTACCGTGATCTTTGTAATGGTATTGTTGGTGTAAATATCAATACAATGTGCCTCAAGTGTCAAATTTCCGGTGTAAGTGAAGCTAATTGGCAGTGAGAGCTCGCCTGCACCTACATTGGCTTTATCAGCCAATAATATAGGGTTAACATTGTCGGTTTGATACAGTTGAATCCGTGTATTTGGCTCATTTACCGTCATCATGGCAGTCACATTTCTGGTGTCGGTAACATTATCGGCATCTGAGAATCCCCTGTCTGGTGTGATTCGCAAATCGGTCACTGCTTTAGGCGGAGTCCGGTACACGATCCAATTATACTTAACGGTGTCGGAGCGCGAGTTGCCGGCCAAATCGGTAATATCCTTCATCTTAATCTTCAGTTGGTAGCTTCCTTCGTAATAAGTCAGCATCCTGAACTGGGTAAACAGGTATTCCGAATCACTCTTCGCTTTGAAATCAAGTTGCGAAATTGGTTGTCTCAATCCGTCTTTCCATAATTCCAGGTTACCGGTTCCAAATCCTTTCACTGGTTCGTCAAACAGAACAGTGAAGGCTGTCCGGTGCTGCGAATCGTAACCGCCATCGGTCGAAGGAAGAATCTTGCTTACCAGTGGCGCTGTCTGGTCGATTTCCCATTCAACGCTTTGAGGCAAAATTCCATTGACCCCGTCAAGCGATTTGATGTTTGGTAAATCTACAGTAAGCTTATATTTTCCATCCTGAGACAGAAATGCCTGCAATCCGGAAAGTTGGAACAACAGGCCCTCGTTGTCCATCGGTGTAACTATTACTGTTCCGGAAACCGGGGTTCCGTCTTTGGTCCAGGTGAACCGGGCGGGAAGCAAAGTCGATTTGTCGATTGGAAGATTGAACCGAAGCAGCATGAGATCGAAAGGTGCGCCCACATTATTGTCGGGCAAACCGATAAATTCACTTACAGCCGGAATATCAATGAACTGGGTCCAGGTGGCCTGTTTCCCTACCAGACCTTTTGTACCTGTCAGATTGCTGATCTGGTCGGTCTGAACAGTTAAAACATAATATCCATTTCCTACCGACTTGGTTGTCAGATCAACCTTGTATGTTGTCAGATCAAGTTGGGTAACGGTTACCGTATTATCCATGACATCAGCTCCACCCTGAATCCGTAAAACCATATCTTCATAATTGAAGGTAGTAGGATCGATCGGATTTTGGAATACTACGTTCACCGAACTAACCGGTGACGTCACAGCAGCTGTTGGCACATTTTCAAATCGTACAATTTGTGGATAATTCTGATCTTTTGGAGTAAACCGGATGATGTATTTCTGAGTGGTGGTGGCCGCGAATACATCGAGGAAATGCATCATGTTTTCATAAACAGGTTCTTTTCCATCGGGAAGAGTGACAAATGTCTGCCAGACATTGTCGAGCGGAATTACCTGGCCATCTTCGCGTGTCACACTGACAATTTTGTACAGGCCACCGCCCGGATCGCTGAATTTGATGTAGTTCCAGCCAATCTGTTTTGGAGTGACCAGCAATTCGATCTCATGATTTCCGGAGGCAATTGATCCGGAAGTGCTTTGAGAAACTGCCGGATAAACATCGAGTGTTCCGCCATTCGATAGGTAAATGATATCAGGAAATTCTTTGGCATCCTGAACTTCGTTGACTAAAAAGTCGTTGATTCCATCCTCAACTCCTGAATAAACCCGAACCCCTTTGATCAGTTCGTGTAATGCTACCCCGCTTATCAGGCTGAGATTCGGATTGCCACGGCTATCCAGATGGGTCAACTTGGTTTCGTACGAAATGAAGTGACCAAGCAAGTCGCTGGTAAACCACCACTGTCCGATAGTTGCTTTTTTCGGTGCAATATTTCCAAAATCGATGTTCGTCAAACCTAACTGACGTGGTTGTCCATTCAGGTTCGATCCGATTAATGCAAAATTGATGGCCAGTCCTTTTTCGTTTTCCACAATTTTTGGCTGTGCACTTTCGATGCGCACGTTTTTGGCTGTTCCAAATCCGTTATTTTGAACCATCACGTCAAATTCTGCCGGAACAATTGGCTCAATCGGAGCAGTCAATGCGTCATCGCCCAGAATATCACGCGACATGAAGTAATGCAGGAATAAATCCGGGCTTGGATTTACATCGAGCGTGACCGGGAACAGCGGTTTGGTTACCGTTACGCCCGTGAACGGATCGAGGTAGGAGAACGAACCTCCGAACGAATAACTCTTTGGAACTTCAGGCGCGGCACCTTTTTCAGGAATAAACAAGACTGTTGCACTTCCTTTTTCATCGGGACCAAGAGTTCCGGTGCCGTCAATTCCGGTTAGAATGGAAAGCGCTTTGGTATCGATCTGGAAAAGATCATTGCTCAAAACCCCGTTTTCGTCTTTTATTTCAAGGTTTAATTTGATTTCCTTCATGGCGATTGTTTTGTTGCCATTGTATATGGTCAACGTACCTTCAAAGGCTTCGCGGGTCATGACCACTTTTTGGGTAATGTTGATAGTAACCGAAGCACATACCGAATTGCGTCCGCCTTCGATTTGTTCCCTTAAGGTTTTCATGGCATCTGCGAACATTTCAATGGTTGAAGGATATCCCCTTGAAATGGCATAATGTTCGGCTGAGTCACCTTTTTGGACGTATTCTTTCAATAGATTGTCGTTAATAATGTCCGGATGTTCGGTAGTTGGTGAGAAGATACCCAAGTTCCAGGCTGTAACGGTGTTGTTCCAACGGGTGGTAAATGCACTGATTTCCTGCGAAGTAATATCAGTTCCGTCCATATTTTGCTTAATTATTAAAAGATCAGCAGGTTGAATTGGTAATCTGTTTCGCATAAATGGGTCAATCAAATCAGCAAAGTCCTTGATGCTTTCTTTTGATTTCCAATCAATAGGTTTCATGACTTCGGTTATCCAGTCGCCAATAGCGTCATTCTTGTAAAGTATATAATCCAGATCAATGGCCGCTTGCCTGATAATTGGCGGTACTTTGTTGCTGGCCTGTAAGGCGGAAATGGTTGAGGCATTCTTCAGGAAGAATGGCGGATCATCGTAGCAGGTTTTTATCAGATTAATGATTGCATACACACAACCTACCGGGCCCGTAAAGCCCATAAAGCAGTCAAGGGCATCTTTACCTGAAATGTCACCGTCAAGAGCAACTCTAACACATCCGATTACTCCCCAAATAGGACCACCTAAACACCCGCCGATTGTTAGCGCCAGATCAATCAGGCAGTTGTCGCAACCAATAGTTGGCGACGAAACAGATGGCGTATAATTGTTTGGGTCGTAATGACTCGGACCACTGCCCCCTCTGGATGGACCATAACCCCAACCGGGGCCCCAACCCCAGCCCCAACCCGGACCACCAGTACCGAGACAAATTCTGCCGGAGAAAGTGATTCCATGCGAAGTCTGGTGCCACTGTTTGTCTTTACCACATTCAAATCCGTAAATAGTGAAAGCATAATCGGTACAAGGTCCTGTGTCTGTAGTAGATTGAATCGTAGACGCCGATTTTGTTGAGGACCTTAATTTCATCACCACCGGAACCTGGATGGCCTGTTGTGCCAAAAGATCCAGTTTAGTGAAATTGGTCACAAATTCATATTCAGGATCGTTTTGCGGTAAGTTAAGCTGTACATCTTTGGCTGTGATCAGTCCCTTGTTGGTCAGGGTAACCATAAACGGAAAAGTCTGGTCGTTGAAAAGCTGCGGCATTTCAGTTGGCATCTCCATGATCACTACCGGAGCCGGAACATTGGTCTCAAATTTCATGATCAACTGAACTTCGTACTTGTCTTCGATTTCAGTTGGAACTACTTCCCAGGTATAGGTTATGGCCTGGAAACTCAGGAAAACGCTTTGTTCGTTAACCCGTCCCGGATCAATAATTAAGGTAGTCTGGAAGCCTTCGTGTTTCTCGGCTTCCACATTCATTTTGTAGGCGCCTTCAGGAAGATTATCCACCGAGAATATGCCGTCATCACCTGTAAATCCATCAGCCATTATCTTTCCGGAGAACGGATGACGAACCACCACATGGGCATTTTTTACATGCGGTTTTGCATCCGTGAAATAGGTGTATTCATCAATTACGTCCACCTTCAATCCGCCGGTTTCTTCGGATACCGCTTCAATGCGATATGGAACCGAAACTCCATTGCCATTCACACAGTTTACGGCAATGTTTCCGGAAAT
Organism: Bacteroidota bacterium; assembly: GCA_030684645.1. GTDB lineage: Bacteria > Bacteroidota > Bacteroidia > Bacteroidales > Prolixibacteraceae > Aquipluma. Next base: position 9,701 of record JAUXUF010000149.1, on the reverse strand, counting down.
TGGCGTATTGAGCGGAGTATCGGCATTAGGCTCAAGGGTTAAAATTACTGTGGCAGTATCCTGCGGGGCAATATTGGTAAGGGTTGCCGGACTCACAAGGGTCATCCAGCTTACATTCGGCAAACTGATTGTTACCGTACCCGATGCGCCTGCACCGTTATTGTAAATGTACAGTTCATAAAGCCGCGATTTACCCTTGGTCATCGTGGTGTTGATGCTTACCGGATCAGATTTCAACTGCGCCTGCAGAGCCTGGCAATAGTAATATGCAGGGAAATCGGTCGTGATTCCTTCGCTGGATTTGACCTGGAAATTTATTTTCTCGTAATCCTGACCGCTAGTTATTTCAAGCGCTTTCAGTGTGAAACTGAATTCTTTGGTCTGATTGCCGGAAAGAACTGCGATGGTATCAAATTTAAGTTCACAACCCAATGGAAGTTTATCTGCTTTTATTACCAGTTTATTTAATGAAGCTCCGCTTGTATTTTTAATACCTATTTTCCCGGTTATAGTCTGCCCCTGTTTCATTTCCCAGATGATATTCGAGGTGGATTCCCTCATTAATCCGGGAATGTCGAAATTATCCTGTTCAACGCTCAGGTTTTGTTTTGGGAAACATGCACCAATTGTATAGTGTCCCGATTCATTGGGGATGGGCACAAAATCAACCGTATATTCGCCCAGATTGTTTGTTTTTGCTTTTAATTCACGCCGGGTGCCGTTGTTTAATATATATACGTCCACATCCACATTCGGCACTTTTTCGCTTTTGTTATTAACAGCCGATCCATGAAGTGGAATCGTGGTATTTGGCAGGTACAGAATATTGTCGGCGATCACGGTTGCATTGTATTCCGGAGTTATAGTTAAGGCAACTGCATCCGAAACATTGTTGAAATAAACCAACTCGGTAATTGTTTCAGCCGGGTTAATTTTTGCCAGAATAAAGTAATTCCCGGTTTGGTCCGGAACGTCCACCGTCTTCATGAAATTGGCCGGTGTATTTTGAGGAATTGGGGATGGAAACACGAATTCACCTAAAAGGATATCACTGGCATCGATGGTTTTGTCCTTCGAACAATAGAAGTTCATTTTAACTCCGGAAGGCGCGGTTGCAAAGCCACTGTTAAAGGCCGAACCGGTAATTTCAATGACATCGTTTGTAGCTGCGGTACTTGCGCTCAGAGCAATATCCGTAATTTCCATATCCGGTTTGTTCAGGTCGGTCACAAATACATACCCGAATCCTGATGAGAAAGATGCTGCACTGGCCTGAATGGAAACCATCTGATTCCCATCTTCAATGTTATCATTAATTGTATTAATCGGAACCTGCACCGACTTTTGTCCGGCCAGAATGGTTGCTGAAGTTTGTATGCTGACTTCAGTAGGATCGTTGTGCGAGATAGTTACCGCTAATGCATCAGTTGTTGGGGTGTTGCGCGAAATGGTCAGTGTTCCTGCATTTAGCTTTCCTTCGGGCAGCGAAACCGGAAGGACTGAAACTGACAGCGCGGGACCGTCATTATCTGCAATAACCAGATTGGCAGATACTACTCCGCCATTATCCGGTGTTGTTCCACAATTGCAAGCTGAGATAAAAATTGATCCTGAAAGGATCACTTTCCGGTAACCATCCACATCAGCGTTGTCGATAACACCAATGTTGAATTTTTGCGAAACGGCTCCTTTGGGTAAGTAAATACTGGCAGGGAAGAAGATCGCATTTGATGGAGCTGCTGATAAATTTACGGTGATGTTGTCTTCACCTTTTACACGTGTTATAACACCCCAAGTCGCATAAACTCCGGCCGACTCTGATACGGTATCAGAGAGTATTTCGAGTGTTACCTGCGGAACATCATTATCAATGATACTGGCAGTTACCTGTCCGGTAGTCACCCCGGCAGAACTGGCATAGATCACCGCGTCGCTTTTTAGTTCAGGAATATTATCATCGGTAACAACTACCGAAACAGTATTTGAAGCGGTATTTGCCGGTATAATAACTGATGCAGGGAAAGTCCACTGCGAAGCTTTGTTGGTTGCCAAACTGACGGTCAAAGGTTGTGGAGTAATTAAATCTCTGGAAACCGTCAGGGTAATTGTTTCACCTTCTGTGGCTGTATTTTTGCTTAGCAGGGCTGTTAGTGCCGGTATTTCATCATCCAGAATGGTGATAGTTTTGGAAGCATTGGTGTATGTTGCCGCACTTGCTGTGATGTCAACATTTCGTGAACCGTCGAGCAGGGCATTATTAATCGGAGTGACATTAAACGCGAAGGCGGATTGATTGGCCGGAATGGTAACTGTGGCCGGAATGGTAAGCTGACCGGCGACCGAAGCTGAGAGCGAAACTTCGAGATCAGCAGTATAATCGCCACTGCGGGTAACAATGCATCGAACCGGCAAAGGTACATTTTCGAGTACTGAAGTGGCCTGAACGGATAAAAACAAACTGTTCGCTACCGTAACTTTTTCGGCTGATAAAGCGATGTTGTTGGCTTTGCCGGCTGCATATTCCAGAAGTGTTGGATAAGGAACCAACTCCACCTGAATGTTTGCATCGCCCGAAAAACGGAGAATATCGGGCAGTTTTACCTTTCTGCTCCGGTTGATGGTAGATCCGGCAGGCAGAGGTAACAGGTAATCCACATTGGGATCAATCGAAAGTTTTAGTCCCAAAACAGGAACGAAAGTTATCCGTTCAGCCCAGCCTCCTGTTGCAGTAACTCCTCCAATATTCTCAACTTTCCAGCTGATGGCTACCGAATCACCGGGATTGATATTTGCAGCTCCTGCCTGAATGTCTTTGACCAGAATATCAGGAAGTGATTTTAAGGCCACATGGGTTGCAGCAGTAGTTTTTCCTACATTATTATCTTCAGCGAGTTCAGCTACCGAACTGTAATAATCCGTTTTAACCAGGAAATAATAATCTCCGGTGAAATCAATCGGAAGTGAAACAGAAACCGACTGAGTATAGGTACTGTCGGCCTCGAGTTGTTTGAGGTTTGTGCTGGTTGCCAGTAATTTATCGTCGTTGCTTAAGGTTTGGTCGGTCGAAGCATACAAAGCATCGGACCAGGCAGCTCCGGCTGTATTGCCAACGCCGCTATTTTTTATTTTGAAACTGACGATAAAATTACTTCCCGATTCGATGTTTGTCGGCGCTGTTACATTTGATACGGTCAGGTCAGGAAGCTGCCTGACTTTAAAAGTTTGCACGTTGCTCTCAGCCGAAGAACAGTCGTTAAACGATTTTATTTTCCACCGGTATAACTGGCCGTACTTCAGGTTGTAAACCCGCGCTGTAGTGTTGTAAATATTGGAATAGTATGGTGTTGTTGGCACGGCTGCGCCATCTTCCCACAAAAACAGGTTGTAGTATGTTGTATTAGGCGAAGGTTGCCAAAACAAGTCTAAAGTGGAGTTCAGTTTCTCCTGACCATTTTCAGGCACCAACCCGGTTACAGTCGCAATGGGCTTGCAGAATGCTGTAAGGATGGCTGGATTGGCATAGTCGGGTACCAGGTTGGGGACAAACTCAATTTTCTCCTTGATGTCATAAATTTTCTCGCTGAAAATGTCGTAATATTTAAAACTGATGGAATCGCCACTTGATTTGTCATTGAAAACCAAGATCTTATAAACATTGTTTCCGGTAGCGGGGAAATTTACCGAAGCGGTCTGTGCGCCCCGGATTTCATTGTTTAGATAGGCAATCAGAGCTCCGCTGGGCAAATAGGTTTCACCTACTTTCACCCTGAAAATCATTTCGGTACTCAGCTCAAACCGTTTGGCAAGGCTACCGTTGCTCGGTATTGCCGGCAGCGTAAGCGTTGCACTGGCAGCAATGGGCAACCAAATGAGCAGCGCCAAAGTTATTGTTCGAATAACTTTGATACCTTTTAAGCTCCATCTACTTTTCCTAAATCTATCCAGAATTCCGGAACAAGGTAGTTGACTATTTCTATCGATTGATTTTTTCATAATCGCTTGGTTTTTACTCATTATTGAATCATATTTCCAACAGCTCAATGGATATAAGTCTATTTCCATCAGTTGCATGTTTGATTATGAGACCTTATCAGTTGGTGGATTTAATCAGTTTTCTGATAATGATGCCTTTTGATGTTTCAATTTTCAGGATATACATTCCTGAAACCAGATTCAGGGTGTTGATCTGCAAAGTGTATTCGTTAATGTTGGTCAGGGATTGAATACAATTGCCTGATAATCCGGATAAGGTGACTGATCGGATTTTGTCGTCGGAGCTGATCTGAAGTTCGTTATATACCGGATTGGGGAAAACCCGGACTGCTCCTTCGATTTCAGAATCCAATATACCGGTTGAACTGGCCAAATGAAGTGGAAATGGGTTCATAGCTTGTCCGAAAACCTCATCGGCGCCGAAAAATAATTCGTCGGTAAGTGGTTTCTCCAGATCATTCGTCAGTGATTTTAGCCTGAAACTTAATTTTTCCTGGTTCGAATTTGAAAACATGGTCAGCAGGAAAACATACCGGTTCAAATCAGGAACAAAACGGGCTTCGGTAACACCTCTTGGCTCGTTTTGCGAATAAGCGATCAACAGGTCTCCTTTTATGATCATATTTTCGCCGTTCTGATTCACCAGTTCTCCAATCAGGTTTGCTGAATGTTCGAACAACGGCGGATTAATCTGATAGTTAGCGTATAATTCGTTCCGGGAGAAAAGTGATTGTTGTGCCGATTTAAGTTTGGCGCTGCTGGCTATATATTTCAGGTCGGCATTCGAAGTTGTTTTCATCATGTATCCGTTTAATACTCTTAAAGAATCGAGATCACCAACCCAGCCTGTGCCAGGGTAGTAAATAGCCGAAGCCTCTTTACTCTTTAAAAGAGGCTGACCTGTTGGAAGTGTGGTTTGATCGAAAGCTCCTCCAATTGCCGCATTGCCTTTCAGGATGTATCCGATTCGGTTCCAACCTGTTGAAACTGGTATGGATGTCAAGGTAGGGTTGATTTCTTTTCCTGATAAAGTGAAAACCTGTGAACTTGCTTTTTTGAACATCAGCATTTCGTATTGAGGCAGATTGCTCAAATCGCCAAACCAACCGGAAGGCGTGTAATATACAGCCGAAGTGGTTGCTGACTTGATATAGTCAAGACTGGCCAGCGTAAGGCTTCCCAAGACAGGAGTTACTTTGAGATCAGGAGGAACGACACTTAACGAAATCCAGTTCCATCCGGCTGCCAGTGTTCTTTTCAGGGTAACAGTCGGAACAAAGACCCTGACAGAATATACTTTTTTGGTTGTTCCATCTTCTGCCGTAACGGTATAAGAAACTGGCGAGGTGAAATTCCGGATTGACCCGCCAGCAGGTACAATAGAAGCCTTGGGAGATATCTGAAAAATTGGCGCTAATGCCCGGATATCTGAACCATACGGCATATACAGATTTACCTGAAGCAAAGCCTGGTTAACTTTTGCTGAATCGGCGCCTGCCAGTTCAGCTTTTAAGATTTGAGCCTGAGTACTTAATATATTCAGGTTTTTGATGGTTATTGAAACATTATCAGGATCCGAATCTACGTGTCCGTCATTAACCACAAGAGAAATAACCACTGTTGAGTCCAGATGGACAAGCGGTGCGGTAAATGTTGGCTTACTGATGGTTGTTGAAGATAAAACTACATTTGCCGGTGCTGTCCATTTGAAAGTTATAGCTTCGCCATCAGCATCAGCTGATAACGATCCGTCCAGCTGAACCAAAACGCCTTCATTCACAGTCTGGTCGCCACCGGCAAAGGCCACCGGTTTTTTATTCAGATTTACAACTTTGATTGTTACCGTGTCTGGAAGTGATTTGAGTACACCGTCTGCTACTTCGAGCTTAAAACGGTAATTTTTGTCGGTGTTCACTTGTGGCGCATTAAACGAAGGCGAGGCGCCAAGCGCATCAAATAGAATAATTCCATCCAGCGAAGTCCATTTATAGGAGATCACATCCCCATCGGGATCGGATGAAAGACTGCCATCGAGTGAGACTGAACTTCCTTCGTTGTGACTTTTATCTGGTCCGGCATTGGCAACCGGGCGTTTGTTGATCTGAAGAACAGTGATGGTCACATTGGAAGGATCGGAATCAGAAGTTCCGTCATTAACAACCAGGATGAAGGTGTAAGCTTTATTTACCGTCACTTCAGGGGCAGTAAAGCTTGGTTTTTTCAGTGTATTGTTATCCAGTGTAATTCCTGCCGGTGCAGTCCACAAATAAGTGAGCGGACTGCCGTCTTCGTCATACGATTCAGATCCGTCGAGCTGAACGGTTTCCCCTTCGGGGACAGACCTGTTCAAACCGGCTTTGGCAATAGGGCGATAACTTAATTGTTCAACACGGGTAATTTTACCGCTGTTTACGATTGAGTGAAGCGATGATTCATTTGCCGCCATTGAGTTTAATGTAATGGTGGTCTGCTGACCCAATGCCATCGTATTTTTCAACTGAAATTTCAGATAGCAGATTATTCCGGACTGAATTCCTGTATTTGTGGCCCCAACAATGTGAACCGAATTCCCGGTTTGAACGTATTCGGTCAGCATTTGCTGATTGACTCCTTCCAGACCAATAAAATCGAGGTCATTTGCTGAAAATGAGATCGTTCCGTCGAAATCGAATAGCGCTTTTCCCGTTGGCAGCAACGAAGTGGATACCGGAACCCGGGTGACCTTATCGAGTACGCCATCCGAGTTGACGATTGAAAAATTATTGTCGAGAATTAGAAAATCGCCGCTGGTTTTGGTTGCTCCGTGAAAGTCGGTTGCTATCACCTGAACCGTTCCTCCCGACAAACCTGTTAGGTTACCCTGCACATCAATGGATGCGCGTTCCTCGTTGGAAACCGCATAACTCATTGGCGGATTCCCGTTGGTTACCGTAATCTTCTCGGTGGTCCCCCACATCAGGGTGCCGCTGTTTGGCGAAATATTTAAGGTAGGTAAGTTGTAAACTTCCACATAATTGGTGTAATCGAAAGCCGCCAGGTTTTCATTAAACTTCATGTTCTGGAAGTAGAAATAGTGGTTTCCGCTGTTTATGGCCTTGAATCCCACGTAACAAAGAATTCCACTTCCTGTAAATCCTGCAGTGGAGGCAAATGAAACCCTTACCAGGTTGGTTACTGCATTATTTTGAACCGAAATATCAAAATCACCAACCTGAACACTTTCTTTTATTCCCTGAACATTCGTATTAAAAGATAATTCAAAGTATCCGGAGTAAACTTTTGTGCCCGGGGCAATTTCAATTTTTACGGGTAAATAGAAGGTGTCTTTTGGCCAGGCCGTGCTACGCATCACGCTCATCTTAACTGCACGTACATCAATGTTTCCGGTAGTATATGATTTCTCGCCGTCCTTGTCAGTAACATAAGCTTTGGTAAGCCCTGGGCCTTTGCCTTTGACTTTGGTCTGGTTACTGATTACGGCAACGGCGGTATCCACAATGCTATAAATGTACGGTGCCGTTCCTCCTGAAACATACATTTGGGCTTCATCACCTACAAACAACTGGTAACTGTCGTAGTAAATATCAGGATAGGAGCGATAATTGGCGTTAATGTATCCATTTTTTAGTGTAAGCGCCGGAGAACCTTCGTTGAGGTAACTTTCTTCTGAAATATTACTAACGTATGTTCCGCCGCCGCGCAAGGCTTTAAATCTGAGGTAGAACATTTTTCCTTTTCCGGAGAGACTGGAAGAACCAGCTCCGGCGATGATAATTCTACCTTTTGTTTTATTGTTGAAGGTTGGAATTCCCCAGTCATTAAGAACCGATCCGACAGAATCGATCGCTTGAAATTCGAGGTAATCGGCATTATAGGAGATGCCGAGACGGTAGGATTTAACATTTTTCCCTGTGAGTAGGGAATCGGCTTGCACCGCTATGGTGAAAGTATCTTTTTCCAAAACTGTTGCCCCCTGGATACTAAATCCAATGGTAGATTGCGCGACAGTCGTACTTGAGGAAAGTACGATGAAGCACCAAGTCCATAAGCTTAAGGCAAATATATATCTGATTAGTTTGTTCATCTGTATAAATTTTATTTTAGTGTCTGGTTCTGTTTCCAGTATTACATTTTTGCCCGAAATAGAATTGTAAAAAAAATGTTTGGCCAAAAATGCGGTTTCATCTAAAATTTTTGCAATACCTGGTAAAGGGTTCTGTTGTCAGGCAGGGTCCTTTATTCCGGATTGCTTACTTTATCAGAAGTTTTTTTGAATAACTGAAGTCATCAGTTCTCAAATTCAGGATATATATGCCTCTCCGTGGATTTTCGAAATCAGCATAAAACAGATCAAAATATTGCGGACCTGAACTCAGATTTTTTACATCCTTTTTGTAAAGTATCCGGCCAGTCAGATCAACAACCTGAATGAACAGATTCTGATTGGACTTCGACAGATCGAACCGGGTGTGAATGCCATCCTGGTCGGTATATACAATAGGTTCGGTGAGTTTTGACTGGTAATCCAAACCTGTAATTGCTGACTTGCTGTTGATGGTTGCAGAAACAGGGATTTCAGTCAGAAAGTGGTCGTTCGCCATGGCAGTAGTCAGGCTAAACTGCGATTCGCTGATGCCCGAATCGTTAAATTCAAATTCGAGTACGAACTGTTGATTGTTCAGTCTAAGATCATAAGCCGATGCCATTGAAATGGTAATTTCACACTTCTGGGCATTAAATCCGGTTTCGATTGATATACCTGCCGGCAGCTTATCCTTGTTTAAGCGAATAAACTTCACATGATCTGGATTGATCAGGTATTTCATATCCAGGGCTTTGATGCCCTGAACTGTTGAAACAGTCAACGGAATTTCGAAGGTCTTTTTAACGGATTCGCTGATCAGATCGGGGAATGATATGGTTGCCAGGTCGTTCAGAGTAGCTGCTTTTGTTCCCAGTGGTTCAGGATCAAATCGAGTGATCAGGCCAACACTGTATTGTAAAATCAGTGAAGCATCGTAGGATGAGATAATTCCGTTTCCACTGACATCGGCAACTGTAAGTTGCTTGGCTGATAAAACAATGCTCCCGGCAGCATGTTGCAAAACCAGCGAAGCATCATAAGGTTTTACTTCCCCGTTCATACTCACGTCGCCTAAAACAGGTTTAGCTAATTGAGTTGCCCAGGGTGTGAAATCCACATAATTGGATACACGTTCGCCCAATCCGCCAGGATTAGTTGAGTGCCTTGGTCCTGTGTTGCTGTTCCACCAGCAGCCTTCTGCCGTAACGGTGTTGGTCGAGGTCATATTCCAGATTCCGTAACCATAAGTTGGATTGGTTCCAACAAAGTCGCAATTGGTAATTTTTGGAAGTGATGTATTCCTCGAAATCATTCCATAGTAGTTGTTATCAAAAAGGCAACCTTTGATTGTTGGTGATGCATTGTCAAGCGTTATTGCTCCATATCTGTATGGATTATATCCGGAATAATTAGGGTCATAATAATAATCTGAGGCATTTTTTATGATGCAGTTTTCAAGTATGCAGCTTTCGTCAATTGATTCGTTGAGGAAATTGATACCCCTCCAGTAATAGGTGTTTGGCTGATTTGCATCACCATCGTTATATGTGTCTCCTCCATAAAAATCATCACGGTCGGAGGTGAACACAATCGTACTGTCAACTGTACTGCCTCCTTTTGCTAT
>JAUXUF010000143.1 GCA_030684645.1 Bacteroidota bacterium | reverse complement strand
TCATATTGACCTTAAATCCAATTTAAAACTGCCTGGAAATGATCTCGTTGGCAGGAGTTTTTCCAATGAACAGATAGACTTATATCCGGATGTGAAAAGTGATTCTGCCGATCACGGTGTGAAAGTCAGCGGGCTTGCCTCGGCAATAAGCGATAATGGCCTGGGTATTGCGAGTCTGGCTTCAAACGCCAGACTTTTGATTGTAAAAGCAGCAGCAGATGATAATGGATCAGCTATTTACAGGGGATATGAAGGCATAAAATATGCAGCTGATAATGGTGCAAATATCATCAACTGTTCCTGGGGTGGTTCAGGAGGCGGTGCTTACGGACAGGATATTGTAAATTATGCTCTGGCGAGAGGCTGCCTGATTATCGCAGCTGCGGGAAATGATAATCAGGCTGCACCGGATTTCCCGGCTTCCTATAATGGCGTGATGGCAATAGCAAGTGTGGATAAGAATGACCTGAAGAGTTCTTTTTCCAATTTTGGAAATTATATTGACCTTAGTGCTCCGGGCGAGATCTTTTCTACAGCAAATGGGAATAATTATGGTACGGTGCAGGGTACTTCCTTTTCTGCTCCCCTGGTTTCCAGTGCAGCTGCCCTTGTATGGTCCAGATTTCCCCAATTTGATTGGGAGCAGGTCATGGAACAATTAAGGATTACTGCAGATAATATCGACGCGCTTAACCAGGGATATTCAGGCCAGCTTGGAAAAGGTCGCCTGAATGTTTTCCGGGCTCTAAATGAGACTTCCCCATCAGTAAGATATCAGCAGGTCACCGTACAGGATAATAGCAATGACTCCAGGTCTCCTGGTGATACTATCCGTATATTTTTAGATCTTAAAAACTTTCTGGCCCCTGCCAATGGCTTGCTGGTTAAACTGAGTTCAGTTAATCCCAATGTTCAGATCATAGATCAGCAGGTCAATGCAGGAAATATAGGGATGAAGGAGTTAAGGAGCATGGTTGGTCCTTTCAGGGTTTATATTAAGCCCGGAACGCCTGATAATCAGGTGCTTAGTTTTAAGCTAAATTATTCTGCAAATGGTACTTATAATGACTCTGAGTCCTTTGAAATTGCTACAGCGCTTGATTATAAGAATATCCGTGTCAATCAGGTATCCACAACGATGACCAGTAATGGAAGAATTGGATATCGCGACGGGGAGGCTTTGAACGGGATCGGTTTTAATTACAAAGGCGAATCCTTGTTGTATGAAGCTTCCTTGTTAATCGGAAGTTCAGTATCTGCGGTGTCAAATAATACTCGAAATGCTGCCAGTACTTACGATGAACATTTTGTCAAAAGGGTAAAGGTATATAAGGAAGCTGATCCTAAGGCTGCATTTGTTGGGAGATCAGAATTCGATGACTCCGGGAACCCAGATCGGTTAAATATTTATGTAAAGCATAAACAGACAGCTTTTAGGGATGCCCCTGATGATAAGTACACCATCGCAGAATATGAAATTCAGAACAGAGCTGAATCGGTTTTAAATAATGTTTACGCAGGCTTGTTTACCGACTGGGATATTGCACCGGGCACTTCAAATGTCACTAAGTATGATGCTTCCAGCAAGCTGGCTTATGCCTTTGGTAAATTCGGAACCAGCCCTTACGCAGGGGTTAAACT
>JAUXUF010000139.1 GCA_030684645.1 Bacteroidota bacterium | reverse complement strand
TCACCGGTCTGGCCGTCTTCGCACTTAATGTCGAACGTAGCAACAACCCCGATTTAGTAAGTCTTAAAGGCATTCCATACGTAGTTCCAGTTATTTTACTAATACTTGTAGTCGGTACTTTCGTTCTGAGTCGCACCGCTTTTGGTCGTCATATCTATGCCGTAGGTGGCAATGCCGAAGCTGCACGTCGAGCAGGTATTAACGTTAAACGGGTCCGTATTGCTGCCTTTATGATCTGCTCTGGCTTATCTGCAATCGCTGGAATGATCTTTGCATCCCGTCAAAACTCGGTCTCTCCAACGACTGGTGGCAGCTCAACACTTCTCTACGCTGTCGGGGCTGCAGTTATCGGTGGAACTTCACTATTCGGCGGAAAAGGCAAGATGCGCGATGCAATCCTTGGCGGGTTAGTCGTTGCTGTCATCGACAATGGCATGGGACTTTTAGGGTACGCAGCCGGTATCAAGTTCATAGTTACCGGACTTGTTCTACTGGTCTCTGCAGGCGTCGATGCGATGTCTCGCCGAGGCGCCAGCGTTTAACTAACTGTGCACTACCTATTAATCGTCAGTTGTTACTTAACGCCCATCAAGTGCTCTAGCGCTAATTGATCAAGGGCGTCGTAGCCATATCCGCGTGTGCCGGCAGCCTCAACATCGAAGGAATCCTTTGCAAGATCTCTCCAAGTCTCTCCTGTACTCAGCGTTGGCTCGGCAAGGCCTGGAATATTTGACTCAGCCATTGCGGCGATAACTCGTGAATCGGCACGGAAAGCTAGTGCACGCTCTTTTAACGCCAAGTATGTGCGCATATTTGCCGTTGCTGATTCCCAAACACCCTTATCGTTTTCAGTGCGGGCTGGCTTGTAATCAAAGTGTTTTGGCCCGTCGTACTTATATCGCTCAAGTAAATCAACAAGGAAGAATGCCGACTTTAAATCACCATGACCAAAGATTAAATCTTGATCAAACTTTGGACCGTGCTGGCCATTTAAATCGATGTGAAATAACTTCTTATGCCACAGCGCTTGGGCGATGCCATGAACAAAGTTAAGCCCAGCCATTTGTTCGTGACCAACCTCTGGATTTACACCAACGAGTTCTGGACGATCAAGGGAGTTAATGAAAGCGAGCGCATGGCCAATCGTTGGCAAGAAAATATCGCCACGTGGTTCGTTTGGCTTAGGCTCGATTGCAAACTTAATGTCATAACCATTATCGGTTACGAATTCACCCAATATATTAAAAGCCTCCCGGAAGCGATCGAGAGCAACGTAGGCATCTTTGGCGCCATCGGATTCTGCGCCTTCCCGACCACCCCAGCAAACATATATTTCGGCACCGAGCTCAACGGCAAGTTCAATATTGCGCATGGTCTTTGAGATAGAATAGCGGCGAATATCTTTATCATTTGATGTGAATGCACCATCTTTAAAGACTGGGTGTGTAAATAGATTTGTTGTCGCCATCGGAACTTTCATGCCGGTTTCTGCGAGCGCCTTTTTGAAGCGGTCAATATGTCCGCGTCGTGCGCCTTCATCGCTTCCAAATGGAATCAAGTCATCATCATGAAAACTCACACCATGCGCACCCCGCGCTGCCAACTCATTAACGGAGCGAACTGGATCAATGGCCCCGCGCGTTGCATCGCCAAAGGGGTCACGTGCCTGCCAGCCGACGGTCCAGAGACCGAAAGTGAACTTATCTGCAGGTGTTGGAGTTAATGACATGGGGTAACGCCTTTCCTAATCTTTAAAATTTGGACGGTTTTGATACATCAGCGACTTACCTCTAATCTTAGACCTTATCCATAAGAGGGCGGAAACGCTTTGCTATGGATATGCGGGAGTGGTGAAATGGCAGACACGCAGGTCTTAGGAACCTGTGTCTTCGGACGTGAGGGTTCAAGTCCCTTCTCCCGCACACATAATGTATGGAGCCGTTGTTAGGCTTTCAACCATGGCAAAGCAATCACCCGCGAAAACGAAGATGCTTGCCTCGCAAGCTAAGAAAGCCGCAGCTGCTCTCCGTGCGCAAAAGAAAGCTAAGCAGGAATCCCTGGTTGCTCAGGGTGATTCTCAAGCAGATGCTTACATGGAAGTTGATGAAGATTGGCGTGCAATTGGTTTAGCGGCCCCAGCCAGGCGCGCCTTAATCGATGATGGTTTGTACCACTTAAGTGATCTGCGAAAAGTTTCTTTATCAGCGCTCAAAGAGTTACCTGGCATGGGACCTAATGCAGTCAGAATCCTCGTGGCAGAGATGAAAAAGGCGGATCTAACTTTTAGAAGTAATTAACCGGATCTATCACTTAGAAGTAATTAACTAAGCCGGAGGAATTAGATTCCATTGGCTGTACAGAGTTCTTCTATGCCGGCACAGACATCTTCTCTCTTCTGAAAGCCATCAGCGATGACGTCCTTAACGTTTGCCTTTGTGATTGCCACTGGTACCAAGAGAACTGAAGGCACAACTATTCTTCCGTTATTTATAGAACCTGTAATCGTGGTTGGAACCGCGCCCTTAAGCAGTGCGATTGCTAAAGCTACCGCAGCCTCTGCCTCGGCCTTAATTGCCTTGTAGATAGTGGCTGAAAGATCACCAGTAAGGATTGCACGCAATCCTTCAATACCTGCGGTATGTCCAGATACACAGACCTTGCTATTTAGCTTGTACTTCTTAAGAACTGCTACCGCGGCAAGTCCCAGACCTTCGCTAGCTGCAACAACTGCATCAAGCTTTCCGCCCGCCTTAGTGAGCATCTGTTCGAAAATAACTCCCACCTTTACGTTATCCCAATCTGGCACAGCTTGGTCATCGACAAGCGTGTAGGCCTTTGAATCAATCAAAGGACGTAGCACTGATTCATAGCCAGCCCGTAAGAGAGTCGCGTTGTTATCTGTTGATGCACCGTTTAAGTAAACAATACGTGCTTTTGTCTTTCCGGCAGCATCAAGACAGGCCTTAATGCCCTCACCCTGCAGACGACCAACTGCTTGACTATCAAATGAAACGTAGTATGAAGCCGAACCATTAAGGGTTAGGCGCTCGTAGTCGATTGTCTTCACACCACGTGTTGCCGCCTTGTCCTGCACCGCCTTAGCTGAATCTGAATCTAGATTTACCAGGATTAGAACCTTTGCACCATCTGCCATCATCTGGTCTGCAATGGTTGTAAAGGTAGCCTTGTCGCCCATTGCATTATGAATATCTACTGCAACTCCAGCTGCATCAAATGCTGCCTTTAGGAATCTGCGATCAGCACTTTCCCAACGCTTTGATAGATCTGTGCTGGGAAGAATAACCCCGACGAAGCCTTCTGTGTATTCTCCATGTTCTAGCATTCCTGACGTCTTATCAAGGTTTGAGCAAGCTGTAAGTACAATCGCAGTTGCAACTAATGCCGCAGTAATCGCGATGCGGCGCTTTGTCATATACGAAACACCTTTCGAGAGGGGAAGGACCCCCCAACGTAAAGATTTTCCGGCTCAGATGGGGGAACATCTATTATCTGACGGTAGTAGAGATGGCGCGATTAAATCCGTTATTTGATGAAGTGTCTCAACTGGCGAGATATTTTGAGTGCTGGCCCCTGAAGTTTGTTAATCAGACACTGAATTCACTTTTGATGAAGAGAAGAATTAGATTCCGTTAGCCGTGCAGAGCTCTTCGATGCCGACACAGACCGCTTCACGTGTCTGGAAACCATCTGCGATGACGTCCTTAACGTTGGCCTTTGTGATTGCCACTGGCACCAAGAGAACTGAAGGCACAGTTATTCTTCCGTTATTTACAGAGCCTGTAATCGTGGTTGGAGCCTTGCCCATAAGTAGCGCGATCGCTAGAACTGCTGCGCCCTCTGCCTCT
>JAUXUF010000129.1 GCA_030684645.1 Bacteroidota bacterium | reverse complement strand
AAACCCTCCAATGCAAAATATTCGCATTGAACCGGAATAATAACCGAATCGGCGGCTGTAAGGGAATTCACAGTTATCAAACCCAATGAAGGCGAACAATCGATCAGGATAAAATCGTAATCGTCCCTGATTTTTTCAATGACATGCCTCAATACTTTTTCGCGGTTTGGCAGATTCAGCATTTCAATTTCAGCTCCTACCAGGTCGATGTGCGATGGAATGAGATCCAATCCTTGGATTTCAGTATTTAATATGATTTTACGTGGATCAAGTTCATCAACAATACATTCATAAATACTGGTTTTTACATTTCTGACATCAAAACCTACTCCTGAAGTGGCATTGGCCTGTGGGTCAGCATCAATAATCAATACCTTATATTCCAGAACGGCAAGACTTGCAGCCAGATTTATCGCTGTAGTGGTTTTTCCAACTCCTCCTTTTTGGTTAGCAAGCGCAATTACTTTTCCCATACAAAAACTACTTATTTGGTAAGTTCCAAAGTTAATATTTAAAACAGAATCAGGTTGTGAATATTTATTAATTAAACTTAGATTACTTGTAAGTAGTTGGTATATAGAATAATGTATTAATAAATATTTAAATTGAAATGTAGAATTAATTAAGGCGACATTAACCCGAAAAGTGCAACCCTTATGTGGATTGAATTGTAAAATCCCTGATCAGCAAACTATTTAAGAATTTCAACCGATTCATTTGACAGTTTAATGGATTCTCTTGATTCTTTAATACAATTCCTCGTTTCCCGCTTTATCCGATATATTTTTTTTCGTGATTTCCAATGTTGGTAACCAGCTAAAACACGAATGGGAACAATCCTTTGAGGAAAGTTCCCATTCACTTTTGGTCAACCCGAAGGTTTTCCTCAGTGCCAGATTACGGTTATTAGAGTTGGCTGATCCATCCGGTTTCTACAACCATTTTTCTCAACCTTGAGCTGTCCCGAAATGTTTGTTACAACATTACGTTTCAGCCGTTCGTTTGACGCTTCCTGAGAATTGTCTTCCCGAACGAAGTCCCATCGAAGCCACCTTTTTATTCACCTGTTTTTGCAAACCGGTGATTGGTGAAAAACTACTTTTGATCCGAAGATCATTTCGTTTTCAGTCAGACCTTGAAGAAACCAAAGTTTCTTCTGTCTTCCTCTTTTTTGGATCAACATGTAAGTGAACGTTTTCGCGATCATCCGTTTTGTTGATGAACCTGGCAAATGAATGCTTTGGTTCGAACTTCAGCTTTTCCGGAATGCGGATCCGAAGATCCGGTTGATTGGGTTTGGGGTGCAGTTAAGTACCTTCTTCCTTCTCCATCCGTTCAAAGCAACTTTTTATCGCTCGTCTGATGTTATAAATTTAATACATTCTGAATAGTAAAATCAAATTTTTTATCGATTTTGATTCAACTGGTTTTAATCAGTAGTTATTAACAATTGTTGATAAAGATAATTGCCATTTAATGTTCATTAATACAGAGTTTTAATATGTATTTCATTTTTCAATAATGATGTTATGAACAGTTTTTCAAGTTCGAATTTGATAATATCAGCCATTTATAACTTAATCGTCTAATGATTTGTTTATCAGAATTTTGGCTGATTATTTTTTAGCACAATCCGCAAACCATCCTCCAGTTTGAATTCAGCAGTTTCAGTCCCAAATTCTTTTAACGCAGCGCTAAATCCTTCATTCATCATGCGGCCGGCTCTCAAAGGAAATTCAATCAAGGCAGGGAAATTGGTCTCATTTTCCGGATGATGATAAAATTCAAGGCAGGTTTCCAGCTTGGTTGAAAGATAGATCCGGCAAGCCATTGGTCTTGCGTGATAGATGGAGCATGCGCCATCTTTAAGCAACGGACAGGGAGACTTGTATTTCAGGACTTCATCCTCATTTAATTTTGAGGTGCGGGCATATTTGGCTTCTGCTCTTTCAACTATTCTGTAAAGCTCTTTAGAATTAAAATTCTTTTTAACCTCTTCGGATAGAAAATGTAATTCATAAGAATTGGCAAAAACAGCTTGATGACAGCACCATTGGCAGCCTTTAAAACAAGCCACATCGATATTTTGCCTTTTTGCCAGCGAAATAACCGAATCATTAAGTCCGTCAATAGCAGCATACAACGATTCGATAGCTGAAAATAAAGTGTCGTTTGAGAAACCTTGTTGAATGGCTAATTGGGCAAGCAGGTAACCATCAGAATAAAAAACCCGGTCATTTTCGGTGAAATGTTTATTTTCAAAGGTCATTTGATTTAAAATTTTCAGTCAAAAATAATTTTTGTTTTCAGGAAAGGCTTTATTTTTAGCTTTAATTTTCCGAATCAATAAATTCAGGCCCTGTGAAATTTTTTATCGTTATTTATTTTCTGATTAGTGCCCAGGTTATTGCAGTTAAAGCTACTGATTATCTTCCGATCCCTTCTAAGGATCTTGTCAGGCATGCATATTACACGCTTTCGTATAATGAACAATACGAACAGGCAAACTGGGTGTATTATACACTGACAGATAGCATGGTGATAAACGGAGGGGAGGAGAGGAGCAATTCATTCAGGATGGATAAGCTGGTTGCAACCGGATCGGCAAAATCTTCAGACTACACCAAGAGCGGTTATGATCGTGGACACTTGTGCCCGGCTGCCGACATGGGTTTCAACCCGGTTGCCATGGAAGAAAGCTTTCTGATGTCGAACATTTCACCTCAGACTCCCGATTTTAACCGTGGAGTTTGGAAAGAACTTGAAACGACAGTCCGCGAATGGGCAATAAAAGAGCACAAATTAGTTGTGGCAACTGGTCCGGTTTTTTTGGATAATAAAGGCTCGATTGGTAAAGATAAAGTGCTGGTTCCCGGGTATTTTTTCAAGATCATATATGATGCGACTGATGAACCGAAACTTATTGCTTTTGTACTTCCGAATGCAAAAAGCGACCGCCCATTAACTGATTTTGCAGTAACCACCGATGAAGCAGAAAAACTGACCGGATTTGATTTCTTTTCGCAACTTCCTGATGATCTGGAAACTAAACTTGAAAGTCATGTTGAACTTGCCGGTTGGTTTGAGGGTTACGCCACTGAAGCTATACTTGCAGAGCAATCTCAGGCTAAAGAAGCTCCTGCAAAATTTGATTTGAAGTTTTATTCGATTTTGATCTTGGCAATTCTTCTGGTGGTAATTTTTGTTACCATAAAGAGCAGAAAGAAAAGATAACCAGCATTATAAAAAGATTTTTGTTACAAGTTTGTGTTTATCGGAATTGTAAAAAAGAAATCAGAAAACTTATCCACCTCTGATTCAACCCAGATATTTCCACCCAGCAGTTTTACCAGATTCCTGGAAATTGCCAATCCCAAACCATTTCCTCCATATTTGCGTGTTTTGCCAGAATCAATTTGACGAAAACGTTCAAAAATGGCCTGATGATTTTCAGGAGATATGCCAATACCCGTATCTTTTACATGAAATTCAACTGCTTCAGTATGGATTTTATAACCGATTTCGATATATCCTTCATTAGTAAACTTTAATGCGTTTCCAATCAGGTTATTGAATATTTGTTTAATGCGGTATGAATCGCTTTCAAACCTAACATCAGGACTATTTTGAGACTGATCGATACGGATTTCAATTCCTTTTTGGGTTGCTTGGCTGCTGAAATCATTTACTATATCGTGAAGCAGTTTCCTGGTCGAGATGACTTCATTCCGGATTTTCATCTGACTTGTCTCAAGCATGGAAAAATCCATGATATCGCTGATAACGACCAGCAAGCTATTCCCATTGTCAACAATGGTCCTGATAAACTCATCTTTTTGTTCCTGATCAAAATAAGGATCGCTTAATAATTCTGAGAAGCCAATGATACTGTTCAATGGAGTCCGTATTTCGTGCGACATGTTTGCGAGAAATGCCGATTTCAGCCTGTCACTTTCTTCAGCTTTTTCTTTGGCCTCAATGAGCTCAACCTGCATTTTCTTCCGGTCAGTAATATCTTCTTTTATGGCTATGTAATTGGTAATAATCCCTTTGTCGTTTTTGATTGAAGTCAGGATTACTGATTCCAAAAACATGGAACCATCTTTCTTCCTGTTGAGAAGTTCTTTCTGCCAAACATTACCAGAACTAATTGTTTTCCAAAGATCTTTATAGATTTCCTCAGGCATGTTTCCTGATTTTAGAAACCGGACATGTTTTCCAATGATTTCTTCGGAAGAATAACCCGTATTTACACAAAATTGGGGATTCACATATTCAATAATACCTTTAATGTCTGATATTTCTATTGAAACCGGACTTTGTTCGATCGCTTTTGATAATTTTAAAATCTTTTCCTGTGCCTGTTTTTGTTCGGTTATATCATTGCCAAATCCAACCAATCCGATAATCTTCCCGCTTTCATCAGTCAAAGGGATTTTTGAGGTCAGGAACCATCGATGAGCACCGTTTATATCATAAAAATCTTCTTCCCGGTTAAGGACGGCTTCTCCTGAATCAATTACCTTTTTGTCATCTGCATATCCCCGTTTTCCAATTTCATTATCAAATGTATCCAAATCGGTTTTCCCCAGAACCTCATCTTCTGATTTTGCACGAACAACTCCCAGATCAGCACGGTTTGCAATTATTTTCCGGCATTCGGCATCCTTCACATAGATAGTTGCGGGAAGGTTATCAATCAGGGTTCGAAGCAATTTTCGTTCGCGATTCAGTATTTCTTCTGCCTCTTTGCGGAATGCAAATGCGTGGTCAATATCATTTCCTATTTTTTTTGCCAGTTTAAATATGATTATACCCAACACGAAAAGCGAAAAGATGGTAACCAATGCAGTTGCAAATACCTGATCGTTGCTGTATTGTAAAATAATGGCATCAAACCAACCTGCAATGAGGATGATGAGTAATGTTACCGGCAGGAAATTCCTCATCAATCTTGCCCTTAGCGATTCACCAATGAATAATTTCAATGGCAGTTCGTTCGTACCAAAACCGGATAATATTCCAATAAACAAAAAGGTAAATGCAATGGAAGCACTCAATGCTAAGGGAATGATTTTATGGTCATAAAGAAGCGGATCCCTAAATAAATAAACCAGATTAACAATGAAAGCGATGATGATTCCGGCAGAGCTAAGAAATATGGATAATTTGTTTGATTTAACTGCGTCGGTGGTCATCAGCAATAATGATACTCCGCTGATCAGGAATAGAATACAGGCGACAGGCGACATGCGCCCAATCGGAAAGTTGTTAAAAGAGCCCGGCGAAGGTCCAAAGATCTGCTCAATTTCAATGGGATATCCTGACCGGAAATCGATCAGTACCAGGAAATTAAATGCCAGAACACAAAATAAAATGATTTTATATATTGCTGACTGTTTCTTTTTCAGTAAAAGATTTAGAGACGCGATGCCTGTAAGGATAAAGGATAATGCAGTCCCCGGTGCCATAGGGATGAAATTTTCTCCCATTCCGGCCAGGAACAATTTATTGGAAAGCCATCCTGCCAGTGCAATAGCGCTTATAACAATTACGATCAAAAAAGCCCAAAATGAAATTTTTTCATATTTCGTTCTCATCCGGAAATTATTTGTTTGTTAATCCACTTTGATTAATAGTGAAGATATTACTTGATTTGCCCTATTTAGGAAGGTTACGTCCTTCATTTGTATTAACCATCCAAAATGAAAACACGTTCAGGTAATTCCAGAACGACTGAATCAAATTTTCAGGAATATCTAGCTTCATAAGTACTTGTTGGTAACATTTCAACCAGACGATTCTGGCTTCCGGAGTAATCTTAAATGGGGAATGTCGCTTGGCAAGCATGGGTTTTCCTCTGTTTTCATTATAATAGGGGTGCCCGCCACAAATTTGGATAAAAAAGTCGGACGATCGCTGTTTCGCCTTGTCAAGCGCTTCTTCAATACGTGGAAACAAGTTTCTGATTTCGCTCCGGCTTAAAAGGTCGTAGTGATCACTTACCATTCGACGTATTCCTTCTTCAGTAAGTTTTTCCAGAATTTCAGTAGAAGGAAGGCTGACCGGAGGCCGCTGTCCGTATTCAAATTGACTGATTGTAAAATCCATGATTCTATATGTTGCTAAATTTTGAAAGTAATTCTTTCTGAAAGATAACAAAAATGAGACGCAGAGGTTCTGTCTGGAAAAACTAATGATTGCTTTTTGATATGTAAAGAATAATGATTGAAAAATAACCTAAAAAAGTGCATCTAATGACCAATTGAATTTTCAAATTTTCAAATTGCCGAATCGTCGAATTACCAAATTGCCAAATTGTTAAATTGTTAAATCATTCTTTCGGATTACCTTTGCAGCGAATTAAAAAATTGAACTGTGACTTTTCTGGAATTAAATTTAAATACGCCCTTGCAAAATGCCTTGAATGATTTAGGTTTTGAAAATCCAACACCCATTCAGGAAAAAGCTTATCCGGTCATTCTGTCGGGCCGTGATGCGGTTGGAATAGCTCAAACCGGTACGGGAAAAACCTTCGCTTACCTGCTTCCACTTTTACGGCAGTTGAAATATTCGGAATCCAAACATCCCCGGATTTTGATTGTGGTTCCAACGCGCGAATTGGTGCTTCAGGTGGTTGGTGAAATTGAAAAACTCACCAAATACATGAATTTGAAAGCGGTTGGTGTTTACGGTGGAACGAACATTAACACCCAAAAACAGGTGGTTTTCAATGGGATGGACATTTTGGTTGCCACTCCGGGGCGCTTGGTCGATATCGTACTGACCGGTGTTTTACGGATGAAATCCATTCAGAAACTGGTGATCGACGAAGTGGATGAAATGCTGAACCTGGGTTTCAGGCCACAACTGATGAGTTTTATGGAAAGCTTGCCGCAACGAAGGCAAAACCTCATGTTTTCGGCCACGCTGACTGATGAAGTTGGCATGCTGATTGACAGCTATTTTTACGATCCGATCATGATTGAAGTGGAAAACCAACGGACACCACTCGAACAGATCACTCAGTATTACTATGCAGTTCCGAATTTTTTTACCAAGATAAATCTGCTCGAAAATATTCTTGCAAATTCAGAAGAGTTTGAACGTGTTCTGATTTTCGTATCCAGCAAGCAATTTGCCGACCGTGTTTTCGAACTTCTTGATCCTTCATTCCCAGACCAGATTGGTGTCCTGCATTCCAACAAATCACAAAATTACCGGATCAATTCCCTGGAGCGGTTCAAAAACGGAATGTCGCGGATGTTAATAGCTACTGATGTTGCTTCCCGTGGTTTAGATATATTGGATATTTCGCATGTCATTAATTTTGATGTTCCCGATATTCCTGAAGATTACATTCATCGCATTGGTCGCACCGGACGGGCTGAAAAGGCCGGAATTGCGATCACTTTAGTGAATGATCCGGAAATGAAACACCTTTCTGAAATCGAGAAATTCATTAACAGGCAACTGGAAGAAAAACCGCTTCCTTCAGGATTGAAAATCTCGAACATTTTTACCGATGAGGAAAATCCCGTTCTGTTTGATAAGGATTATATCGGGAAACCGAAAGGCATCGGTGATTCGCAAGGCGCTTTTCATGAAAAGAAGGATAAAAACAAAAAGGTGAACCTGGGTGGACCCGGTGAACGCAAACCACGAAAAGTAAAGCCAACCAACCGGGGAGTTGAGCGAAAACGGGCTAAGAAAAACTAATGATCTAAAACCTTATAAATGACATTTAATTTCCAAATTGTCTTAGAAACTGTTTAAAAATTTCCCGTAGGGAAAATCTGTCGGTAGAAATGTCAATTTCATTCACGGGATTGTCCCTTACGGGACAAAAGACATGCATATTTTCATTTATTCTACCGACCTTTAGTTCCTAACGGAACAAGAAAACAAAATTTAAACAGTCTCTTAGTGCTGAACTTTCTGTGGTCTATCAATTTGTTTATATTTGTGTAACTCTTTAAATCAAAAGGAATGAAGCTTACATTGATTGTAAAAAAAGGACAAAGTGGCTACTTGATTGGGCAACTTAAAGAATTACCTGCTGTCTTTACGCAAGGATTATCAATAGAAGAGTTAAGGGAAAATATAGCTGACGCATTGGAAATGTATCTGGAAGATGTTAGGGAAAGATACCAGCCTGACGGTGAAATGCTTCAGGAAGAAGAATTAACTTTTAATTGAATAATTTTCAGCGCATTACGGTGATTCGAAAAGGCATCTTCCAAAATTATTTTCCGTCTTTCAATTTCTTCGGAAGTAAAATCCTGAGCAAACAATTTATTAATCAACCCAATCATTTCTTCTGGAGTGTCCGCCAGATGGCACAGGTGTTCCAGCCCGGTTTTATGAATCATTGGCGTGTTGGCAATGCAAAAGCGGCCGGAAAAGAGCGATGCAAGCAGCTTTAGCTTTAACCCGGTATCCTGAAATGTAGGTAACAAAGAAATGTGTGCGTCCTGAATCAATGCTTCCATCTGTTCATTTTCCGGATTTGAAATCAGTTGAATATTCGGAAGTTGTTTAATCTTTTGAATTAAACGGTCTGGTGGATTTTTCCCGGCAATAATGACTGATTGACTGATCTTTCCAAACACATTTTTAATCAGGAACTCAACAGACTGAAGATTTTCGGATACCGAAAGATTTCCGTGAAACAGGATGTATTTTCCACGACCCTCTTTCGATTTGATTTCGCTGAAAGGATGAAAAGCGGGAATAAAATGCGAATGTCCGTATTTCCGGTCAAAATAGAAGTTGTCGTTTGGAGAAATGCACAACAAATGCGAGGCATTCTGAAGCACTTTTTCATACCCCGATATCTTGCAGGCTTCAATCCTGAAGAATAGCTTTTTAAAAACATTTCGCTCAGCCTTATACAAATTCAGGTAATATTCGTGCTCTACATTGTGTGTTCTGACTAACCGGAGATGGTTGGCAAGTAACGGATGATCAAGATAAAAACAGGTGTGCAGTCCCTCGAATAAAATGGGTGCCTTGTTTGAAGATAAGTTATTTATTAACTGATTATTAACTCGTGTAATTACAATGTATGGTTTAGCTGAAAATTGATAGCGAAGACCTTTCTTCCGGGGATAGTAGAAAACCTTCGTGCAGTATTTTTCAAGTTCAATGGCCTGTGGGCGATCGTATTCGAAGCAATGGAGGTAAACCGAAATGCCACATTCAGAAAGCGCTTTTACTTTGTAAAATATATCAATGACTCCACCATAATCAGGAGGATAAGGAATGTTAAAAGCTACCAGTTGAATCGCTGTTTCCACAGTTAAATTTTTCTTCTAAATATATAGATTAAAAACCACGAATCTGGAATTATTAATTTATTCCGTGTGCTGCGAATAAGTAATTTTTTTCGGTTTCCTTAGATGCTTCCTCTTTTCCTTGTCAGCTTTTATGAAATCGCTTATCAATTTTTTTCATCTATTGTTAGCGGCCTGGGGTCAACAAAGAAGTCAACATCTACCGGTTCTCTTATTAGTCCCATAATATTTAATTTTAAAAGTATTTGTTAATTAATTTTAAGGCTGCATCTGTGTTAATAATCATAAGATGTCCTCCAGCATTTACTGCTCCTAATGTCTTCTCATTATGTTCTATTAGTTGGGTTTTAGACATGAAAGAAATATATCCTTCAAATCCCCGATGGAACGATATCTTACATGCAAATGCCACCAGATTTTCTGGAACACCAATATAAACCTTGTTCTTACCTAAATTAAAAGGTGCACTTTCAATCAAATGCATATAAATATGATCTTCTCTTTCAGTTAGACTTATTAGTCCTTGAATAATTAATGGATTACCTGAGATAGTCAATTTATAAACGTCTCTATCCGGGAGTTCAAATTCTGCTTAATTAAAAAGCCATCCATTCTTTTTCAAAACCTTCTTTAAGTCATGACTATCAACTAATAAAACATCTGTTTGGAAACTATCTCCAGTTACTAAATTCTCAATTGAATTCTCAATTTATCAATCTCTATATCAATATGCTGGAACACTGGTTTCAAGAAATAAATTTACTTAATTTCTATGAGAATCTATCATAGTTGTAGTGTACCCAGACATTAGGCACAACTGGAAACTGCGACTCCTGCCTCGCCGGCAGGCGGGGATCACTCATTATCCTTTTCCTTTTTCTGTGCCTCTGCTTTTTCCTATTCCACCTCAATTCAGTGTTATTGGTTTTAATAATCAGTCCTGAAATGAATTGTCTGTCGAGATATGGACTTCCGGCAATCTTTCTTCCTTGATATACTTTATTTCTTAATTAAATCTCTGCTGTTCTATTTTAGCCATCTCATCACCGATACGACTACCTTCCTGAGAATTAATGCCTTGACCATTCGCACATGTTGACCAGATGATTATTGGAAGAATGATTAAAAGCAACCGCATAAAAGTTATTTTTGGTAAAAGTTTTATTCTTGTTGAAACTTCGATTTGTTTTGAATGTTAAATATATAAAAAAGAGATGGCACGTCATCATGAACATACTGAAAGAAACCTGGCCATAACTGTTATTCTGAACGGAATAATCACCATTGCCCAGTTTGTTGGCGGAATTATTTCAGGAAGTTTGGCATTGTTGTCAGATGCTTTGCACAACCTCAGCGATGTAATTTCCGTGATTCTGGCTTATGTAGCTCATCGCATCGGTCTTCGGCCCCAAACACTCAATTCAACTTTTGGCTTTAAAAGGGCTGAGATCCTGGCTGCATTTATTAATGCCATTTCACTTATTGCCATTTCCGTTTATTTGCTGGTTGAAGCAGGGAAGAGGTTCCTCAATCCCAAAGAAGTTGATTATCTCTGGATGTTGGGGCTTGGAATCCTGGGATTTATTGCCAATGGTCTTTCTGTACTGATTTTGCATCAGAACAAAGAAGAAAATCTGAACATCAGGGCAGCATACCTTCATCTGATTGGTGATGCGCTGACCTCACTGGCGGTTATTGCCGGCGCTGTTTGCATCTGGCTTTTTCAGGTTTACTGGATCGATCCGCTGGTTACAGTGCTGATTAGCATTTATATCTTTGTTCATACCTTTAAAATCCTGAAGGAAAGTGTCGGAATCCTCATGCAGTTTGCTCCGCCGGAAATTGATCAGCAGGAGGTTGTTCGTGTGCTTCAGAAAATTCAGGAAATTAGCAGCGTTCATCATGTTCATATCTGGCAGCTGTCTGATCACCAGATCTATTTTGAAGCGCACCTGGTTTTATCCGAAAATCATTCTGTTTCTGAAACACATGCAATTTCCGTAAATGCGAAGCTGCTGTTAAAAAGCCATTTTGGAATTACTCATACTACTTTTCAGTATGAATTTATTTCGTGTGAGGATTGTGATTGCTGAATTTTCAGGTGAAGAATTTCTTTCAGGTTAAAGCTTAAAATTAGTATTTTTGTAAAAAGCATTTTTTAATATGACAACTATACAGATTAACGAAAAGACCAAGATTGGGAAAAATGTTATTGAAATGCTCAAAGCTTTAGCGAAAGCAGAGAATGACAATTCTATCCGTTTTCTGGATGAAACTGAGTTTCTTATGTCTTCAAAAGCAAATAAAGATGCTTTATTGCATGGGGTGAATCAGGTTGAAGAAGGTAAATCCGGAAAAACAATCAAAACATCCGATCTGTGGAAATAGATTTCCTTGATAAGGCTCTCGATGATATTGATTTTTGGAAAAAATCAGGGAATATGATCATTCAGAAAAAGATAACAAAATTGCTTGAAAGTATTGCAAAGACACCTTTTTCAGGAATAGGAAAACCAGAACCCCTGAAACATGAACTAAGTGGATACTGGAGCCGTCGCATTTCAGATGAACATCGTATAATTTACACGGTGAAAAACAACCGCATTAAGGTCATTTCATTGCGTTTTCATTATTCCTGATTTTCTTCCATTCAGCCTCAATCGCCAACCAAGTTGAAGCAGATACTGAAACTAGCGGCAACCGGAGTTGGTTTTTTGCCTTTCCCATCATTTCCATCAAGGCTTTTACGCCACCCGGATTTCCTTCCCTGAAAATTAGTTTCAGCATTTCAGCCATTTGCAAATGTAACTTTCCGGAAAGGGCCATATTCCCTTCGAGTGAAGCATGAGTCAATTGACTTAGTTTAGCTGGTAACGCATTGGTTATAACCGAAATAACTCCGATAGAGCCCATTGCAATGGAAGGCAAAGTCAGACCATCGTCGCCTGAAATGACCTTGAAATAAGCAGGCGCATTGCTGATGATTTTTGCGAATTGTCCCAGATCGCCCGAAGCTTCTTTTATGGCAACCACTTTCTCCGACAGACTGGCAATCCGGAGCGTTGTGTCAGCATCCATATTGACACCGGTTCGTCCGGGAACATTGTAAAGTATAACCGGAACCGGGCTGGCTTCAACAACTAGTTTGAAATGCTGAAACAATCCTTCCTGTGTTGGTTTGCTGTAATAAGGAGTGACAGAAAGAATGGCATCCACTCCATCAAAATTGGCATTTTGTATCGATTGAACCAAAGCAGAGGTATTGTTTCCGCCCATTCCAACCACAATCTTCAAACGACCGGCATTTTTTTCGATCACAAAACGTACGATTTCCTTCTTTTCATCTTCCGAAAGGGCAGGGGTTTCAGCGGTAGTTCCCAGCACCACCAAATAATCAATTCCTCCTGAAATCTGATCTTCAATTAACCTTTCCAATGCACTGTAATCAATGCTTTTGTCCTCACTGAAAGGTGTGATCAATGCAACTCCGGCTCCTGTAAACGAATGTGTCATTCTATCGTTGTTTTATTAATTCTTTTCAAATAATACAATATTTGTTCGGCCAGTTGGCTGGTTTCAGGTTGTTCACCAAACTCAATATTCCAGTCGTAATAATTGACTGTATTTCCGGCATATCCGATTTTGAATGCTGCCTCTGACAAGGCCGTTACATAAACCATCGGAAAGATTTTTTGCCCGGTCAAATCAATCAGAATGTCAAATTTCTGATGAATAAAATCCTCAGCCAATTCAGCTTTTGGGACTTCAGTCCAGCATCTGGTCTGCTTTCGCGAAAAACCGTTGATTTCAGCAGGAATTACAGCTTTTCTTAGTTGAAAATAGCATAAACCAACAGGTTTAATACCCACCTTTTGGAGTTCTGTTTCCATCCGGTCAAATGATTCCTTCTGATCAATCGTCCAAAGAATTCCAGCCGTTTGGGCAGAATCCAGGTTGAAAATCTTTTTTTCTCTGACAACTGAACTCAATCTGAAGTTCAATATCCGATTGGCAATCTTTGATTTTAAACCCATAATTGCATGCAAAAATAACAATTCGTTTGTTTCATCCTGTTTAAAATAGCTAAAAGTTCCGGATTGATAGTACAAAGCTTAATAAAACAGTAATCTGTCACATTTAGCCGATCATCTTCAGAAAATCATCTTCCGAGATAATCGGGATGTTCAGCTTATTGGCTTTCTCCAATTTGCTTGGTCCGATGTTGTTTCCAGCCAGTAAATAACTGGTATTTCCGGAGATGGAACTTACATTTTTACCACCGTTTTGTTCTATCATTTTCTTCAGGTCATCGCGCGAGTTCTTTTCAAATGTCCCGGAAATAATGATCGATAATCCTTCCAGTTTTGCAGAACGATTTGCCAGACTTTCTTCGTCAAGCTGCATCTGAAGGCCTTTTTGCTTTAAACGCGTAATTAGCCCGATGTTTTCCGGATTTGAGAAATACGATCGAACACTCTCTGCAATCCGGCCACCGATTTCATCAACGGCGGTTAATTCTTCCAGGCTCGCATTTATAATATTTTCAATATTCATTAGGCGATGTGCCAGGATTTTGGCGACCGTTTCGCCAACATAACGGATTCCGAGTGCGAACAGTACTTTCTCGAATGGAATTTGACGCGATTCGCTGAGACTTTTCAGGATTCGTTCAGCAGATTTGTCACCTAAACGTTCGAGACGACTGATTTGGTCTTTCTGTAAATCGTAGATATCGGCAATATTCTTAATCAATCCTTCATTAAATAGTAAATCAATGGTTTCTGCTCCCAAACCGTCAATGTTCATGGCTTTCCGGCTGATAAAATGCTCCATTTTTCCCTTGATTTGTGGCGGACAACCATCTTCATTGGGACAATAATGGGCAGCTTCTCCTTCTTTGCGGATCAAAGGTGTTCCGCATTCGGGGCAGTTCCTGATAAAATCGACCGGTTGAGCCATCGGGTGTCGTGCTGCCATATCGACGCCAACAATTTTTGGAATTATTTCTCCGCCTTTTTCAACAAAAACGGTATCTCCCAAATGCAGGTCAAGGTTTTTAATGATATCGGCATTGTGCAAAGTGGCACGTTTCACGGTTGTTCCGGCGAGTTGTACAGGATCGAGGTTGGCAACAGGTGTAACGGCTCCGGTACGACCAACCTGGAAAGAAACCGATTGCAGAATGGTGCTGGCCTGCTCGGCTTTATATTTATAGGCAATGGCCCAGCGGGGTGATTTTGCGGTTGTTCCAAGGTATTGCTGCAAACTCAGCGAATTCACTTTAATCACGATTCCATCGGTAGCAACCGGTAATTCGAATCGTCTGGTGTTCCATTTCCGGATGAAAGCGATTACTTCATTCATATCCACGCATTTTCTGGTATCAGGAGAGATTTTAAACCCCCATTCTTTAGTGGCCTGAAGATTTTCCAAATGGCCATCTGCCGGTAGGTTTTCGTCCAGTAAATAGTAAAAATAGGCATCCAGTTTCCGTTCGGCAACCACCGATGATTTTTGGGATTTCAGGGTTCCTGAAGCGGCATTCCGAACATTGGCAAAAGGCGCTTCGCCCTCTTCTTCCCGTTCTTCATTAAGCCGGTCGAATTCAGAAAAAGGCAACAGAATTTCGCCCCTGATCTCGAATTCTTCAGGATAACCACCACCTTTTAATTTGAGTGGAATGCTCCGGATAGTCCTGACATTATTCGTTACATCATCGCCAAAAGTGCCGTCACCGCGGGTAATCGCTTTGTCGAGCATCCCATTTTTATAGCGTAAACTGATTGAAGTCCCGTCGTATTTCAGTTCACATACATATTCAAATTTCTGGTCGGTGAGTTTTCTGATTTTCTGGTCAAAATCGCGCAATTCTTCTTCCGAATACGAATTTGAAAGCGACAACATTGAATATTGATGCCTGACCTGTTCAAATTCCTTGTTCAAATCGCTTCCTACACGCTGAGTTGGCGAGTTCGAATCGAAAAAATCCGGATTTTCAGCTTCCAGTTTTTCGAGTTCTTTCATAAGCATATCGAACTTCTGGTCGCTAATAACAGGTTGTGATAAAACGTAGTAGCGATGATTGTAATCATCGAGTATTGAACGCAATTCAGTTATCCGCTGTTGAATATTTTTGCTGGTCATTTTGCTGTAAAATTTCCACTAAAATACAAAAACTATGGAGCAAGTCGGTTAATTATCCATTGATCTTGGGATAGACAAAATTCAATCCGGTCGTGCAGACGGTTTGAGCGACCTTGCCAGAATTCGAAATACTCGGGCCGGATAAGATAACCACCCCAGTGCGGTGGTTTTTTTATTTCATTATTCCGGAAATATTCCTGGTAGCGACTATAGTTTTCGTCCAATACTCGCCGGTCCTCAATGATTTGGCTTTGTGGTGAAGCCCAGGCGCCAAGTTGGCTTTCCAATGGTCTTGACAAGAAATAGGCTTCAGAATCTGCATCCGAAATTTTTTCAGCGATTCCTTTTATCCGAACCTGCCGTTCGGTTTCAGCCCAGAAAAAAACCACAGAAACATGCTGATTGGCTGAAATTTGCTGACCTTTTTTACTCTGATAATTGGTGAAAAATATCAGTCCTTCCGAAGTCAGTTCCTTTAAAAGTACCACTCTGGATTCCGGATTTCCATCCTGATCAATGGTTGAAAGAATCATCGCGGTCGGATCGGGGGTTTTGCCTGAAACAGCTTCCTTCAGCCATAAGTTTAGTTGTTGAAAAGGATTCTTATCAACTGTTTTTTCAGTTAGCTCAAATTTCTGATAATTGGTTCGAATATCGCGAAGCATGATAAATGGCTTTGATTTTCAAGTAAAACAAGCAGGAAGCAATTTTGTTATCAGAAATTAGTTTCAATTTTGTGTGTACTCCGAAAAGTGTTTTTTTTGCCACAAAGACACGAATACACAAAGTTACAAAAAGTCTAAATGCTTATTATTCAATTCTTAGTGCTACTTTGAGCCTTTGAGTCCTTGGTGGCATTTTTTTTATTTAACTTTTCACAATGCGATCAACTTTTATACTCACCTGTTGACTCCAAATCATCATATGAGTATAAATCCATTATTTCCGGTACAAACAACACTCCGGAAGTTGTTTATAAACCTCGTCCGGAGCCTTGAATTTTTCGGTATCGTGGCCAACTTTGGCAACGGCTTTCTGAATGGCATCCAAATTGGTTTTGTTCGGATCAAACTCAACATTCAGCATTTGTTTTTCAGCACTCCAGTCGGCTGTCATTACTCCGGAAACCGATTTGGCTGCCGTTTCGATCCGATCCTTGCACATTTCACAATTGCCGGAGACTTTGATCATTTGATGTTCCTGTTTCATGGTTCCACTCCGGGCGCGACTTTGAGTCTCAGATGCATTTCCCATATCCATACCTGCCATTCCGCCTGAAGACACTTGATTCCCCTCAGGATTCATCATGCTGGGTTTGCCTGCCAACTGGGCAGAGGCATCTACAGCAAATGTACCATTGGTGACGATTTCTTCACCTTCCTTTAATCCGCTAAGCACCACGTAAGCATTGCTCAGAGCTGGTCCAAGCTCAATTTCTCGCATCAGAAATTCGGGTTCTTTAGCCCCGGGAATTTTCACGTAAACGACTGAGCGTGGACCTGTCCACAGTACAGCCGATTGCGGAATAACTATTCCGTCGTTGTATTTAGGCAGGGCTGAAGTTACGATACCGTTCACGAACATTTCGGGTTTGAGTTTGCCTCCCGGATTTGAAGCTTCAACCCGTACCAAAGCCACCCGGGTTGTTGGATTGATGACCGGATCGATAAACGTAATCTTTCCGGAGAATTTTTGACCAGGCAACGACTGGAGCGTAAATGCCACTGAACTACCTGTTTTTATCCAGGGAAGGTCGCTTTCATAAGCATCAAAAAGTACCCAGACATTCGAAAGATCTGCCACTTCAAACAATGCAGCTCCCTGTTGCACGTAATCGCCCTGATTAACCAGTTTGGTCAGTACAATGCCGGAAACGTTGGATAACACATCAAAAACTGTTTGTGCTTTTCCACCTTGTTCAATGGAAGCAATTTGTTTGCCGGATAATTTCCACTGCCGTAATTTTTCACGTGCAGCTTCAATTAGTGCAGGCTGGGCCGGTACCAGTTGTTTGGCCTGCAACAACTCTTCCTGGGCGGTGATCATCGAAGGTGAATATATGCGGGCGATTACCTGTCCCTTCCTCACGGTTTCTCCGGTAAAACTGATCAGCAACTCTTCTATTCTTCCGGGAACATGAGCCGCCTGCGTTTTGATCCGGCGTTCGTCGGCCTGTACTTTTCCATAGAGACTCACTTCTTTTTCAGCATCCTGCCTGCCTATAATGGTTGTTTGCACTTCAGCAAGTTTAATGGCCTCTTTGGTCATTTGCACCGCATCCGGATCGAGTTCCGCTGTGGCCGTTTTTAATGGGATTAGATCCATACCGCATATAGGGCATTGCCCCGGTTTGTCCATCCTGATTTGCGGGTGCATGGCGCAAGTCCATATTTGATGTGCCGCTTCATCGTGCACGTTTTCCTGAACTACGGTTCCTTCGGTATTCTTTGCTGGCTCTGAATGGTGGAAAATTAACCACCCCAGAATCAATCCACCGACAACATAGATTGCCGGCTTTGCCCAATTGTTTTGAAATATTTTATATTTTTTCATTGTCTTGTATTTTTTAATTATTTAAGTCCGGCCAAATATTCAAGCTGTGCACCAATCGAATTTCTGTCGGTCAGGGCGGCGAGCTCATTTAATCCATAATCAAGCAATTGAGTCTGCATTCGAAGCACTTCTTCAAAGTCAGAATCAGAGGCTGAAAAGGCAGTTGTTAGCAGTCGGACACTTGTTCGGGCCAGGGCAGCTTGTTTTTGATACAATGTCAATCGGCGACCGGCATCCTTATACTGCTGAATACTTTCCAGAAAGGATACTTCCAAACCATTCATGGTATTTTTGTATGATTTTTCCGATGCCTCTATTTTAAACCCTGCTTCCCGTTCCATGGCTTTGTACTTTTTACTGAAAAAAGGAATGGTGAAGGAAACCATCGGCATAACCATATCATTGCCATTCATCATGGAAGGATTTCCCGCGCGCTTTTCGATCAACATATAATTGGCGCCTACGCCAAGCATCGGTTTGCCCATCCTGTTCGCCATCTCTTGCTGAGCCTGCCCTGCAGCCCGTTGTGCAAGAGTCATACGCAACATTGGGTTGTTTTTCAGACTGTCAGACATAGCATTCAAGTCAACAGCCAGTTCAACTGGACTCAGACTGTCAGGTATAAAAACCGGCATTTCCGATGGCCTGTCCAGTAAACTATTGAAACGGGCCACTTCAGTACCCAGCAAATCCTGAGTGACTGATACCCGGTTTTCCAGTTCGGCGATTTCCATCTGCACACGAAGCACATCAACCATTCCTGAACCTTTAGAACTCATAGATGATGATCCACCACCCATTCCTCCGGAAGTTGCCGGTGCTGCCTGATTGGATGCACCGTTTTGCATGCTTCCCATTACTCCTGAATTTGGGGTGGATTGTGCCGGCATAGCTGTATTTCCTGAAGACGGACTTCCTGACGAACCGGAGCTTTTTGCATTCGTATATTTAGAAAGAGCTACCTTTTCAAGCGTTCGAAGCAAATCAAGGTTTTCGTTCAGAATACCTATTTCACGCTTTTTTTGATACAAACGGTACCAGGATGTTTTTACCTGACTGTAAAGCAGGTTGCGAACATCGCTGGCCTCCTCGAATTTCATCAGGGCCATCTGCGATACTTCATCTTTTGCTGCTTTCAGTGTTCCAAACCACGGAAACATTTGCATCACCTGTATATTGCTTAACTGATTTCCACCCAGCAACTGCATCGGCTTCAGGAAAAATCCCAATTGAGCTGTCGGGTCGGGCAGTGCACCTGCCTGCGGTACTTTTTCGAGTGCCGCCGAATATTCGAGGTATTTGGCCTGCAGATCCGGATTGTTTTTTCCTGCCAGTTCCAGATAAACCGACAGTGATTCCTGTGCATGAACCGTTCCAGCCAATAGAAGCAGAAAAAGAGCAATCAGGAGAAATTGTATCCTTTTTAAAGTCCTGACAGGACTTAATTTGAATAACCGTGGGTGAAACCCACGGAAAGAGCCAATCAACAAGAGCAGCCCTGAAAGGGTTGAACTCATAAAGCTTTTTATATTCAACCCCTTCAGGGTTGTTGATTCGTTTGCGATCCTTGCCCACCGGTTCCACCGGTGGTTAATCAGATTTAACCCTTTCAGGGTAAAAAACCTGGAACCTGAAACCTGGAACTTTATATTATTCATGATTTTCCTCCTTTCCGATACTCAGTGTATGAGCAGCTAATTGTTTTTGTTCTTTTTTGATTGCCCCTTCGCGCCATATTGATTGAAGTACCGGAACCACAAACATGGTCATGATCTGGATGATCATTCCACCGAAAGTCGGGATAGCCATCGGAACCATGATGTCGGCTCCTTTCCCCGTTGAGGTTAGTACCGGAAGTAAAGCAATAATGGCCACGGCAGCCGTCATCATGGCAGGGCGGACACGCTTTTTACCGGCTTCAACCACGGCTTCGCGCACTTCGGTTAACGTAGAGGGTTTCCGTTCCTCAAAAACCTGGTGAATATAGGTTCCCATGATCACCCCGTCATCGGTAGCAATACCAAAAAGAGCAATGAAACCCACCCAGACCGCCACACTCAGGTTAATGGTGTGCATTTGGAACAGGTCTCGCATATTCGTTCCGGCGAGAGAGAAATTCAGGAACCAACCCTGGCCGTATAGCCAAAGCATGATAAAACCTCCGGCAAAGGCTACAAACACCCCGGAAAAATGAATAGATGAAGCTATTACAGTTTTAAACTGAAAAAACAGCAGCAAAAACACCAGAATCAGACTAATCGGGATCAAAACCAACAGACGTTTGGTAGCCCGTAACTCTTGTTCATAGTTTCCGGCAAACTTGTAGTTTACCCCGGCTGCGAGTGTTAATTCACCGGAAGCCAGTTTTTCTGTGAGGTATTTTTGCGCATTTTCGACCACATCCACCTCAGCAATTCCAGGCTGTTTGTCGAAGATGACATAACCGTTCAGGAAGGTGTTTTCGCTACGGATCATCTGAGGTCCGCGGGTATAATTAAAGTCGGCCAGTTCGCCCAACGGAACCTGGGTACCGCCCATCGATGGTACCAGAATTTTTTCCAATTCTTCAGGAGTGGTGCGCAATTCGCGAGGATAACGTAACCTGACCGGGAAGCGTTCACGTCCTTCAACGGTCGTTGTCAGCGCCATTCCACCCACAGCAGCCTGAAGTACCTCCTGTATATCGCTGATTGTCATTCCGTATCGGGCAATTGCAGCACGGTTCAGTTTGATTTCAAGGTATGGCGCACCAACTGCACGATCATAAAATACTGACGAAGGAACCACGCCCGGTGCCTTTTTCAGCAAACGCTCCAGATCGAGTCCTGCTTTTTCGATCGATTCCAGATCAGGGCCAAATACCTTCAGACCCATCGGTGCACGCATTCCGGTTGAAAGCATGACCAAACGAGTTTGAATTGGCTGTAATTTCGGAGCTGACGTCAGTCCGGGTAAATTGGTCACTTGCACAATTTCGTTCCAGATATCATCCGGCGATTTAATCTCTTTTCTCCATTGCCTGAAATATTCGCCGTGATCGTCCGCAATCAGCAATTTGGGATTAATCTTTTTAAACCCTTCCCGTTCCGGATTATAAGTCTTTCCGTCGGTCAGGACAAAATTATCGTCATGGTCCACTTTAAACTTCATGCGGTGACCGTCTTCATTCAGAATATATTCAGGTAAATAATTGATCGTATTTTCGAACATCTGCACCGGCGCCGGATCCAAAGCGGAATTCACCCGGCCCCATTTTCCAACCGCCACATCTACTTCAGGAATCGACATCAGTCGTTTGTCCAAATCCTTGACGTAATCCACGTTCTGCTCAATTCCGGCATGTGGCATACTGGTTGGCATCAGCAAAAACGAACCTTCATTCAGCGCCGGCATAAATTCCTTGCCAATACCGGGGAATGTTTCGTCCGCACTTTTCCAAAAAGAAGTTTGCCGGATATCCCATCCTACTGCATTGGTCCCTTTAGCAACAACACCAAAAAGTGTGTCGAAACCAAGCCATATATTTATGCCAAACAATACGGTAAATACCGGCAACATCAGGAACTGCCACTTATGCCGGAGACACCAGCGCAATACCGGTTCGTAAAAGTGAACCATCGCCATGAGCAAACTCAGAACAAAGGCAACAATTCCGGCAACAAACAGAAAGTTGGTTATAAAACTGTTGTGCGCTCCAAGAGGAAGCCATTCTTCGGTAAGAAAGAAAACCGCAAACAGAAGCGTAATTCCGATATTGAACAGGTTAGGGAAGTTTTTTCGTTTTTCGGGCCAGCGTGAAGCTAAAAGGTTATTAATTCCAATGGCCGGTAACGCAAGCGCCTGCCAGGTTCCCCAAAAAATTACAGCTGCCAGACCAAGTATTATCAGTATTGAATTAAAAATCCAGCTGAACCGTTTGCGGTCGAATCGAATGGAGAACAGAAAGTTCGCCAGGGTTGGTAAAACAACCACTCCCAACAGAAACGAAGCCAACAGGGCAAACGTTTTGGTAAAAGCCAGCGGCCGGAATAATTTTCCTTCGGAAGCCTGCATCGCAAATACCGGTAAAAAGCTGACAATGGTTGTGAGCAACGCCGTGGTAATAGCTGACGATACTTCAATGGTGGCTTCATAAATCACCGCTTTCAGTTTTTCACCCTGGACACCTTCATTTTCAGGCATCTCCAGATGGCGGATCATGTTCTCGACAAACACAATCCCGACATCGACCATCACCCCGATGGCAATAGCTATTCCCGAAAGTGCAACGATATTGGCATCCACGCCAAACAGGCTCATAGCGATAAACGTCATCAAAACGGCAACGGGCAGTAATCCAGCAATCAATATTGAAGCCCTCAGGTTAAACATCAGCACAATGATGACAATGATACTGATGAGAATTTCGTGTGAAAGCGCTGATTGGAGCGTACCAATGGTTTCCTGAATCAGGCCGGTACGATCATAAAACGGAACAACGGTCACTTTCGACACGGTTCCATCGGGCAGCACTTTGGAAGGAAGTCCCGGCGCTATTTCCTTTATTTTCTCTTTTACATTTTTAATTACAGCCATGGGATTCGAACCATAGCGTGCAACAACCACTGCACCGGCGGCTTCGGCGCCACCTTTGTCGAGGCCACCACGCCGGGTGGCCGGGCCAAACGAAACGCGTGCCACATCGCCGACCCGAACAGGCACATTGTTGCGAACAGCCACAACAGCCAGTTTCAGGTCATCCAAACTTTTCAGGTAACCCAGACCGCGAATGACATATTCAACTTTGTTCAGCTCAATGGTTTCGGCGCCAATGTCGAGGTTACTTTTTTTCACCGCCTGCATCATATCCATTACCGTCACTCCGGAAGCTTTCATAGCGTCAGGATTGAGGTCCACCTGGTACTCTTTGACGAATCCACCGATGGAGGCTACTTCGGAAACACCTTCGGCAGTAGCCAATGAATATTTGACGTAATAATCCTGAACCGTTCGTAATTCATGAGGATCCCAGCCACCGGTTGGTTTACCCGTTTTCGGATCACGGCCTTCCAGCGTGTACCAGAATATTTGTCCAAGTGCGGTGGCATCAGGTCCAAGCGAGGGTTGAACGCCTGGAGGCAAGGTTCCGGAAGGAAGTGAATTGAGTTTTTCGAGGATACGTGACCGGCTCCAGTAGAACTCCACATCGTCTTTAAAAATGATGTAGATAAACGACATGCCGAACATGGAGGTACTTCGTATAGTCTTAACTCCAGGCACTCCAAGTAAGGTTGAAGTTAGTGGGTAGGTGATCTGATCCTCGATGTCGCGAGGCGAGCGGCCCATCCATTCGGTAGCGATAATCTGCTGGTTGTCGCCAATATCCGGGATCGCATCTACCGGAATCGGGTTACGGGGCAAAATGCCCGTGTCCCAGTTAAACGGCATGGTTACGGCTCCATATACGATGAACGTGAGCAGTAAAATGAAGGTAATCAGCCGGTTGTTTAGAAAATATTTTATAAGTCCGTTAAACATGATGGTAAAATTTAAAGCCCCATCCCCGGCCCTTCCCCAAAAGGGAAGGGAGTTTGGGCAATGAAAATTTCAAGCGGTGCTATTTTACAAGCATTTGTAATGATTTTGCAGATCGAAAAGTCCCCCATTTGGGGGATTTAGGGGGCTTTTCTACCTGTATTGGCAACAGCCAGGAAGCTTGTCGTAGGCTGTTTCATTCGCCTTCATCTTTTCAGTATCGTGACCGGCAGCTGCAACTTTTTTCCCAATTTCGTTCATGTTTGTTTTTGCCGGATTGAAAGTTGCAGTCAGGGTTTTGTCTTTTTTGTTCCATTCGGCTTTCGAAACGCCATCCAGCTTTGCAGCCTTCTCGATACGTGCTTTACACATATCACAGTTTCCTGAAACTTTAATTATTTCAGTTTTTTCAGTTAGCACTTGTGATTGATTGTTGGTTTGAGCATAAGAGTTTACACCCAAAGTTGTTGCCAATAAGGCAACTAATATAATTTTTACAGTTTTCATGATTTTGAAAATTAATGTTATTGAATAATAGAAATTATCCGGATACAAGTTTTAAGTACCAAGACGAAATTTTTCAATAGAAAGTTTTCTACTGAAAATAATATTCAATAAAATCAGATCAGGAAAACACAAATTTTGGGCAGACTTACAGCGTGTACCAGAATGTTTTCAGGCGGACTGCTATCTGTGCTATTCAGATTAATAGCGGTAAGCGAATGTATTTCAGGATTTACAGGTACAATAAAAACCTGTAAAAGTGGTTGTGAAAACGAAGTGAATTCGGTAAATGATGGGGCATAATTTTGATCGACAGCAAAAACGGAAATGCTGTTGTCACAACAATGATTTTCAATTTGATTGCCCGGAGTTGAATGTTGGTCAGACGGACCTTCCATACCACAAGTAGCCAGCTCGCCGGTGAATGATGCTTTGGTTGCAGCAATTTCATCACCACAGTAATGTGTGGCAATCGAAAAATGCATACCCGAAAGCAAAATGAGCAGAGTGAATGATATGGAAAAAAGTTTTTTCATTTAATTAGTCAAACAGAATTAACTGAAAAATGTTCTCCAAAGGTATGTTTAATCTAATTGGTTGAACTTTTCAACTGAATTAGTTTTGTTAACAAGTTTAAACTCAGCTTGTGTTTTTTACGATTTCAATATATTTGCGCCATTAATCAGCACGAATAAAACATAAGCTGAACTGAATTATAAACTAACGAGGCTAAAATATTGAGATATTCAAAAGAGTTTATTGGCGAAACGCTGGGCGCTTTTATGCTGGTTTTATTTGGTTGGGGCTCTGCTGCATTTCCTGACCATGCAGGAGGCTTTTTCTTTGTTTACATCCCGGCTCCAATCCTGGGCGGAATCCTGGCTTCACTGTTTTTTGTAAATATACTTGAACCGGCGATGAACCGTTCGGTACTATCGTGTAATTGCGCCAACGACGAACCACTTCAAAAATAAACGAAAATGATGAAAACAACACGACTTATATTGGTTGGTGGATTCCTTGGTGCAGGAAAAACCACTTTGTTATGGGAAGCTGCCCAGCGGTTAATGGAAAATGGTAAGCGAATAGGATTGATTACTAACGACCAGGCTTCTGAATTAGTCGATACTGCTATTTTATCGCGTGACGAAGTGAAGGTTGCCGAAGTAAGCGGCAGCTGTTTCTGCTGTAATTTTAACGGACTGATCAATGCCATGAGGCAGGTTCGTGATGATGCCAATGCCGATGTAATCATTGCTGAACCGGTTGGCAGTTGTACTGATCTTTCGGCTACCATTGTCCAGCCGCTTAAAGAAAGTATGAAAGGTGAATTGTTGGTCAGTCCGCTTTCAGTGATGGCCGATCCGGTGCGCCTGACTAATATTCTTGATGGAAGTACGGCCGGATTACACCCAAGCGCTGCTTATATATTTCGCAAACAGCTGGAAGAGAGTGATCTTATCCTGATTAGTAAAGCTGACCTGCTTTTCCCAAAAGATTTGGAAAAGCTGAAAGAACGGGTGAAACTGAACTTTCCGGATTCTGAAGTCATGACGATTAGTTCAAAGAGCAGGACAGGAGTTGATGAATGGCTGAATGAAGTATTGAATCGTACCGATGCCGGACAGCGCCTTGTCGAGGTTGATTACGATGTTTATGCCGAAGGTGAAGCTGTTTTGGGATGGCTTAACAGCACGATCATGTTAAATGGAGAGCTGACGGATTGGGATATTTTTGCACGAAATTTCATGCAAGGGCTAAGTCAGCAGTTCGACAACATTAGGGCTTCAGTTGGCCATGTAAAAATGATGCTCGAATCTGGAGATCAATACCTGATGGGTAATTTAACAGGGATGGGTGATACGCTTAATTTTCGCGGATCGGCCGGAATTGGAACTGAGGCTCGTTTAACTCTAAATGCCCGTGTGGAAATGAGTCCTGAAGCACTCGAACTCGTGGTACGCGAAATGCTTGATTCAACCCGTGGTCAACTTGATGTAAAAATCTTGGCACTGAGATGTTTGAGTCCAGGACGGCCTGAACCGACCTTCCGGTTTGATCATGTCGTTCCTGTGTTTTAGTGCAAAGTCATATTTTACAAAATTTGATTTAATCAACCAAACCTATACGGCTTTACTTCAGAGTCAGGAAAACATGCCTTACCCTTTTTCGATTATCCACAGGGAGCGGAATAAATAATGTATTGCGATTAACGCTCTAACTAAGATTCATAAATTGATCCAGTGGCTTTATTCCACCAGATCAATTATTTCAGTACATCTATTTTATTTTCCGGCAGCCAGTTCGTCCATCATTTGGGTGAATGACTTAAACAGGTTTGATGCCTGATTATACAATTCTTTATTCGATTTAACTGCTTCGAGCATTATTTCCATGTTCATTGTAGAGAGAACCGTTTTGTTGTTTACTTCATACACTGCTAAGGTACAGGGCATAAATGTTGAAAACTCAGGATTTGATGTGAGCATCATCGATGCTGTTTTTGCCTGACAAATATTGTAAACAAACACTTTCCTTTGGATAGGAAAGCCTTTCGTTTCAACGATCTCGTGATAATTATAGGTTTGAAGCAAGGCCAGACTATATTTATTACATGCAGCTTCAACCTGACCAGCAATTTGTTCGGCAGTGAGGTTACTATCTGTTTGGTGCATGACCATTTCTATCATTTTTTCTTTTCGCATGATTTCTTGTTTTTAAAATGTTACCGTTTTATCGGCCCAGACAACCACATTCACACAATCGACCATGGTTGAGACCGGACAAACTTCCAATGAATCTTCCAGATGGCGTGATTTGATACATGTGCCACAGGCAAGAATTTCACCACCGGCGTTTACAAAATTGTGCAGTTGTTCATCCACATTGTATTTCTCGTGGGTCAGTCCTTCGCATTCAACGGCT
Organism: Bacteroidota bacterium; assembly: GCA_030684645.1. Classification (GTDB taxonomy): domain Bacteria; phylum Bacteroidota; class Bacteroidia; order Bacteroidales; family Prolixibacteraceae; genus Aquipluma. The sequence goes on along the minus strand of JAUXUF010000129.1, from coordinate 36,713 downwards.
TCGCCCATTAAAAATACCTTTACTTCGTGACCCTGCTTTTTAGCGGTTACGGCAAAACGGAAAGCGTTCCATGCCTTTTCAAACTCTTTGGTTTCGATGATAATTCCAATTTTCATTGCAATACTTTTAAAATGTTAATACTATTTTGTTTTTACGGATCAATTCGTACAGATCGGCCAGGGAAGAGAACTTACAAACCTGTGGTTCGTTATTTTTCCGGCTTCGCAAGCAAGTTCCGCAGCCCAGAATACTACCGCCGTTTTCTAAAAACTGATCGGCTTGCTCTTTCAAATCGTTATCTGTTTTTACCATACTATCCAGTTCAACACCTTTTCCGAGCAGAAAAATACTTACGGAATCGCCCTGATTTTTGGAATAATTAGCCAGACGTAGCGCATTCCATACTGTTTCGGTGTCGTTTGAATAAATGACCATTCCGATGGACGTTTGTGAACTTGAATTTGGGGTAGGTGATTTGGCGTAAGTTCCGGATGTAAAAACACATGCCATAAACACCAGTAGAATAAAATGTTTCTTCATAGATTGTTGATTTAATTTATAGTGAGAGTTTTTTAACAGCATTGACAAGCACTTCAACAGCAAAATCGATTTCTTCCTCCGTCGTCTTTTTCCCGGTTGAAATCCGCACAGTTGCAGCGGCAGTCCTGAAATCGAGATTCATCGCCTGAAGGACAGATGAAATGGTTGTTTCTCCGGAATGACAAGCCGAACCGGTAGAAATCAAAACATCGCTGCTGATAAAAGAAGCTAAAGCGTGTGCACTAATGTTTTCGAAAGCCACACTCAGCGTGTTCGGCAGGCAATTTCCCAGATTACCGTTTACATGAACCTTATTTCCTAGCTGGGAAACCAGGCCATCGAGCAGTCTGTCGCGCGAAACCTGCATATTGTGCTGATTTTTTTTGAAATCGCGCATCGCCACTTCGCAGGCTTTCCCAAGTCCGACGGTATGAATGACATTCTCTGTTCCCGGGCGTATGCCTTTTTCATGTCCGCCACCGTGCATCAGATTTTCGATTGGCGTTCCCTGCCTGATGTACAGCGCGCCGATACCTTTGGGGGCATACAATTTATGTCCGGCAATGGTCAGCAGGTCAACCCCCAGTTTATCGACATCCGTTTCAATTTTTCCGACCGACTGGGATGCGTCGGTATGAAAAACAATATTTTTTTGCCGGGCAATTGAACCGATTTCACTAATGGGCTGAATCGTTCCAACTTCGTTGTTGGCGTGCATGATGGTAATCAGGATCGTATCTTTTCTGATCGCGTTTTCAACATCTTTGGGACCAATCCTTCCAGAATGATCGACCGGAAGCCAGGTGATCTCGAAACCTTGTGAACTCAGGTATTTGCAAACCTCCATTACGGCGGGGTGTTCTATTGCCGAAGTAATAATGTGCCGGCCTTTATCGCTGTTTGCCCAGGCAATCCCTTTAATGGCCAGGTTGTTGGATTCGGTGGCACAACTCGTAAAATAGATTTCATCCGCTTGGCAGTTGATCAATTTGGCAACCTGTGCCCGTGCTTTTTCAACTGCTTCTCTATTGCTTCGCCCGATTGAATAGGAGCTGGAAGGATTTCCGTAGAACGATTCAATATATGGGATCATTTCTTTTGCAACCTCCGGATCAACAGGGGTGGTGGCGTTATAGTCGAGGTAAATTGGATGTTTCATGCCTTGAACCATTTTTGTTAAAGTTTAACGGGCATGCCGATTAATTTTCCTCCTGCCTGAAGCAGATTTTTATAGAATGCCTTTTTTAAGCCGACCGGACTTAACCACCACTTTTCGAAAAGCACTTTCCCTATGTGCCATTTTCTGCCAATCTGTTTTAAATGAACCTGTGGATGCGGTTCTCCAAAGAAATCGCCATAAGCAAATCCTGCCAAATCCTCTCCGGCTTCGAGCATACAGTACCCGTCGGCACAAAATTTTTCATCCGCTTTTTCACCTTGAATTTCCTTGACAATGTTTTTTGCCACAACTTCAGCCTGCAAATGGGCAAAAACTCCGGCTTTGGGCAGCATCATTGGCTTATCCGGAAACCATCTGCCAGGCAATGGTATGGATGCAATATCGCCAATCGCAAAAACGTTTTCGTACTTTGTTTGAAGTGATGCAGGGTTCACATCAATCCAGCCATTTGCATTTGCCAGATCTGATGTACGAATGACCATAGGGGACTGGTGGGGTGGGATAACTATAAGTAAATCATATTCAAAATATTCTTTCCCGTTGAAAAACAACTGTTTTGATTTTGTATCAACTGAATTAAGGTTCATCGACGGATGGAACCGGATTCCTTTTTTGTCGAGCATGCTTTTAACTGCATTTCCAAGTTCAGGCCCGGCAACAGGCAGCGGTTGGAGCTCCGGGGTAAAAAGGCTGATCTCGACTTTCTCCTGAAGTCCTTTTGCAGTAAAAAAATCTTCAATAAGCATCGCCCCTTCATGCGGTGCGCCAGGGCATTTGTAAGGCATCGATGAAATTACTACAGCGACCTTTCCGCCTGAAAAATTTTTCAGCGTTTCATGTAATCTTTCCGCACCTTCCAAGGTATAAAAGGTGTGGATGCTATCGTCCCAACCCTGAATTTTTTCCGGGGCCAAATCGGCGCCAAGCGCTATTACAAGAAAATCATAAAGATATTCCTGTTCGCCCGCTTTAACTTTCTGCTCAGCCGGAATAATTTCACTAACAATGGCATTTACTACTTCAATATCCTTCTTCAGGAGCGATTTGAGCGGTACACTTATTTGTTTTTTGTTGCGGTCGCCGTTCATCAGCCATAAATAGGAAGGTGCGAACATGTGTTCTTTATTCTTTTCGATCAGGATAATTTTGTGCTCACCGCTTAAGCGGTTGCTAAGTTCATTCGCGGTTACAATTCCGCCAACACCGCCTCCTAAAATTATAATTGTTTTCATATCATCTTTATTATTAGCATTACGACCATCATGGCTACCATCAAAAAAACCATCCCTTTCTTCCCCTGCATCATTTTCATGTTATCTTTTTTTTGTTCATCGTGTTTATGGTTCATATTTACCATTCCGTGCATTGAACACATCATCATACCCATCTGATGTTGCATTGGCTCTGATTGCTTTTCCCCTTTTTCCAACTTCACTAATTCCATTCCACACTTGGGACACGTTCCCGGTTTATCAGATATGATTTCCGAATGCATTGGACAAGTGTAATTTATTTTTGTAAAGTCAACGGTAAGAGTAGTATCTTGTTTTTCGGAAGTTTGCTGAGCAAAAGTGTTTTGAAAAGAGCAAAATATTATTGTTGCGACGATTAAAATTATTGATCTTGATTTCATTTTACTTGATTTTAAATATTTAGTTATTGTTTTCTAATTGTTTGATTTTCCATTCAGGATATCCTTCGTCGAGTCTGCGGACATTGTATCCCTGTTCTTTCAGAAGTTTTACGGCTTCATCAGCCAGAACGCAAAACGGGCCGCGGCAATAGGCAATAATCTCTTTTTCTTTGGCAATGTTTTTCAGGCTGGCCATCAATTCATTCATGGGGATGGAAATTGCCCCGGTGATATGACCAAACTCATATTCAACAGAAGGCCGTACATCCATGAGCAAAACATTTTCATTACTGATCATGCTTTCGAGTTCGCTAAGACTTACAGCATTTAGTGATTTGTTGTACTCTCTCTGACGATTCATTATCTTTTCCAATTCGGCTATTTCGTGAACTGCGTATTTGATCACATGCTGGTAAACGGATAAAAACTCATCATTCACCAATGAATAATAAACGTATTGCTTTTCTTTTCTTGCTTTAACAATGTTATTGTTCTTCAAGACCTGAAGATGTTGGGAGGCATTGGCAATAGTCAGATTAGTAGATTGTACAATTCCTTCCACGCTTTTTTCACCTTGCGAGAGCATTTCAATAATTTCGAGCCGTAACGGATTCGATAGGGCTTTGAGTAGTTTTGTAAGCCCGTCATACATGGCATCTTTAAAATCACGTCCTTTCATCTCACATTTATTTTGTTGGACTTGCAAATATAGAAATCTCCATTCAATTATTCAATAACCTTATTGAATAATTGAATGGAGATTTCCAAGACTTGTTATTTGTGTGTTTTATGGTGACTATTAATCTGATAACTTTCTTTTGATGCTTCAGAATTTCCTCCATTTCGGTTGTTCCTTTAAAAACTCCCGCTGCTTTTTCTCCATTTCCTGCATCTGTTGCTGAAGCATTTTCATCATTTCGTCCATCGATTTTGGATGCGTCTTTTGAAGTATTTTCCCATGTAATCCTGAAGAAATACTGTCGCTTTTATTTTCATTGAACCTGTCGAAGAAATCATCGAAACCTTTCAAATCCAGGGCTAATGAATCGTTCTTTAGTCCGAAATTGTTTAGATAATGTTGACTCAGACCGAATTCCTTCCTCAGCAGAGAATCCTGTTTCTGGCTGAATGGGTTGAAAAATGACCCATCAAAATCATCGAAGAATGAATTGCCCCAAAATGTACTATCGGAAAAGAACCCGAAATGATTGCCTGATGGATTTGGAAAATCTGGTGGTGAAAATGATTTCATCAGGGTAGTGTCGCCCGACCAGCTGTAAGTATAAACTGAATCAAATTTGATCAGATTGCCTTTTTCGTCATATTCACGTTTTACCCTGACATCTTCCTTCGGTTCAACCCGTTTATGAACCTTTTCCTGTGCGGATGAATTCATGAAAAGACAAATGGCCAACATCGCTAAAATGAAATACCGTTTCATGATGAATAGGTTTTAAATTCAAGCCAAAAGTAAGTTCAATAAGTTAAAATTGTAATTTAAAAAATCTTAAAACTTTTTAAAAATTCCAAATCAGGTAGTGTAGTAACACTCAATTCTTTCGAAATGATTCATAATTTGAGAATTTCGCCTATCTTTATTTTTTTCAAGATATACCTGATGGAAAACTTTAAGTTTCAAAAATCATTGAATGATCAAGGTCTGATTAATGGTCTGGACATTGAGGGGATGCTTGTTTTAGAAAATTCGCAACAGATTAAAACAGAACTTGTTGGAATTTTATCTAACTTGAGCGATCAGGTAAAAATAACCATCAGAAAACCGGAGAACCTGGATCTTTCATGCATCCAGCTATTTGTCGCTTTTATTAAGCGCATAGAAGAATTAAACATTGTTTTTCAAATCATTTGGGACCTTGATGAGGATCAGGAGTTATTGTTGGAGAATGCAGGGTTGGGTTACGAATTATTTAAGACCAATTTATATGCCTAAACAAATCTTAATTGTTGACGATTCGGAAAGTATTCGGGAAATTTTAACCTATAGCATAGAGAATGCCGGATATGGGGTTATGGTTGCTTGTGACGGATTAGATGCACTTCAGTATTTTGACGGTCGGCCCATAGACCTGTTGCTCACTGATTACCATATGCCAAAGCTCAACGGTCTTGAATTGATTGGAAAGGTTAGGAAAAAAGAAGATTACAAATTTATACCCATATTGGTGCTTTCCACTGAAAACCAACTTGAAATGATTAAAGAGGCCAGAGATTCAGGAGCAACCGGATGGTTAATGAAGCCCTTTAGTACAGAAAAGCTTTTACAGACCTTAAGAAAGGTTATTCGATAATGAAGTCATTTGTAGATAAATTTAGGGAAGAGGTCAGGGAATATCTTGAACGGCTCGAATCAGGATTACTTCTTTTGGAACAGGATCAGGAAAATCATCAGGTCATTGATGAGATATTCCGGATTATGCATTCGATGAAAGGTAGTGGCGGTATGTTTGGATTTGATCTGATCAGTGATGTAACTCACGATCTGGAAACGTTGTATGAATTATTCAGGTCGAAAAAACAGCATCTGGACTCTGAGGTTATCAGTTTTACCCTTCACTCGATTGACGGGCTTCATAACCTGATGGTGCAGGAGCCAACCGATGAACATCGGTTATTGGCCCAACAAATGAAAATGGATACCAAAAAACAAATTTCCCGTTTAACCTTAACCGAATTCAATCCTGAAAAAGAAAAATCACCATCGAATAAGCATGAAATCGCTTCAGAAACAACTCAAACAACTTATTATGTATCATTTGTCCCCAACGAAAATATTTTCATCAACGGAACCAATCCGCTTTATCTGATCGATGAGCTGCATGCGTTGGGCGAATGTATCGTTCAGGTTTCGTTTGACAGGCTTCCAACCCTTACCGAAATTGATTCAACCAAATGCTATGTTTCATGGAATTTGTTTATTGCTACAAGTGAAACTGTTGATACCCTGAATGATGTCTTTATTTTTGTGGCTGATAATGCCCAAATTCAGATCGATAAAGTTTCATCCGGAAATATAATTCATCAGGAAGAGATATTGGCTGATTTTCTGAATGCCAGGTTCAATCAGGAAAATTGGGAGCCAATTGAATCCGAAACTCAGGATCAGAAAACGACTGATGAAATTGCTCTTCCTGATGAAAACAACGAGATGGGCGTATCGTTAAAATCGTCACGGGAAATTCCTGATAACCCTGTTCCCACGCAAACCAGGGTAGATTCCATCCGGGTTGATTCGCATAAGATCGATCAATATATGAACCTGGTTAGTGAGCTGATTACCGCTCAATCTCGTCTCGAAGTCATTGCTTTGAAAATGAATGGACCGGAATTGGATTCGCTGACAGAAACTTTTGAAAAATTGGGCCGGCAACTTCGTGACAATGCATTCGATATGAGTTTAATACCACTTCAAAGTATAACTGTCCGATTCAAACGCCTGATTCATGACCTATCGAAATCGCTCGATAAGGAAGTCGTTCTGGTAACAGATGGAATGGAAACCGAATTGGATAAAAATATCATCGAAAGATTGATTGAACCGCTCATGCACATCATTCGAAATTCGATAGATCACGGTATAGAAAGTAAAAATGAACGGCAGAATAAACAGAAACCAGTTGTTGGTACGATTTCTATTAAAGCTTTAACAGTTGGAAGTTATGTTCAGATTGAAATTGAAGATGATGGTGACGGTCTGGATAAGGATAAAATCCGTAAAAAAGCTATTTCACAGGGAATTTTGTCAAATCAAACCAAGATTTCAGAAGAAGAAATTTACCAGCTTATTTTTGAACCTGGATTTACAACTTCAGAATTGGTGACCGATGTTTCGGGCAGGGGAGTCGGAATGGATGTGGTTCGAAGACGGGTTCAGGAAATGCGGGGATCAATTGATCTGCTTACGCAGAAAGGGCGGTTTACCCGGTTTATCATCAAACTGCCGCTTTCACTGTCGATTATCGATGGGTTACTAACTACGGTTGGTGAAAGTTATTACGTTATCCCATCATCAGCCATTCAAAAAATATATACCGTAAAACCTGAACTGCTGAAAAAGGGATTTAGGCAGGTTGTTGAATTTGAAGGAGTCCAGTTCCCGTATTTAAATATGCACGAAGAGTTCGAGAGCGGAAATTCTATTCCTGAAGAGCAGTTTGTTGTAGTTGTTTCGTTTGAAAATCAACAATTTGGATTGGTGGTAGATGCTGTAGTACGCGAATATCAGGCTGTAATTAAGCCTTTGGGCAGAATGCTGAGAGGTCAGGATGTTTTTTCAGGGGCAAGTATATTGGGAACCGGCCAGTTGGCTCTGGTTATTGATACAAATAAGATGATACAAAAATATTCTTAATACGATGGCAGCAGAAATTATACAAGGAATAAATTCCTACTTTACCTTCAAGCTGGGCGGTGAACTTTTGGCTGTTAACGTTGGCCATGTGACTAAAATTCTGGAATTGACCGAGACTACCAAAGTACCCAATTCACCCCGGTATTTCAAAGGAATAATCAATCTCTTTGGTGAAGTTTTACCCGTATTTGATGGAAGGCTTAAATTTGGTTTTCCGGAAATCGAAAACACCCGGAATACGTGTATCCTGGTTTTGGTTTTCGAGTTGGACGGTCAACCGGTCAGCTCAGGAATTATCGTTGACTCGGTTGAAAAGGTTGTCATCTTCGAATCGGACCAGATAAAGCCCGCACCAACTGTTGGGAAAGGCTTTAATACTGAATTTATTCATGGAATTGCAACCTTGAATGATGAATTTGTCATCATCCTGAATATTGAGAAAATATTCTCGGAAGAAGAAATTAGTTTGATAAATACGATAGTGTAATTCTATAAAATACAGATTATGAGATTAGTTGACTTAAAAATACGGACAAAACTGATGGGGACATTTGGTGTTCTGATCCTGATTGTATTTCTGATTTCAGTATATTCAGTTGGAACTTTGCTGTTTTTCAAATCGGATATTAATTCGTTTTCCAAAGAATTTCTTCCGCAGCTTGAACTTTCAACCAAATTAAGCCATGAAACACAAGTGGTGGCTCTTGAAATGCAAGGTTATTATTTAACAGGTAACCCCGAATATTATAAAATTGCCAAAGCCGAATTTGACTCATTGAAGACTACATTAAGCGAAGGTGGCCAATTACTTGAAAGGTCGAAGAATCTGTCGAAATTAGAACAGAACCTAAGCGAAGCCACCATTTTGATACCGCAATATGAGCAGAATATTGTGATGGCTTTTAAAACTGTTCAGGATATAAACTACCTGCAAAACGAAATTAGCCGGAATTCAGAACTTATTCAGAACAATTCGAATCCAAAGAAGTCCACGAAGAAAAAATTAAATAATCCGGTCCAAAAAGCTGCAATGGACATCAAATCTGCCAACGAAGCGCTGGCAGAAAAAAATGCAAAACTTCAGGAATTAAAAAAAGCAGATTCTGATATTTCAGGAAAACTGATACAAAATTCTGATAACCTGCGCAATGCAGCAATAGCTTATACAAGCAAGATGTCGGACGGTTTTGTCAAATCAGTCAATATATCGGTTGTTGTTCAACTGATTATTGTTCTTTTTTCACTGGTATTTTCCGTAATTATCGGCCTTTTTATTTCTAACATTATCACACAGCCTTTGTTAAAGGGTATCGAATTTGCACAAAAATTAGCTAAAGGAGATTTAACAGCTGAAATTGACATCGACCAAAAGGATGAAATCGGAATTTTGGCTCATCAACTGCAAGAGATGAACCACAAACTTCGGAAGATTATTGCTTATGTTTCGAGTACATCCGCGAACCTGGCATCTGCAAGCCTTGAACTTAGTTCCAGCTCACAGCTGGTTTCTCAAGGAGCTTCTGAACAAGCTGCTTCTGCTGAAGAAGTGTCGGCAGCCATCGAGGAAATGGCCGCAACTATTCAGCAAAACAAAGAAAATGCAAAAAAAACAGAAAAATTTGTTCTCACCGCTGAAAAAGAAATTTACCACGGAAGCAGTAAAGTAATAGAAACGGTGGATGCCATGCGTGAAATTGCCAACAAAATTTCGATCATTGGCGATATCGCCTTTCAAACCAATATTTTGGCGCTGAATGCAGCCGTTGAAGCGGCGAGGGCAGGTGACCACGGTCGGGGATTTGGTGTGGTTGCTTCTGAAGTTGGGAAACTGGCAGAACGAAGTAAACTGGCAGCTATGGAAATAGACCAATTGACCAAATCGAGCGTTTTAAATGCCGAAGAAGCCGGAAAACTCATGAAAGAAATTGTTCCGGATTTTCAAAAAACATCGCAGCTTATTCAGAATATTTCAGCGGCGAATCATGAGCAGAGTGCAGGAGCCGAACAGATCAATTCTGCCATTCAGCAATTAAACATGGTTACCCAACAAAATGCTGCCACATCCGAAGAATTATCGACCAATGCGGTAGAGTTATCAGCTCAGGCCGAGCAGCTTCAGGATATTATTTCTTTCTTCCAGATCGATGATTCGAACAAGAATATTCGTTTAGTCAGAACAGCTAATCATGTTCAAAAGCCTGCTGAACATGATTCACAGGAAGCAAAGCAGGGAGTTGTTATTAATTTGGATTTGCCGGATAGTTCCGACGACGATTTTGAACGGTTTTAATTGAAGTGTTGAATCACTTTGGCTATTTATACTTTAAACTTGACAGTGAAATCGGAATTTATCCAGATATCTGACGACCTTTTCCTTCAGCTTGGGAAGATGATTACCGAAAGGTATGGAATTAAAATGCCATCGGAAAAAAAAATCATGTTCCAGGCCAGGCTACAGCGACGTTTGCGCGAATTGGATATTCATTCGTTTGATGAGTATGCAGCAAATTTGCTGAACGGACAAGTCGATTCAACTGAGTTTAATGTTTTAGTTGATTATATCTCGACCAATAAAACCGACTTTTTCAGGGAAAGTGATCATTTTCAATTCATCAGAGATCATGTGCTTCCTGAGTTTGTTCACGAAAGTGGCGACTTTTGTATGTCTCAGCTAAATGCCTGGAGCGCTGGCTGTTCCAGTGGACAAGAGGCTTTTACGATTGGTATTACGCTGGAAGAGTTTATGCGAATGAAAGGCGTTCGGTTCAATTATTCCATCCTGGCTACCGACATCTCAGTCCGGATGTTGAAATCTGCCCAAGAGGCGGTCTATCCGATGTCGCAGGTTGATGAATTAGCCTTGGATCTGAAACATCGGTACTTTTTGAAAAGTAAAAATACCAAAGATCCGAAAGTTCGGGTTGTCAAGGAAATAAGGGAAAAAATCAGGGTAGCCTATTTAAATCTGATGGACAGTTCGTACTCGACAAATATGCAATTTGATATAATTTTTCTTCGGAACACACTGATTTATTTCGATCATCAAGTTCAATTGTCGGTGTTGAGAAAGGTTATCGAGAGATTAAATACAGGAGGTTATCTGTTTATTGGTCATTCTGAATCGCTGATAAACATGCAACTGCCCTTAAAATCCATTGCACCAAGTGTATATGTCAAAACAAATACTGAAGGTTTATGAATGCTAAAAATGAACTTGAAATTGCGTTGGAAAATTATCAACAACAAGTTTCACAACTTAAAATCGAAAATGAAGAATTAGCCAGGAGCTTGTACAAGGTGAATGAAAAATTGCGCGATTCTGAAAGGTTGAAGGGGCATTTCATCAGTAATATTACGAACGAAATTGTAAACCCGTTTGCCAGTGTACTTGCATTGGCCGAAAATCTGAAACAGTTGAAAGAAGGTGAAATGCCACAGGCTCACCGCATGGCTGATCTGATTTTTGAGGAAGCCTTTCATCTTGATTTTCAACTAAAAAATATTTTTGCGGCAGCCCTGATTGAAGCAGGAAAGGAAGAATTCAAATTTACTGCAATTAACCTGAATTTACTGAGCGATCACATCTGCCAATATTTCCAGACACTTCTGAATAAAAGGAATATCCGGCTTTCGGTAAGCTTTACCGATGAATTGAAAATGGAGAGGCCACTATCGTTTGCATCTGACAAGGAAAAGTTAGATCTGATTCTTAAAAATCTGATTAGTAATTCAATCAAATACAGTCCGGAAGGTTCGGTTATCGATCTGGAGTTTGTTTTGGGGAAAGGAAAATTATCCATGGAAGTTTCAGATCATGGAAAAGGAATTAATCCGGATGACCGGATTGTTATTTTCGACCGGTTTAAGCAACTTGAAGAGAAGATCAATTCGATAAATACAGGCCACGGTCTGGGTTTATCCATCGTTCAGGCTTATACAGAAATGCTTGGAGGGGAAGTGAGCCTGAACGACAATTTTGAAGGAGGCATTCGGGCGATGGTTTCGATTCCTGAAAGTGTAGAAGTTGATGAGTGGGATGATCTGGAAGATTTTTTAGTTGATTCAGAAGTCAGTTTCTAATGAACAAAGACAGGCAAACGCCCTATTTTCTACATCCGTCAACCTTGTGTATCAGTAAAGATTCACAGTGGGTGACTACTATACTCGGATCGTGTGTGGCCGTTTGTTTTTTTGATGAAAATCAAAATATCGGTGGAATCAACCATTATATGTTGCCATACTGGAATGGCGATGGCCTGGAATCTCCGAAATACGGAAATGTGGCGATTGTTCAACTATTTCAGAAAATGCTTGATTCTGGTGCAAAAAAAGAGGATATTGTTTGTAAAATTTTTGGAGGCGCTGAAGTTCTGGGCGAGCAACATTCTGTTTTTAACGTTGGACAACGAAATATCGAGTTAGCTTACAAATTGATCTCCGAATTGGGTATTTCTGTCGTAAGTTCAAGCACCGGAGGAAAGCAGGGACGAAAGATTCATTTTAATACCGGGACTGGTGAAGTTTTGCAAAAGTATCTGGACAAAACAACTCAAAATGAAACAAAATGATCCGAAAGATAAAAGTGCTGATCGTTGATGATTCTGTTTCAGTTCAAAATATCTTGAAACAGATTTTAAGTCAAGATCCTGAAATAGAGGTTATCGGTACCGCTGCTGATCCCTATGAAGCGGTGTCAAAAATTGCAGAGAACCTTCCTGATGTAATTACCCTCGATATAGAAATGCCCCGCATGGACGGTCTGACATTTCTGAGTAAACTCATGAAACAACATCCTATTCCGGTTGTCGTTATCTCATCGGTCACCGGTGAAGGTTCTGAAAAAGGAATTATAGCTTTAAAATTGGGCGCCAGAGAAATTGTTACTAAGCCTAAATTATCAAATAAGGAACTGCTTGAAGAATATGGAATCCGGATTACTGATGCCATAAAAGCTTCAGCATTGACCGAGCGAGTTCGGGTCAGACCGGTAAAATCAGCTGAAAATGGAAATAAACTGGTCAATGAATCGGTCAGATTTTCACCTTTAGCATCATCGTCTGGCCAGGCGTCAGAAAATGTAATCCTGATTGGCGCATCTACTGGTGGTACTGAAGTTATTTCGCGAATTCTGAAAAACCTGCGAAACGATTTACCCGGTATTTTAATTGTACAGCATATGCCTGGCGAATTTACAAAGGCATTTGCCAACCGGTTAAATATGGAATCTGCGCTAAATGTGAAAGAAGCTGAGCAAGGTGACATCATTCAGCGAGGAAGTGCGTACATTGCAAATGGATTTAATCATCTGTTGTTGGTTAATGAAAATGGGAAATTTAAATGCAAACTTGAAATGGGGCCATTAGTCAATCGCCACCGGCCTTCTGTTGATGTTTTGTTTCAATCTGCAAGCAAATTCACGGGAAAAAATATAACAGCAGTTTTGCTTACCGGGATGGGCGGAGATGGATCGAAGGGCATGCTTGAATTGTATAATAACGGAGCAATGACCTTTGCGCAGGACGAAAAATCTTCTGTAGTATTCGGTATGCCAAAAGAAGCCATCAAACTGAATTCGGTAAAAATGATAGGCAACCCGAATGAATTGATAAATTGGATAAACTCAACATTGTAGGAGGATGAAGGATACAAATCAAATTTCGAAAATTCTGATCGTTGATGATGTGCAACTCAACCTTGATCTGATGAAAGATATTTTATCAGAAAAAGAGTATTTGATAGCTACCGCCATAAACGGAAAATCGGCAATTGCCAAAGCCAAAGCACATAAATTTGATCTGATTTTGCTTGATGTTGTTCTTCCTGATATTGACGGATTTGAAGTTTGTACTCATTTGAAATCAAACCCGCAGACTCAGGATATTCCGATCATTTTCCTGACGGCCAAGAAAGAGAAAGACAGCATCATTAAAGGGTTTCAGCTGGGGGCGGTCGATTATATTCCAAAACCATTTAGTAGAGAGGAGCTTCTGGCAAGGGTAAATCTTCATTTGACACTCCGGAGAACTCAGGAAGAGCTTATCCATTCAAAAGAAATGGCTGAAAATTCGGCAAAAGCAAAAGCCATCTTTCTAGCCAACATGTCGCACGAAATCAGAACGCCAATGAATGGAATCGTTGGTATGGTGGATATTCTTGAACGAAGTCAGCTGACCAGGGAACAGCTTGAATATTTGGATATTATTAAAATATCCGGTGAAAACCTGTTGATGATCATAAACGATGTACTCGATTTTTCAAAGATCGAAGCCGGACAGATCACCTTCGAAAGAATTCGTTTCAATATCGCTGATGTGGTGAACGAGGTCATAAAAATCCTTCGGTACAAAGCAATGCAGAAAAATCTTGAAATGTCATTTGAGATTGGTACTGATGTGCCCAGATGGCTTGTTGGTGATCCCTTACGTCTAAAGCAGGTTTTGATAAATCTATGTAACAACTCCATAAAATTTACGACCGAAGGATATGTGCATGTAAGGGTGAATATGATTGTAAAGAATGGTGGGAATGTTCGTCTGAAGTTTGAAGTTCAGGATACCGGCATTGGTATTTCTCCTGAAAATCAATGCAAACTGTTTAAGTCATTTTCACAGGCTGAGACTTCTACAACCCGAAAATTTGGAGGTACCGGCCTTGGACTTGCCATTTCGAAGAACCTGGTCCGGTTAATGAATGGAGATATCGGGATTACCAGTGAAGAAGGTAAAGGCGCTATCTTTCATTTTGATGCCGAATTTGGAATTTCTTCGTTAACCCTTTCTGTTGACGAATCAAAGGAAATAGAAGAATTGATACCGTCTGATAAAGAATTAAAAATATTATTGGCTGAAGATAACGATATTAACCAAAAAGTTGCTATCTTAAATCTAAAGAAACTAGGGCATACAGTGATCGTTGTTGCTGATGGAATACAGGCAGTTGAAAGATTTATCAGTGAGTCGCCCGATGTGGTTTTTATGGACATTCAGATGCCCGGAATGGATGGAGTTGAAGCCACCGGTAAAATCAGGGAATGGGAAAAAGCGAATAACAGAAATCCCCGGATTCCAATTATTGCTATAACAGCCGATACATTGAAAAGTGACAAGGAATTATTTATCGAGGCTGGAATGGATGATTATTTGAGTAAACCATTTGTTATGAGTGAACTGATCCATGTCATTAACCGAATTTATAAACAGCAGGAAAATAATCATATATAAAAAAACACAATGGAATTCACTGATGCAAATTATTCCTGGGAAGGGAAAACAGTATTAATTGTTGAAGACAATGATACCAGTAATATCTATTTTGAAGCTGCTCTACGGAAGACAAAAGCAACAATGATTTGGGCAAAAAATGGGATGGATGCTGTTGAAATTGTAAAGAATAATCCCCGGCTTGATTTGATCTTAATGGACATCAACATGCCTAAAATGGATGGAATTGAAGCCACCAGAATTATTAAGTCGCTTTATCCAAACATCATCATCGTTGTTCAAACTGCATTTATTTTGTCGGGTGAAGAAGGATTATGCCAGGAGGCTGGTTGCGATGAGTTCATTACCAAGCCCATCAGGCTGAAATTTCTTCTTGATACACTTAACCGTTATTTGGCCTCGCCTGTTAAAATATAGGCCCCAAATTTCTTTTGCCTGTCAGGTTCCACAAGCGGTAGAAAGCCCGAACATAGTTTCCCGTCTTTAAATCGTAAAGGATTATTCTGCGCTTGGATCCTGGCAAAATTTTCGAATTCACCTGGCGATCCGTAAAAAAGTTCAAATTTCCCACTTGTGTCGGGACTAATTCTCTTTTCCAGAAACATCGCCAGTATTCCCATATTCATCCTGCTGTTTACTTCGATACAAGGTTGCATTCTTAACTGTTCCTGGTGCCTGAAGATCAAGGCATCAACTCCTATAAATCCCTGGTAAATTTTTGAATAAACTGATTTTTTTAAAGCCTCCCCGATAACTTTTGCCGTTATTCCGATCATTTCCTGCACTACAACAGCATTTTCTTCCGGTAATATACTTTTCAAATCAGGATGAATCAAGGTTCCCCTATACTGACCATTTGAACTGGTTTCAAAAATGGAATAGCCCAGGTAATCAATTTCGGAATGAGCAGAAACCTGAAATTGAAATGATAAATCAAGCGCTTTGTCAAGTAAAGGTTCGGCAACCAGGTATTTCTGCTGCCGGAGTACTCCCGAAATCCACTGTTTGTTCGAAGTATTCAAGCCAGGTTTGCGGAGGATCTGTATCCCCCGTCCGGAAGAACTTACGGGAGCTTTTACTACCAGGGAAGAGTACTTTCCCAAAAGCGCTTCAATTTCTTCAGAACTATTTACTTTTTCTCCGGTCATTTCCGGGTCAATAAACCAGTCGTACGGATGCTGGTTCAGAATTCCGGTCAATAAATCCAGCGAAGTCGAACGCTCAAAAAGTAACTTCTGTTCTTTTTCCCAATCGAAAACGGGACTTGATTTAAATTTATCGGAGCATTTTTCTTTCAGATTCCTTAAATTGAAATGCAAGGCAGGGCTCCATCCCCATGGGACAATGGCATCCAGTGAATCGGTTGGAAGACCTTCAAGTTCAGCTAAACGGCAAAATTCAGGCGCTTCAAAACCGACTTCTTTTAGTTTTTGAATGAATCCTGTACCTGGAAGTTTTTCAGTCACAACAAAATCGTTTCGGCCTGCGAAAACAAAAGGAAGTGTCGAAAGGTCGCGTTCCATTTCCTGTAGCAGGAGTGGCGGCATATAACTGAACGATCCATTAGCTACTGCCAGTTCGCAAGTCGGATTAAAGTAATAAACATTCGGTTTTTCCATACGGCACGATAGAAATCAGGAGGCAAATATAAAATCGAATTTCCGGCATTTTGTGAATTAACAAAAAAATAAACATCAATTTGTTTTGTAGTATGAAATTAGAACATACATTTGCAGCAGTAAATAATTGCAGATAATTAAATCCTTTATTGATGAAAAAGTTTTCTTCTGAAATAGCAAAAATGAATACAAAAAGTACCATGTGCGCTTCGATGTGTATGTGTTTGTGTTTGGCTTTTCAGAAGGTTGATAGGATATAAGTGAATTTATAACACGATATTTTAAAGCTCTTCTGGTTTCCAGAGGGGCTTTTTTTTTACACATAAACAAACCACAAATGAGTGAGAAATCATATCGGAGCATTGCAAAGTCAGTTTCATGGCGTACCATCGGAACCATTGATACCATTGCAATCGCACTGATAATAACAGGCAAAGCTGAACTCGCTTTATCAATTGGAGGAATAGAGGTTTTTACGAAAATGGCCTTGTATTACGTTCATGAACGTACGTGGAACAAGATCAAATTCGGAAAGATGAAAAATACAGGTTCAGATTATCAAATCTAAGTCAGAAGATGAAAAAAAAATATTTACCAATATCCATTGACATTTCGGATAGCAAAATCCTAATCATAGGTGGTGGTCGAAGAGCACTGAAGAAAATTAAAATTCTGCTTCGGTTTGACGCTCAACTTGAAGTAGTTGCCGAAAATATTCTGGATGAAGTTATCGCAACCGGAGTGGTTTGTTTTCAGAAGAAGTATGAGAAAAGTGATCTGAAAGGCTACCTGATGCTTTATTCGTGTACCAACAATGAAACACTCGACCGGCAAATTTTACAGGATGGGCGGGAGGCAGGAGTACTGGTCAATATCCACGACAATCCTGCACTCTGTCAGTTTGTTTCGCCAGCCATTTATCAGGATGGAAATATGACTGTTGCCGTTGGCTCAAATGCTCTGGATGTTTATGAGGCAATCCGGCTGCGAAATCAGATACAAGAATTTTTAGAAAATCAAAAATCAAAAATATGAGTATTCAATTAAATCTTTTGAACGAACAGCAAATAAGTAGCTTAGTCAATCTTACCTCTGGACTGAACCGTGAGCAAATCACCTGGTTAAATGGTTACTTTCAAGGATTGTTGGTCTCGTCCGGCAATGTTCAGCCCATCAGTAATTCCAGTCTGGTGACAGTTAAAAAACAGTTGAAAATTCTATATGGAACGCATACCGGACGAAGCAAAATTATTGCCGGGAATCTGGATGAAAGGCTTTCCAGCCTTGGCATTCAAGTAGAGTCAATTGCCCTGGACGAATACAAAACCAGACAATTAGCATCAGAAACCAACGTGGTTTTTATTGTCAGTACCCATGGTGAAGGCGAACCACCGGCAATGGCCGAAGATTTTTATGGATTTATTACCGGTAAACGCTCGCCCGAATTACCAAACCTGAATTATTCAGTGGTGGCTTTGGGCGATAAAAGTTACAAGTTCTTTTGCAAAACCGGGATCGACATTGACCTGGCATTGACAAAATCAGGTGCAAAATCCATCCTTCCGGTTTTAACATTGGATGTGGATTATGAAGATGAAGTTGAATCCTGGATCAATCAGTTTTCCAATGTTTTCTCAGAAACATCGGCAAATCTTTCCCAATCAACATTTGTGACAAATAATTCAGGATTGAACGTAAATTACTCCAGAAAAAATCCATTCCTGGCAACTGTCCTCGATAAAGTTAAAATTACCGGACGCGATTCCGACAAGGAAGTTTACCATATCGAGTTATCTTTGGCTGGCTCCGGAATTACCTATGAACCAGGCGATTCGGTAGGCATTCTGGCCAACAATCCTCCGGCATTGGTCGAAAGCATTTTAATTCAATCCCAAATAGACGGAGCCGGAATTGTAACTCTCAAACAAGGAGTTTTTTCCATAAAGGAAGCGTTGACTGACCATCTGGAGATTACGGTTGTCAATCGCGATGTCATTCGGAAGTTTCAGGAAAAAGCCGGAAATGGCAAACTTCAGGAAATCATTGAAGACGAAGAACAACTTGATCGTTATCTGTATGGTCATGATTTTCTGGATCTTCTGGAAGAATTTCCCTGCGAACTTAGTGCAAGTGATCTGACTGATATCCTGAGGATTTTCCCTCCAAGGTTGTACTCCATTTCATCAAGCCAGGATGCTGTTGGCGACGAAGTTCACTTAACTGTTTCAACGGTCAGGTATTCGCACAATGGAAGACAACATGCCGGCGCTTGTTCTAGCTATCTGGCTGACCGGATTGATCTTGATTCGAAGGTCGCCGTTTTTATTGAAAAGAACCCGGCATTTAAACTTCCTGAAAATGGACAAACGCCGGTCATTCTGATTGGAGCGGGAACTGGAGTGGCCCCATACCGTGCATTTCTTCAGCACCGCGAAGCCAATAATCTGAAGGGAAAAACCTGGCTGTTCTTCGGTGAGCGTCGCTTTCAGTCTGATTTTCTATATCAGTCAGAATGGCAAAAATTACTGAAAGATGGTTACCTGGAAAAAATTGATGTAGCTTTTTCACGCGATCAGGAAGAAAAATTATACGTGCAGCATCGTTTGATTGATCAGCAAAAAGAAGTTTTTGCCTGGTTGAACCAAGGAGCCAATATTTACCTGTGTGGTGATATGAAACAGATGGCCCGTGACGTTCAGAAAACCTTGCTTCAGATATTTGAAACCGAAGGTGGCATGAGCGAAGAACTGGCTCTGGAACACCTCAAAAAGCTGAAAAAAGAGAAACGTTTTCAAACAGACGTTTATTAGGAAATATCAAAACTAAGACACAATAATTTAAACATTAAACTCATCATTATGAGCGATACAATTAACTGGGACGAACTTTCAGAACTCGAAAGAATCAAATACGAAAGCAATTACTTAAGGGGAACACTGGTAGAAAGTCTGGCTGATCCGATTACGGGGTCACTTGCTTTTGCTGATACCCAAATTTCAAAGTTTCACGGCATGTACCAACAGTCCGACCGCGATCTGGAAAAAGAGCGAAAACGGCAAAAGCTGGAACCTGCCTATTCATTCCTGATACGGGTTCGAATTCCGGGTGGGGTAGTCACTCCAAAGCAATGGATTCAGATGGACGAATTGTCGGATCAATATGCCAATCATACGTTGAAACTGACTACCCGTCAGGCCTTTCAGCTGCATGGAGTCATCAAGTCGAACCTGAAGAAGACTATCCAGGGAATTAATGCCGGATTGATGGATACCATTGCAGCTTGTGGGGACGTCAACCGCAATGTGATGAGCCATCCGAATCCGGCTGAGTCGGAATTGCATGCCGAAGTTTACGAAACGGCTCGCCTGATCAGCGAACATTTGCTGCCATCAACCACGGCATATCACGAAATCTGGCTCGACCAGAAGTTGATTGACGACAGCAAAAAAGAGGTTGAACCTTTGTATGGTGACTGCTATCTGCCACGTAAATTCAAAATTACGGTAGCCATTCCTCCATACAACGATTCGGATGTGTTTTCTCAGGATCTGGGATTTATCGCGATCGTTGAAGAAAACCGGATTATCGGTTACAATGTGGCAGTGGGAGGGGGAATGGGTTCTACATTTGGAATGCCCGAAGCTTATCCGCGGTTGGCCGAAGTGATTGGCTTCTGTCTGCCGGAACAGGTTCTTCGTGTAGCCGAAAAAATACTGCTGGTCCAGCGCGATAACGGTAACCGGCAGAACCGGAAACGTTCAAGGCTAAAATACACGATCGATGATCATGGAATTGACTGGTTTAAAGACGAACTGCACAAGTACCTTGGCTTCGAACTTCAGGCGCCCAAACCGTATTCTTTTACCCGGAATGGCGACCGTATGGGCTGGAAGAAAGGCGCTGATTCGAAATGGAGCCTGACACTTTTTGTGGAAGGTGGACGTGTTGCCGACAAAAATGGGTTTAATCTTAAATCAGCGCTTCGTGAAATTGCTCAAAACATCGATGGAAAATTTATCCTGACCGGAAACCAAAACCTGATTGTTGCCAATGTGTCGGCTGATGACAAGAAGAAGGTGAGCGTGATCCTGAAAAAATTTGGCGTGTTGCCTGGCGAGATTTCAGGACTTCGGCAGAATTCCATTGCCTGTGTGGCTTTGAATACCTGCGGACTGGCATTTGCCGAAGCAGAACGGTATCTTCCTTCTCTGATTACCAAAATTGAATCGATTCTTGACCAATTTGGATTATTTAAAGAAGAAATCGTTATTCGAATGACGGGTTGCCCGAATGGCTGTGGACGGCCTTATCTGTCCGAAATAGGTTTTGTCGGAAAATCAGAAGGTCATTACAACCTCTATTTGGGTGGAAATTTTAATGGAACCCGTCTGAATACACTCTATAAAGAAACGCTTACCGAAACTCAAATTCTGGCTGAATTAAAGCCAATCATTGCTGATTACGCTCAATCCCGCAACGACGGTGAAAAATTTGGCGATTTCGTTATCCGGAAACAATATGTAGTAGCAACCTTAAAAGGAATTGATTTTAAACATTAAAAAAATTCATATCATGAGAACTCCAGTATTTTTTATCGGCGAAAAATTATCGGGCAAAACCCGGCAATGGCTGCAAAAGCATCAAATTCAGTACATCGAGCAAGCTTTTTTACGTACCGAGTACAAAAAGCCAAATCGGTCCTTCTTCGGAACAGTAGCCCGACAGAGCAAACAATGGGTGGTAACGAGCACCTATTCGGCACATTGGCTGGTTCGATTTGCGGCTCAACTTGGTTTAACTCCAACAGACCGGCTGTATTGCTGGTCGGAGAAACAGGCGGAAATTCTTCAGAAACTTGAACTGCCTGTTTTTGTTTCCTCTTTCTCAAATTCAAACGAACTTGCTGAAAAAGTGATTGTTCAGAACCAGGGCGAGACTATTTTATTCTTGCATGGTGATAAGTTGTATAACGATATCAGCTCAGTTTTTGATAGTTCAGGATTGCAGTATTCCGAACTTGAAGTCTATAAAAATACGCCAATCGAAAAGTTTGTGAGTGGAATATTTGATGCCTACCTGTTTTTCAGTCCAAACAGTATCGAAAATTACAAAGCCTCTGGTAATTTTCCCCATCCGAATTCTCTGATACTGGCTAACGAAAACTCTACTGCACGGGCAGCATGGCGCGTTTTCACCAATAAAGTGTATCTTTCTCCGGAACAGGAAGAATTATCGTTTGTTCAGTATTCCATTGCACGCTGGATGGACGAAAATAAATAGCGAATCACGATGAAGACAGGAACAGTTTCCATATTAGGATGCGGCTGGTTAGGATTGCCACTCGGAAAGCATTTGCTGGAGAAAGGATTTTCGGTTAAAGGTTCAGTAACCTCTCCTGAGAAGCTTGCAGGGCTAAGTCAGTCAGGTATTTCGCCTTATCGCATTATTCTAAGCGAATCGGAAATAATCCTTGAGGATCCTGATTTTTTTGAAACTGAGGTGCTGGTCATTTCCATTCCGCCACGCCGGATCGAAGGAATTGAACGGATTTTTCCTGTCCAGATCGGGCGATTGATCCCTTTTATTCTCAATTCCGGAATCCGAAAAGTGATTTTTATTTCGTCCACTTCTGTTTATCCTGAAAACTTTCAAACCGCGTGTGAAGATGATATTCCGTCTCCGGATAAGGAAAGTGGAAAAGCGTGTTTGCTGGCTGAAAATCTGCTGAAAGGTCAATCTGAGTTTAATACGACGGTCATCCGGTTTGGTGGATTGATCGGCGCTGACCGAAATCCGGCAAGGTTTCTCCTGAAATCACTCCGGCCAATAGCAAATACTCCGGTCAACCTGGTCCATCAGGACGATTGCATAGGAATAATCACGGCCATTCTGGATCAGGAACTTTGGGGCGTAACTTTGAATGCCTGTTGTCCGGAACATCCGTTAAAAAGAGATTTCTACGGAAAAGCAGCCCGGATTTCAGGAATGCCTGAACCTCTCGTTTCAGATCTGGCCGAAGATTATAAAATCGTTGACAGCAGCAAATTGATTCGATTGCTCAACTATCAGTTTATTTACAACAGCCCGATGGATTACCTCGACAGTCTTGGATCAAGTCAAAAGTAAGAAGTCAAATTACAAAAGAGCAATCCAGTTGAATTTTCCCAATATGACCAAAGCAAATAAACAAACGAATTTCGCCCCACCTTTGGAGGCTTCCCATCTCATTTCCATCGTTGGCGCCGGGCCGGGTGATCCGGAATTATTGACTGTTAAAGCGCTGAATCGTATTCGGGACGCTGATTTTATTTTGCATGATGCGCTGGTCAGTAAAGAAATCCTGAACCTGGCCAAGCCTGAAGCACAACATATTTATGTAGGTAAAATCTATCAGGACGGACAGGATCAGACTGAACGTCAGGACTGGATTAATCAATTGATTATTGATTTCGCAGCGAAAGGATTAAAAATTATCCGCCTGAAATCGGGCGATCCGATGATTTTTGGACGTGGTGCAGAAGAAATCCGCTTTTGTATCGAAAACAAATTGAATTACGAAGTCATTCCCGGAGTTACTTCAGCGCTTGGAGCGGCATCTCTTTATGGTATCCCGCTCACTGAAAGAGGCAAAAACAGCATGGTTTTATTTGGTACCGGTCACTATTGCGAAGGCGATTTTTGCGACCTCGAAACTTTCGTTTCGGTTCTGAAATCAGGTTCACCGGTCATCTTTTTTATGGGACTCAATAAACTGGTCAAACTGGCACAGCGATTGATGGAACATACGATTTCGCCGGAAACCAAAGTCCAGATTTTAAGTAAAGTCTCCCAACCCGAAGCAGTTGCCTTTGAAGGCAACCTGGGAAATATTGCACAACTTCTCGAAAACGAGAACCCCCCCATGCCTGCAATGGTTATTATAGGTAAAAATGCAGAAAGGTTGATAATGTAGGTTTGGATCTGTTAAAATCCAAGGTTAGGCTACTTCAAGACTTTTCTTTGTTTTTCGGTACAGGTAGGAATTGAAAATGTTTCTTTTAGCAAACCGATATTGCTTGTCAGAATTAATCATTTTCGAAAACACATTTTTCGGAACTCCGAAGTATTCATACGTCGTACCATCTAAAAATGTAATTTCAAGTAAAAGTCCTTTGTGCCTGGAATCAGCAATGCCCGATTCGGAGGTTGTAATGTTATATTCGTCTTTATTGGCTGCTATTGTTTCGGGCGAAATACTGACCAGAAAATGATAGGCATCAATAATTTGCCGGCTTTTAAGTTCAGCTTCTGCACCCATTTCATCTCCTTCCTGAAACTTATCAGGATGCCATTCTTTTACCAAATTCCGATAGGTTGTTTTGAGTTTCTTGAGATCGGTGTCTGGTTCAACATTAAACAATTTCTTGTATTCATTAATACGCTTCATAGATGTTTTCCTTCTTAATTTCGTGGTTGATAAATATTTAACCATATTGAAGAACACAATTGCCCTTGGTTTTTTCTAAATCAGCCGCAAAAGTACATATTATAAAGTCTTGAATGCTACGTAATTGTTATTTCTTGCCGATTTAACCAATCTTCGATGGAACCGGGTAAGTTTAATTATTGTATTCAAACTATTCTCAATAAGAATACGAATTCTGATGTGACATGGTGATGGTTACTTATTCCGCAATTTGCTTTTCCGGATACCGTAGGTGAAATAAATGACAAAACCAATCGCCATCCAGATAATTAGCCGGGCCCAGGTTTCCCATGGAAGCGAAAGCATTTGCAGGATGCAGATACCTGCTCCTAAAATTGGAACAAGAGGTACAAACGGGGTTTTGAATGTCCGTTCCAGATCAGGTCTTTTTACCCTTAAAACGATAATTCCGATACAAACCATGGCAAATGCAAGTAAAGTACCGATAGAAACCAGTTCGCCCAAGATGTTTATCGGCAATATTCCGGCAAGCACAAGGGCGACAAAACCGGTAATCAGCGTGCTGACATAAGGAGTTTTAAACCGGGAATGAATTTTAGAAAAAACCGGTGGTAACAACCCATCTTTTGACATGGAAAAAAAGATTCTTGGTTGCCCCATTAACATCACCAGAATAACAGAGCTTAATCCGGCAATGGCAGCAATTTTAATAATTGGGCGCAACCAGAAAAGACCTTCACCCATGGCATTTACGCCCACTGCAATCGGGTCGGCTACATTCAGAAAGGAATAACTGACGATACCAGTTAAAACGATTGCAACCAGGATATACAATAAAGTCGAAATCCCGAGTGAACCTAAAATACCAATCGGCATATCCCGTTTCGGATTTTTAGCTTCCTGAGCAGCGGTTGAAACAGCATCAAAACCAATGTAGGCAAAGAAGATGACTGCAGCACCGCGAAAAATACCACTCCATCCGTAATGACCCCATACTCCTGTGTTTTTTGGAATAAACGGATGCCAGTTTGCTTTGTTGACAAACATAAACCCAATACCAATGAAAAGTAATATTACAAATACTTTGATGACAACCATTACATTATTGAACCGGGCCGACTCACGAATCCCGATCAGCAATAAAATGGTTATGGCAGCCACGACAAACATGGCTGGCAAGTTTAAAACTCCGGTTAGGTGGGGAAGGCTAGCAATAGCTGTTCCGCTTTCAGCCAGACTTTTAGCCAGTTCAGGTGTAGCCAGTTTCCATCCGATTTGAGGTATGTCCACCAAAACAGAGCCCCATGCAGCGGTGAGTTGTGCAGGTATGACTATGCCAAAATCTTTCAGAAAACTTACCACATAGCCAGACCATCCAACCGCAACAGTAGATGCAGCAAACAGGTATTCAAGGATTAAATCCCAACCAATAATCCAGGCTACAAACTCGCCCATGGTAGCATAAGCATACGTGTAGGCACTTCCTGCAATCGGAATCATAGATGCAAACTCGGCATAGCACAAACCAGCAAACAAACAGGCAAACCCGGATATCAGGAATGAAATTACAATGGCCGGTCCGGCATATTGAGCTGCTGCCTGACCTGTTAATACAAATATGCCCGCGCCAATAACTGCTCCGATTCCAAGGGTGGTCAGATTAAATGCACTGAGTGTTTTGCGTAATCCATGATCACTACTGGACTCAGCCATTAATACCGACATTGGCTTGGTAATAAATAATTTCGACATAGAATATGATTTGAATACCCAAAAATAGCTTTTTTGTGGAATAATCAAGACTTTCCGGAGAGATGCTGTTTCAGTTAGACTTTCTTTCGGTATAACAAAGACTTAATGACCGTATAAAAAAAAGGAATTAACGTGACAATGATTAATCCCAGAAAAATGATTTCGAAATTGTCTTTAATCCAGGTAAATTCGCCCAGAAAATAGCCGGTCAGGGTAAAAAACGGGACCCACATGACTGATCCAATGATGGTATAAGTACTAAAAATAGGGTAGTCAAATTTTACTGTTCCGGCCAGAAAGGGGATATATGTACGGATGATCGGAAAGAACCGGCCAATGATAATTGACTTTTTACCATGCCTACGGTAAAATATACGGGTTTTATTGATTGATTTGACCAGGTATTTCTGCACCAGTTTATTCCTGCTTCGTTGTATTTTTTTTCCGATCAGATCGCCAATATGGTAATTAAAATGATTCCCCAGGATGGCAGCAAAGATGAGAATTGGAACAAGCAGTGCAACATTTAAACTTGAAGAGGCAGCAATGACTCCGGCCGAGAACAATAAACCGTCTCCTGGCAGAAAAGGGAAAATAATCAGACCGGTTTCCAGAAAGATAATCAGAAAAAGAATGAGGTAGGCTTCATATACGTTGGCTGACACTATTGCATAAATGGCTTCATTGGTGTGAAAAAGTATTTCGTAGATTTCGTTCATCATAGTATTTAAAATTAGAACTGTCCTGATTTCAGGACAGCGCAAAAAAATAACAGTATTATTAACCGGAACACAATGTTCATGAAAATAAACTGTCAAAGCAAACCGAACAGGAAATTTTTCGTTCCGACATAAAACTTTTACAAATTCAATGTGAAAGTTTCAGAAACGGTCAGCCAGTAAATCGCAAATTTGGGTTAAAAACTTACTGTCATCCGGCGTAAATGGTGCAGGCGAGTGGCTGTCAATATCCAGTTCAGCCACAAATTTGTCGTTTTTTAATACCGGGACTACAATTTCTGATTGTACGTCAAGCCCACATGAAATGTAGTTTTCAACCTTAGTCACATCCTGAACAAGCATCGTTTTACCACTTTCGGCAACTTGGCCGCAAATACCTTTTCCAATCGCGATGTTTGTATGCGGAGTGGGCTTTCCGGCAAACGGGCCGAGTACAAGTTCGTTCTTTTCCTGATCCAAAATATAAAAGCCAACCCAGTCGTAGTGGTAAACTTCCTGTTTCAGGAGTTCACAAATCCGAAAGAAGATATCTTCAGGATTACGTTCAACAAGTTCAGCTATCTTTTGGAAAACTTCAGAAAAATTTGTTGGGTTCATTTGATAACCATTTGATCTTCGTGGGTAATTTTTTCGCAGTATTTACATTTCAGGTCGAGCGGGTTTTTTGAAATGACATGGAAGTGCGTAGTGATTTCTTCGTTGTTTGTAATGCATTTCGGGTTGAAACATTTCACAATGCCGATCACTTCGTCAGGGACCACAACCACCCGCTTTTCAACCACCTCGTAATCGCGGATGATGTTCAAATTGGCATTCCGGGCAATCAGCGAAATTTTATTGATCTCATCGGCCTCAAAAAATACGTCAGAAAGCTTGATAATGGCCTTGCTTCCGAGCTTTTCACTTTCGAAATTGGCCCCGAAAGTAATTTGCGATTTTACCTTCTGAAGTCCCAGTATGGAAATCACCTTAAACAGATTTTCTGAAGGAATATGATCGATGACAGTGCCGTTGTTAATCGCGCTGACTTTTAGTTTGAGTTTCTTTTTTAAACTATCTGGCATGGCTAAAATTATTTAAGGTTGAGAATATGTGCAATTATGGCCTGACGAACGAAAACGCCGTTGCGTGCCTGTTCAAAATAATAAGCTTTCTCGTTGCTGTCAACATCGGTATGAATTTCGTTGATGCGTGGCAAAGGATGTAATATCCGCACATTGGGTTTGGTATTTTGCAGCATGCTGTTCCGGAGAATGTAAACATTTTTCACTTTCTCGTATTCAATGGGATCCATAAATCGTTCCTTCTGGACACGGGTCATATAAATAATGTCGGCATGATTGATATTGTCATTGATTTCGGAATGTTCAAAATACCGGATTCCTTTTTCTTTCAAAAAGAGTTTGTATTCCTCTGGCATGGAAAGCTCATCAGGAGCAATGAAGTTGAAAACCGGATTTTCGAACTCAGACATGGCCATCAGCAGCGAATGGACAGTTCTTCCGTATTTCAGGTCGCCAATCATGAAAATATTGATGTTGTCGAGTGTTCCTTGTGTTTTCAGGATCGAATACATGTCGAGCAAGGTCTGTGTTGGATGCTGGTTAGCTCCGTCTCCGGCATTGATCACCGGTACATCGGCCACTTCGGCCGCATATCGGGCACTTCCTTCAAGCGGGTGCCGCATTACAATCAGATCGACGTAATTGCTCACCATGCGTGTGGTGTCGTGCAAAGTCTCGCCCTTCGATACGCTGGACGAGCCGGCATCGGAAAAACCGATGATCCTACCGCCCAGGCGGTTAATCGCCGTTTCGAAACTCAGGCGGGTACGGGTTGATGGTTCAAAAAACAAAGAAGCTGCTACTTTACCTTCAAGCAGTCTCTGGTTTGGATTTTTTTCAAAATCGGCTGCCAGTTCCAGTATTCGCAGGTAATCTTCTTTTGAATAATCAGTGATTGAAATTAAATCTCTTTTCTTCATCATATTGATTGTTTAGGGTTGATGAGGTAAAAAAAAGCCAACAGAATGAAATTTTCTGTTGGCTTTTGTGTAGAACCGGATTTACCGGAAAAAAAATGTTGATGAGTCAAATGGGATTCCTGATTTTTACGAAACAGGGAATTTGGGAAAATCTTTTCCAAGTGAAGCATTTCACCGAAAAAGCGGGAATATTGGTTGATCAGGTGTTTCATCAAAGTTCAAAATTAGACTGTTTTATGATCTAATCAAAATAACGGTTTTTTATTTATGAAAAGGTTATTAACACATCAACATGTTTTTTCAAATGAGCAATTAAATATACGAAACTTTTAATCCTTCCAGCTTTTTCAATCCTTCCTCAATCCGGTTTAAATCACTTAACCTGATTAGCGTTTTGATTTGGCATTTCAGGTCGAACACGGGATCAATCTGAATCAACTTTTCGTCCTTGAAGATTTTCATGACTTCATTCATCACCCCATAACTGAATTCAATCAGTAGTTTTTGTTCAACGAGCCTCTCTACTATTTCAGCCTGATTAATGGCATCCAGCGCTGCATTTCGGTAAGCATTGATCAGCCCGCTAACTCCTAACAGGGTGCCACCAAAATACCTGACAACCACAATCAGGATATTGGTCAGGTCGAAGCTTTGTATTTGTCCCAAAATGGGTTTGCCGGCAGTGGAGGAGGGTTCGCCATCGTCGTTTGCCCTGAACTGCAATTTCTCGTGTCCCAGGCGCCACGCATAACAATGGTGCCGGGCCGAATGATGTTCCTTCTTCAGGGACAAAACAATTTCTCTGGTTTCATCTTCAGAAGTTACGGGATAGGCAAAAGAAATAAATTTGCTTCCTTTTTCTTTAAAAAGCCCTTCCGAAGGATTGGAAATGGTTTTGTAGGTATCTTCCATCAGTAATTGCGGCATAAAAAAAGCAGATCAAAATGACCTGCTTTTAGATTTGTTACAACTTTAATTTTTTTTCAATCTCATCCACACAAAGATTAAAGGATTTATCTGTTTCCTTTAGGTTATTCACCGTTTTGCAGGCATGAAGGACAGTCGCATGATCTTTGTTGCCAATTTGTGAACCGATCGATGCCAGTGACGATTTAGTCATGCTTTTCGAAAAATACATGGCTAGTTGCCGTGCCTGAACAATTTCGCGTTTTCGGGTTTTAGCCTGAAGCGAATCGACCGGCATATTGAAATAATCGCAGACGACTTTCGAAATATAGTCGATCGACAATTCACGTTTCGAGTTTTTAACCAGTTTGTTGATCATTTCACTGGCCAGCTCGATGGTGATTTCTTTTTTGTTCAGGGTTGATTGGGCGAGCAGTGAAACAAGGGCCCCTTCGAGTTCCCTTACATTGTTGGTAATGTGCGAAGCGATATATTCCATGACTTCTTCCGAGATCAGGATTCCGTCTTTGTAAGTTTTACGTTTCAGGATGTCCATCCGTGTTTCGAAGCTTGGTTGCTGTAAATCAGCTGTCAGGCCCCATTTAAATCTGGAAAGCAACCGTTGTTCGAGTCCTTTTAGTTCGATAGGAGGTTTATCAGAAGTCAGGATGAGCTGTTTTCCACTTTGGTGCAAATGATTGAAAATATGGAAAAAAGTTTCCTGTGTCTTTTCCTTTCCGGCAAACTCCTGAACATCATCCAGAATCAGTACGTCGATCATCTGGTAAAAATTCAAAAAATCGTTCCGGTTGTTGTTACGGGTAGCTTCGGTAAATTGAGTTTGAAATTTATTGGAATTTACATATAAAACTACTTTATCAGGATGGCGTTCTTTTACTTCAATACCAATTGCGTGCGCCAGATGGGTTTTCCCAAGTCCTGAATTACCATAAATCATCAGTGGATTAAAAGCTGTACCTCCCGGATTTTGCGAAACTGCATATCCAGCACTACGCGCCAAACGGTTACATTCACCTTCAACAAAGTTATCGAACGTGTTATCAAGCCTTAATTGAGGATCAATCTGAATTTTCTGAATTCCGGGTATAATAAAAGGATTTCTAATCGATGGCTTTCCTTCGCTTCTCAGCGGAATGCTCATCGGTTTATTTTGGATTTTGCTGTTGTTGCTTGTAGGATACTTAACCGTATAAGGTTGCGAGTTGCCTTGATTATTACCCATGACTACCACGTATTCCAGCTTGGCTCCCTGTCCAAGCTCTTTTCTTAAGGTCTTCCTTAACAAATCAATATACTGCTCTTCAAGATATTCATAAAAGAACGGACTTGGAACTTGAATGGTGAGTACCTCATCTTCCAGATTAACCGGAATAATTGGTTCAAACCATGTCTTAAAACTAATGCTTGGAACATTGTCTCGAATTACAGACAGACAACGATCCCATACCAAACGCTGATCATTAATCATTTTGGAGCAGGATATTAAAAAATTGATAAAACGTATTCCCTAGAATTTTTCCCTGAAACAAATTTTGTGAAAAAAAATGTAGAAAAAAAATCGATTTGCTATTGACTTTTATCAAAAAGAGTTAAGTGGTTTATTGCTCAGGCAATTAAATATTAAAAAAAAATTAATTTTTATTTAATGAGCGTAATCAGCTGATTAATAAATAGTTAGCATTTACATTAATCTAAATGCCTACGAACAAAGGAGTGCAGCGTACAGAACAATAATTTAAAATATTGTTAAATAATTATTCTGTTAGTTTTTTGATCGCTTTTTCAAGTTTTATCTTCCGACCGTTTTTAAATGCGATCAATCCGGCATCCGGAAAATTGACTCGGGCAAGCTCCAGAAGTTGTGAGATTTTATTAAAATCTGTTGTTTTACCAACCATGTAGTTGTAGGTTTCACTGACTTTGATTTCCTCAACCGGACCTAATCCTTTAAAAAAAACGGATTCAGTAGATAGTTTTGCCGGACTCGAGATTAAATGTACTTTAAATATGATCTGGTCCTTTTCTTCTGAAGTGCCTGGTTTTGCCGTAATGTATACATCTTTACCAATGTTGAAGGCTGAGAAATGCAGGTAGCGTTTTGGATTATTCCGGACATCTTTCATGAGTAAATCCAGGCTTCCGGCCAAACTGTTCAGGTTTTGATACAGAACAGGATCGTTAATCAATAAACCGGCAGAACTGTCGGTGGTATTCAGTTTCTGAATAATCGAATTTACACCGGCTACTGAAGCGCTTATTTCTTCAAACACCGGGCTAATGTTCAGTTTAGCCAATGAATCCGACAATGATGACAAGTTTGCTATAATGTTGGTGATCTTGGCGGAGTTTTGTTTGAATGTTCCGGTAATACTATTCATATTATCCACAACTGAATTAATCTTTCCACTGGTCATCATCTTATTTAGCTCAGCTGATGATGATTCAATGTTGGTAATCGTGCGGTTAATATTTTCAAAGCTCTCCGTCAAATTTTCCCTGGTCCGTTGATTGAAAACGTAAGTGACTATGGTTAAAGCTGAATCAAGAGAAGCAATTAATTCTTCAGCCTTTTTTTTCAGGGGAAGAACTTGCATGCTGACCTGTTCTTTCAAATCTCCTTCAATCGTTCCCGGAATGGTATCGTAAGGCTGGTAATATTCCGGGGAATGTACGATTTCAAGTTTAATCGATTTAGTTCCCATAATATCGCTGGAAACGATTTTTGCTGTAGTTCCTTTGGCTATTTTATAATCTCCATGAAGTGAAATAGTTACAAGAAGCCGCCCAGAGTAGTCGCCTAAAAAGCCAATTTCTGAAACCTGTCCAACCTGATATCCATTTATGTTCACTGAACCAGACTTGAGCAAACCGTCAATCTTATTATAGACAACATAGTAATTGGAGTTTCGTTTTAATAAATCGATTCCTTTCAGGTAATTTATTCCCCAAATGAGAATAGTTAAACTGGCCAGAACTAAAAAACCTAATTTAGTATATTTCGATATCTTGATCATGTTTCTGATTGTTTCTGTTTTCTACATACAAAGCTATGCACCATTAAGCAGGAAACCAAATCGTTTTTCTTCTATTCAGCTTTAGCGCTACAATTATTTAGAGTCAGATTTAACTATTATGCGCTGGCCGTCAGTGAAATAGACAATAAAGGCCTGAGAAAATTTTGCTTTGATTTGTTGCAGTACTGGTGTAATGTTTTCGATGGAAGCTTCTTTGCCAATATAATAGCGGTAATATTTATCGCTCTTTTCCCTCCTGACATTTTTTAAACCTTTAAAATTAGCAGCAACAGGCTCCATCGGAATTGTATTTGCACCAATCTGAACACTGTAATAGGTGTTTTTCTTACTTTGTGAATTGGTTAATGTAGCTGCAGTTGAATTGGTGTTTTCTTCTATTGGACTTGCTTTTTCTGTCTTTATATTGGATTCATCCATTACGGATTGATTCTCTTTCGTTTTTGCAGAAGTCATTTCGATTGGTTGGTTTTCAGGTTTAACTGAAGTTTTTTCCAAATTGACAACCGGCTTCTTATTCAGGTTAGTATCCTGCTTGAACTCAGATGAACCATTATTATTTACCTCGGTTGCCGCAACTTGTTTGTTGCCATGCGGTGATTTGGATTCAGCTATAACCGAAGTATTTGCTCCTGAATTCTTTGTTTTAAATTTCCGGAATGCATCAAGGATTGATTGAGCAATATTTCGCTGACCTTCTTCACTTTTAAGATAATTGGCTTCCGCCTGATTACTAATAAAACCCGTTTCGATCAGTACGCTTGGCATCGACGACTGCCGTAAGACAAGGAACCCGGCTTGTTTTACTCCCCGGTTCGAGTTTTCAAGTCTCGATTTAAATTGATGTTGGATGTCATCAGCAAAAGATAAACTTTGATCCATGTATATATCCTGAGCCATTTCAAACATGATGTATGACTCTGATGAATTCGGATCAAAACCTTCATAAGTTGTGGCATAATTATCTTCCAAAAGAATAACTGAGTTTTCCTTCTTGGCAACATCCAGGTTATCATTTGAACGGTGAAGACCAAGAACAAATGTTTCGGTCCCTCTCGTTGATGGAGTTCCGCAGAAATTAGCATGTATGGAAATGAATAAATCAGCTTTGTTTTTATTGGCTATTCTGGAACGTTCAATTAAAGGAATGAATACGTCTGTATTACGTGTAAATATTACTTTTACATCCGGAAAACTCTCGTTAATGAATTTTCCAAGTTTAAGGCCAACACCAAGAACGACATCTTTTTCCCGAATCCCCTTTGATACGGCGCCAGGATCAATTCCTCCATGCCCCGGATCAATAACAACAATCAAAGGTTTGCTGGTTTGATGATTCAGCAGAGTCAAAGAGAAGGATTTCACGGGGACAAGAGAGCTAAGAATTAGCAATAAAAATAAGTTGAAAAAATGGCGCTTCATCATGATCAGTTTGTATTTCGACACAAAAATATAAATATTAAAATTAATTTACCTTTCTAGACGTTTAGGTATAGGCCTTATTTATATTTTTGCAAACCGAACAGAATACGTGTTCTCATCTTATAAACTGTGGTTTTGATAAAAATTTTTCTTACAAATATATTATTTTTAGTTGCCCTATCTTCGTTTGGTCAGTTAAATCTGGGAACGGATACTATTTCTACTTCCAATTATACTAATCTTAACGATACCACTTTAGTGCCTAAAATTCAGGGGCTCAGTGATTCAATACCCAAGCAGGTACTGGAAGCAATCATTACTTATACTGCGGAAGATTCGATTATCCCTGACTTTGAGAATCAAAAAATGTACATGTACAAAAAGGGTGTGATCAATTATCAGAGCATCGAGCTTAAAGCAGATTACATCATGCTTGATTTGGCCAAAAAGGAAGTTTATGCAGAAGGTTTACCTGATTCAACAGGGGTTTTGGTGGGCAATCCGGTGTTTAAAGATGGCGATGAGAAATTTGAATCCAAAACATTGAGATATAATTTTGAAACTCAGAAAGGAATTATTACAGACGTAAAGACCTCGCAGGGTGACGGATTTGTTCACAGTGAGCTGACTAAGAAAATCAGTAAAGATGAATTTGTTTTGGAAAGAGGAAAATATACAACCTGTGATGCCGAACATCCTCACTTTTACCTGAGAATGACTAAAGCTAAGGTTATTTCGAACAAAAAAATTGTTACTGGTCCGGCCTATATGGTTTTGGAAGATTTTCCGATTTATTTTCCGATGATTCCGTTTGGATATTTTCCCAATTCATCCACCTATACCTCCGGCATCTTGATTCCGACTTACGGAGAAGAACAAACCCGTGGATTTTTCCTCCGTGAAGGTGGTTATTACTGGGCCGCTAGTGATCATTTCGACATGGCGCTTCGGGGTGATATTTATTCAAAGGGTTCCTGGGCAACCAAGCTTCATACCAATTACAAAGTCAGGTACAGGTACAATGGCAGCTTCGATTTTAGCTATAACCTCAATAAATATTCAGAACAGCCACTTCCTGATTATAAAGTCACAAAAGGGTTTAGTGTAACATGGGCGCATTCACAGGATAGCAAAGCAAATCCAAACCGTACGTTTTCAGCAAACGTCAATTTGTCAACCAGTTCGTTTGACAAAGAGAACTCTTATATGAACAATAACCAGTCGGTTGCGAATTATTTGCAGACTCAAAAATCATCGAGTATTTCGTATTCGACCAAATTCGAAAATACACCATTCAATATGTCGTTGAATCTGCGTCATTCGCAAAACTCGCGTGATACAACCATTTCATTAAGTTTACCCGAACTTACCATTAACATGTCGAAGATCAATCCATTTACGGTAAAGAACAGGGTCGGACCGGCAAAATGGTATGAAAAGATCAGTTTTAGCTATTCAGGTAATATTAAGAATTCCATTTCAAATGTCAAGGAAAAGGAAATCATGAAGAAATCTTTGCTGAAAGACTGGCAGAACGGCTGGCGACATTCAATCCCTATTTCATTGCCGTCGTTTAACCTTTTGAAGTATCTGAATTTTAGTCCAAGTTTCAGTTATAATGAAAGGTGGTACACCAGCTATATCAATAAACGATACGATCCTCAAAACACCTATCTGCCTCCTCGTGCGAATCATGTGATGATTGATACCGTTTACTCATTCCGAAGAAATTACGATTATTCGTATAGTTTAAGTTCGTCAACAAATATCTACGGAATGTACACCATGAGCAACCCGAATTGGAGAATTAAATCAATCAGGCATAAAATTACTCCGACAGTCAGTTTTAGTTATACCCCTGATTTTGGGCAAAAGAAGTTCGGTTTCTGGGGTTCATATATCGATGGGAGAGGAGAGGAACAATTCTATAATCATTTCGAAAGAGGTGTTTTTGGATCTGCCGGAAGAGGTGAAAACGGGTCGATTTCGCTCACTTTAAACAATAATCTGGAAGCCAAA
The DNA here is from genome assembly GCA_030684645.1 of Bacteroidota bacterium. Lineage (GTDB taxonomy): Bacteria > Bacteroidota > Bacteroidia > Bacteroidales > Prolixibacteraceae > Aquipluma. The sequence goes on along the minus strand of JAUXUF010000129.1, from coordinate 850 downwards.
GTATTGGAAGTAACCGACAGTGTTGCCTCTAAAGACGAAAAGCCAAAATTTAAAAAGGTAAAGATCATTGATGTCGGAATGAACACTTCGTACAACATGATTGCCGACTCTTTTAAACTTAGCCCAATCGGTATTTCGGCCCGGACAACAATTAAAGGTGTAAGTGTTAATATGGGCGCTAATTTAGACCCATATATGGTCGATAATAAAGGAGATAGATACGATGAATATGTTTGGAACCACCTGAAAGGGTTAAATAAATTTGGTAGGTTAACCAATGCAAACTTGTCGTTCGGGATGAATTTCGAATCGAAAAAAAATAAAAAGGGAGCCGAAGATAAGACCAAGAATAAGGATTTGTCTGAAAAAGAAAAACCAGTAAGAAAAGACGAAATCGAATATGCCGAATTTAATATTCCCTGGAGTTTCAGGTTTGATTATTCATTATACTACAACAATCCATATCGGCCAGATGCGAATGGGAAAATGAAAAGTACAATTAATCAAAGTTTAAACCTTGGTGGCAGGCTTAGTTTTACCGACAAATGGCAAATGGATATGAATACTAATTTTGACATTCAAGCCATGAAGTTTTCTTTTACCACAGTCAATGTGAGCCGAACCTTACACTGCTGGAGTATGTCATTTAGTTTTGTTCCCTTTGGCGACCGGAAAAGCTACAGTTTCAACCTATCAGCCAGTTCTGCCATACTCCGCGACCTGAAAATTGCCAAGCAGAGTTCATGGCGCGACAATTAATAATCGGATTTCTTTTTAGAAAGTCAAACTTCTGAAAGTTTAACCCGGAACAGATCTTGACTAATAGTAATAGTTTATAAACCATATACTA
>JAUXUF010000127.1 GCA_030684645.1 Bacteroidota bacterium | reverse complement strand
CGGCAATGGCCGTATGATATCTACCTCTATAAGTCTCTTCCATGGATACACGCTTGTCATAAGCCCTAAATATACAAGGGAAGGCATACTGATAAGAAACACAAGAAAATAGGGCGTGATAAACTTTACCATTCCTTTACCGTGTAATAGTGCATACACACCCATCACGACATACAAAAAGACCAATCCGGGAGGAAAAATCATCCCAAGCAGTAAACCCAAAAAGCCCAAAAAAACAACGTTTACAGATTTTTTGATAATCTCAAGATGAGTGAGCCCCAAAAGAAGAAAAATAATAAGTGCCTGACCGGCTAAAAGGTGCGGGATAAAGGTAATACGCTGAAGACTATCCATCACAGACCACCACGGCATATACCCACCCAATCGAGCTACCCCATCAACATACACAATCTTTGACCACGAAGACGCAGTGACGACAAGAAGAAAGGCGAGAATTGAGAAGTTAGATTTAAGATTTAAGAGATAAGAATTATTCTTAATTCTTAATTCTTCATTCTTAAATCCTGCGGCAAATGTCTTCTTACAAAACTCTGCAATTAATGCCAGAAAGGCAATCGCAAGCACGATCCGCGCCACATGATAAATATCTCCAGCTCTATGCCAAGGCACACGTACCCACCTCCCCACTCTTCCCATCAAAACATACATTTCGTGAACAAGAGATCCTACGTGAGGCTCAGAAGTATACCGCTCGACACTCGTCCACCTGCCCTCAAGCCCTTCCCGGATGCGGGAAAGGTAAAAGTTATAATCCGTCGGAAAATTATGAATAAGCTCAAACTGACGATCCGCATGAAGATCTCCCGATCGCTTCAGCTCATAAAATGTAGGGCTTAAAGAAAACAGCACAAAACCTACAATCAACATTCCCCACAACCAATTCGTAATTCTTGAATCTATATTCTTACTTCTATTTTCTGTCATAGTTTCCATTCTATATGGAAGGGAGTTGACTTTAAAGGTGCGCAATTGGGATAATACTTCTCATGAACACTCTCACGGATGAAGCGATAGATACATCACTTCGCGAAAAAGTATATAAACAAGATTACTCTCCTAAATCTTCAATTGATGGTGTTC
>JAUXUF010000119.1 GCA_030684645.1 Bacteroidota bacterium | reverse complement strand
GTAGCGTATGAGGAATGTCCCCAGGCGCAGTACACAGGTATTGCGATGGAGTACGGCACGGTGCCGATCGAAGAGGTGATCGATGCGCTTCGCGGCGACCATTGGCTGCGCTTGCATCCGGATGCGCCGGAGGCTTTGCGTGCGGCGATCAAGGCGCGGTTGTTGGCGGCGTTTTATGTGGACGCGGCGGAGTGGAAGGCGAAGGTGGTTGTGCAGGCACGGCAGGCTTTGTTTCAGGCTGTGGCTGGGCTTTCTTCTTCTTCTTCTACTTCTTCGTGATGTGTTTGCTGACGTGGCGAGCCGGGTCTCGGCCCGGCGGCCGACTTACTTTCTTTTGCTTCGCCAAAAGAAAGTAAGGGCGGTTTCAAAGACCAAGTGCAACATTCGGGATAAGGCCTGCTTTGGCCATGAAGATGTTGTCGAAGAACACTTCGGCGGGACTGCGCCAGCCCAGTTTTTTGCGAGGTCGCATATTGAGCTCCCAGGCCATGTGATCGAGTTCGCGTTGAGAGAACACGCTCAGGTCTGTGCCTTTGGGCAGGTACTGGCGCAACAACCCATTGGTGTTCTCGTTGATACCGCGCTGCCACGGGCTGTGTGGATCGCAGAAATAGATCTTCATACCGGTGTTCGCGGCCAGCTTCTGGTGCAACGCCATCTCCTTGCCCTGGTCGTAGGTGAGGGTCTGGCGGATCTCGGGTGGCAGCGCGGAGAACGCCAGCGTGAACCCGTTGAGCGCGTCGATGGCGGTGCTGCCATCGAGCTTGACCAGCATGGCAAAGAGCGATCTGCGGCAGACCAGGGTGCCCACGGCCGAGGCGTTGCCCTTGCCCTTCATCAGGTCGCCCTCCCAATGGCCGGGCAGCAAACGGTCCGTGGCCTCAGGCGGGCGCACATGGATGCTCACCATGTCCAGGAGCGTGCCACGCCTGTCCTGGCCCCGCGTTCGGGGCTTGCGCGCACCGCGACCCTGGCGCAGCAATACGACGAGCTCGCGGCGGAGATCGCCCTTGGGCATCGCGTAGATCGCGGTGTAGATGGTCTCGTGAGAGGCTTGCAACTGGGGTTGGTGCGGGTGGCGTTGCCTGAGTTTGGCAGCGATCTGCTCGGGCGAGAGCTTGAGTGTGAGCAAATGCCTGACCTCGGCCCACAGAGCGCCTTCACGGTGGAGCTTGCGTACCGGCCAGGCAGCGCGTCGCACCCGTCGAGCCCGTTTGCCAGCGCGGCTGGCGTCATACCCACCAGCGATACGGGGGCGGCCCATGGCGCATTGCTGGGCCTCATCCAAGTACCCGTTGCGACGAAGTTCTCGCGAGATCGTACTGGGCGCGCGCCCCAGCGCGCTTGCTATCGAGCG
>JAUXUF010000109.1 GCA_030684645.1 Bacteroidota bacterium | reverse complement strand
CAAGAGAATTCAAAAAGCTCTAATTGCTTTTACTGAAGAATAAATCTGTAAAGGATCATTAGGTTATTTCCTATATTTATTAACCTAAATCCAAAAAATGAGCTCTTTACTTTCCATACTCCATACCCGGAAAAATGCAGGCCTATTCTGCATTTTACTGATGATAGGCTGTCTCCATTTTTCAGGATGCAAGAGTGATGAAACTGCCACTATGTGCATCATCAATGCTCGCATATGGACCGGCGATCCCGATCAGCCATGGGCAGAAGCTATGGCAGTAAATGGCGAAAAGATCATCTATGTTGGTACTTCCGATGAAGTTAAAAGGATGATATCCAATACCTCCATTCTTATTGATGCCAGAAATCAGATGGTGGTTCCCGGCTTTAATGATGCTCATATTCATTTTATCGATGGCGGTTTCGGCCTTTCTTCAGTTTCTTTACGTGATGCAAAAGCCAAACAGGAATTTATAGACAGAATTGCCGCATTCGTCAAAACCGTTCCGGCAGGCACCTGGATCCTGAACGGCGACTGGGATCATACCAACTGGGGAGGTGAACTTCCCAAAGCAGAATGGATCGATTCGGTGAGTGCTGAACATCCCGTCTTTATTCAGCGCCTCGACGGGCATATGGGTCTGGCAAATACTGCAGCCATGAAATTATCGAAGATAAGTCCGGCAACGGCCGGAGTAGATGGCGGTACATTGATCAGGGATGAAAAAGGCCTTCCCACAGGTATTTTCAAGGATAACGCCATGGGACTTATCGGCAGGAATATCTCAAACCCCCCGGATGAATTAAAAGACAGGGCTTTAAAAGCAGCCATGCAGTATGTTGCTGAAAACGGTGTGACATCGGTACAAAGTATGGGGACATGGGATGACCTGGAGGTTTACAGAAGAGCAGCAAAGAAGGGCCTTTTAAATACCCGCATCTATGCTGTAGTTCCCTTGTCCTCCTGGAAAAAATTAAGTGAAGAACTTAAGAGATCGGGAAAGGGAGATTCTTATTTAAAGATCGGCGGACTGAAAGGCTTTGTTGACGGTTCTTTGGGATCGCATACCGCCGCATTTATGCAGCCATTTAC
>JAUXUF010000104.1 GCA_030684645.1 Bacteroidota bacterium | reverse complement strand
AGACTATACTGATCAAATTAAGTTGGACGCATCATAGAACCATTTTTTCAAGATGTAAATCAGAGGAAGAGATGGAGTTTTATATCCGCATGTGCCAAAAAGAAAATTACAGCGTCAGAGAACTCGACCGTCAAATATCAGCAGGGCTTTTTGAACGGGTAATGATTGGTAACCAACAGCTTTCTCCCGTTTTAAAAGAGCTGCACCCCAACATCATCAACAACTTTAAGGACAGCTATATCTTTGAATTTCTTAACCTGCCCGAACCATACAGCGAAAACGATGTGAAAAAAGGCTTAATCCGGCAGATGAAAAAATTTATCCTTGAGCTGGGTAAAGATTTTCTGTTTATCGACGAAGAATATAAAGTGCAGGTTGGCAACCGTGATTTTTTCATGGACTTGTTGTTTTATCATCGTGGGTTACAATGTTTGGTAGCTTTCGAATTGAAAAAAGAACGGTTTGAGCCGGAGCATTTGGGCAAAGTAAATTTCTATTTGGAAGCGTTAGACCGGGATGTAAAAAAGGAAAACGAAAACCCGAGCATTGGAGTTTTGCTATGCAAGGATAAAGACAGCGAAGTGGTGGAATATGCGTTAAGCCGTAGCCTTTCGCCTACAATGATTGCCGAATACCGGATGCAATTGCCCGACAAGAAAATATTGCAGCAAAAATTACATGAGATTTTTGAAAATACTAACAGACCAGAGTAATGGAGTTAAAACCCTACCAGCAGCAAGTCATCAGCGACCTTTCATTGTTTTTGGAGCAAGTTCAGGAAACCAAAGATGTGAAAGAAGCATTCCGTCTTTTTTGGGTTAATCATCCTACAACACCTTTGCACCCATTCCCCGGAACTGCCATCGAACCATACAAAAACAATATTCCCAAGGTGCCTCATATCTGCATCAAAGTGCCAACCGCCGGAGGGAAAACGTTTATCGCCTGCAATGCCTTGAAACCCATTTTCGATGCTTTTGAATACGACCGGCCAAAAGCCGTGGTTTGGTTGGTTCCTTCCATTACCATTTTAGATCAAACCATTAAAAACCTGAAAGATCCGTCTCATCCGTACCGCCAGAAAATAAATGCTCATTTTGGGAACAGGGTCGAAGTTTTTGATAAGGCTGCTTTGTTGCAGGGAAGTGGTTTTAATGCAACAACGGTAAAAGAACAGCTCAGCATCATGGTGTTTAGTTTCGACAGTTTACGCGCTAAAAACAAAGAAGACCGCAAGGTTTTTCAGGAAAACGGCAACCTGCAATCGTTCGAAAACCTGTTGGGCAAAGACACTGAAATAACTTTGGGTGCAGTAATCAAATATCTGAATCCGCTGGTTGTGGTTGACGAAAGCCATAATGCCGAAAGTGATTTAAGCGTGGAGATGTTGAAGGAAGTAAATCCCTGTTTCATTTTCGACCTGACCGCTACGCCGCGAAAAAACAGTAATATCATCAGTTTTATTGATGCGCTGGAATTGAAACGCGAAAACATGGTGAAACTGCCAGTGATCGTGTACAATCATCAGGATAAAACCGAAGTCATCAATTCAGCCTTACAACTACAAAAGCGGCTAGAATTGCAGGCTCTGGAAGAAGAAGAGAAAGGCGGAAAATACATCCGGCCCATCGTGTTGTTTCAGGCACAGCCTAAAAATGCAGCCGATAATACCACCTTCGAAAAGCTGAAAGAAAAGCTCATCGAATTGAAAATTCCGGCAGACCAGATCAAAATCAAAACGGCCAACCTGAACGAGATCAAAGGAGAAGATTTAATGAGCAAAGAGTGTCAGGTCAGGTACATCATTACCGTAAATGCCTTGAAAGAAGGCTGGGACTGTCCGTTTGCATACATCCTGGCATCGCTGGCCGATAAAAGTTCGGCTGTTGATGTGGAGCAGATATTAGGCAGAGTTTTAAGGCAACCTTATGTGATGAAACACAATTTTGCTTTATTGAATGTAAGCTACGTTTTAACGGCATCAGCAAAATTTCTGGACACACTCGACAATATTGTAAAGGGCTTGAATAAAGCAGGTTTCAGCGAAAAAGATTACAAGTTGGCCGATTCCGCTGCAATACCAGAAACTCCGACAAAAGATCTGTTCACCCAATTAACCGTTTTCCCTGAAGTTCAGCAAAATGAAACGGAAGACGATATCACCGCAGACATTGATACTTCACGGATTACATCTTTGGAAGAAATAACAGTTCCAATCCCGACAGTGTCACAAATTGAACAAACAGCTCTTGATCAGCATCAGGCATTCGAAAAAATGGTGACCGAAATGGAAACCACCGGCGCTAAATCATTACCAAACGAAGTTCAACAAATGGTAAAGTCATTTGACATTAAAAGAGTATTCGAAGAACAGGCCGGACATATTATTCTGCCACAGTTCTTCCTGAAGGTTCCAGTAAATGATTTATTTGGAACAAAAGAGGCAGAATTGCCTTTAGAGAAAGAGAATTTACTGGAAGGATTTGCATTAAGCAAAGCAGATACGAACATTGCCTTTGACAGCTTTACTTCGGAGCTGTACAAAGTTGATCTGGACGAAACCAAGAAGGAACATACCCCAACATTTGTAAGGCTCGACGGCAATATCAAGGAAAGCATAATCGCTTATATTCTCGATCCGTCGCGTAAAGAAAGCCGGGTGAAGAACTTCACCAAACGCATCATGGCTATTATCGGAAATATGTATCCAATTCCCGACAAGGAAATTGAACGGTACATCACCCGAATTCTGGAAGACTTTAATGACGCGCAATTCGGCGATTTTGCCAATAACGAATACACCTATACCGACAAGATAAAGCAGAAAATCAAAACGCTTTCAGAAACTTTTGCAGAGAAGAAATTCAAAGACTTTCTGGACACCGATAAAGTATTTATTAAACCATCATTTTCATTACCCAAAACCATTTCACCAGGCGAAACATCAAAAGACATCACCAAATCGCTTTACGAGAAAGAATGCCGTATGAATGGCTACGAAGAGAGGGTAATCAATGAAATTGGCAACCGGCCTAACATTGCGTTCTGGACCCGAAACATTGAACGAAAAGGTTTCCGTATCAATGGTTTCATTAATCATTATCCCGATTTCATTATTCAATCCAAAAGTGGCAAGACAATCATCCTGGAAACAAAAGGCGATCACTTGGACGCCGAACAAAAAATAAGTCTGGGTAATTTATGGGCAAGTAAATCGGGCAACAATTACCGATATTTCATGGTTTACGAACGCCGGACGGTTGACGGAGCCTATCAGTTAGAAGACTTTCTAAACATTCTAAAAGATATTTAACCAATACCAATGTATGTCTTTACAGATAAAAGTTAAACAAAAGTTTCTTGCCTTTTATTCCACCATAGTAATCGAAACCTGATGAAAATCTTTCCAAAAAAGACATAACTACATTAATCCTAAGCTATGGGACACTATGAACGCTCTATAAAAATTGCATTTGACAAGTTATCAGGCGAGATTCTCGAAGCAGATGAAGTGTTCGATATTAAGAAAGATGCTTTTGCTATTAGACGACAATTTCATAAAAATGAAGTCGAATTATATTGTTGCGAATGCGAACAAAAATTAAATGTATCAACAAGTAAATACGATAGACTTCACTTTAAACATCAATCACCTCACGACTATTGTATTCTTACTGATGGAGGTCTTACTCCAAATCAACTGGAAGAATTTACTGCAATATTGGCTGCAAAGGAAAGCCCAAGGCATAAGGAATTAAAAAATAAAATTGCAGAAAGACTTTTGGAAGTTGATGGAATTGACACGTCTTCAATTGCCATAGATAATAAGTTCATAATTCGTGACAAAGAGAAGAGAAGACCAGATGTTTATTGTAAATATTATGACAAGGAATTAGTTTTTGAAATTCAACTATCAGATTTATCACTGCGTTATATTTTAAGTCGGTACGAATTTTATCAAAAGCACGGAATTTATCTAATTTGGATTCTTGATAACTTTGATATTCATCATCAAGCACAATTAGAAAGGGATATCAAATATTTATCTAAGTATCAAAATTTTTTTAGACTTGATGAAAAGGCAGATATTTTCAAGCTTGAATGTAAATATAAATATCCTTTTTTAACTGAGGACAATAAGCTTTTAACGAAATGGCTAGATAAATCAGTATCAATGAATCAAATAAAATTTGATTCAGAAAGCTGTCAAATATATTTTTACAACTTTGGAGACAACAAAAGCAAAACTGAAGAAGATCAAAAACGGATAGCTGAAGAGATAAATGAGGCCAAAAGAAAAAAAAATGCTGAAGAAAAACTTTTATCCGCTAAGAACAAATCAAAACATATCATACAAGAAATCAAGGAACTTAGAAGCAGAAAGTCGCAAAATTTTATTTCATTCATTGGTTTAATAAACGAACTAAACGAATATGAAATAGAAATTTTAAACCACACTTTGAATTTTCAAAATCGAGATAAAACAAAAAAACCGGCATTAAATCAATGGATTAGCACGGCTGTTCAGGACGATGTTGCATTTATTGAATTTATACTCAATTGCAGCCAAATTGAAATTGATGTAAATGATAAAGATATAAATGGTATTACAGCATTTCAAGAAGTTTATCAGAACAATTCGATACTTAAAAATATAACGATAAAAGGCCTTTTGAAGCGAGGCTACAGATTGATACAAGAAGACTATACTTATATTAATTCACTTATTGACAGCAACGGAGATCTTAAAAATGAAATGAGAATTTATGCTATTTGCAATAATTTAACTGATAAATATTTGGTAGATTCTGTTTTTCTTCATTCAAAACTTTTATTCATAATTGAATCTGCAAAACGACATGAAATTGTTGGCTTTAACTACAAACCCAATGAATGGATTGCATTTGCAAATAATGCGATCCAGTATTACAGCGAGTATTGGGAATACATCGAATTGGCTTTTAAGAATTATGGACTTTGGGACCAACTCATAGAATTAGATAAGAAAGGAACATTTCAAAATAAGGTTCAAGCCTTCTATCTAAAAATACCAAGACAGAAGTTTGATTGCGATGATGTATATAAAGATCTTTATCCTGATCTGAATAACTAATATGACAACAAAGAGCAGAAAGGCAGCTGTTATAGGAGACCATTCCTTTGTTCCTTAAAACCTTAATTCTCCAAGACCTCTATGAGTCTTGGGTTTTTCTCATCCACTCCATTTGAACCCCAAAATCTTATTTTTCTTTCCTCACAAAGAGGTACTACTCTCACTCAATTTTTTCTCCAAATTTATTTCCGCATCCCGGAAAAGTCAAGGGTTGCTTCGACAGGCTCAGCAACCGTCGCTTTTCTGATCGAAGCAATGCTTCGCACCCGTTCAAATTCTTAACCGATCCCTGAGTAGCTGATAGGCGTATCGAAGGGAGGTTAATAATTGTGACATGGTGCCCTTGACTAGAATCCGGTCTGCTCAATGTGCAATTGGCTCAAAATTAATTGGAGAGCCAGCCACAAAAAATCCTCAGGGCAGAGGTGACTTAAAATGCAAAAGAACTTATTTACTCCGGTGCCAATGTACAATTCAACTTTGGCAGAAATCGAAATCAGTTACAAACCAAAGTACAAAGCATCTGAATTGCAAAAGGTGGTTACTTCCGCTGATGCTTATGGGTGTCTAAAGGATATTTTTCCTAGTTTGGATTACCGGGAATACTTTTACATTTTGTGTTTGAATAGAAATAACAAAGTATTGGGATACTGCCAGATTTCAGCGGGTGGACTTAACGGTACAATTGCAGATGTTAGAATGATTATGCAAACAGCCTTAAAATCAAACAGTTGCTCCATAATTCTTAGCCACTGCCATCCAAGCGGGAACCTAGAACCCAGTGAAGCCGACAAAGATCTGACCAAGAAGATCCGCGAAGCTGGCAAAGTTCTCGACATCGCAGTATTGGATCATCTGATTATTACTTCAGAATCTTACTACTCTTT
>JAUXUF010000295.1 GCA_030684645.1 Bacteroidota bacterium | reverse complement strand
GACTTCAGTGTATTATTTCAGGGTGTGAAAAATGTAAACAATTTTTACTCCAGCAGAAATACATTTGCTCAAAGGAATTATGTAAGTCGGCATCTAGAGAGCTGGACGGCAGAACGTGCTGCAAACGGTGATCCGATAAGTTATCCCCGACTTACCACCCAACAATCCCCGAATGAAATCAATAATACTTTTTTCAATGTTGATGCCAGTTATGTGCGATTAAAAAATGTAGAGTTTGGATACACAGTGCCCCAAAGATTATCTAAAAAAGTCGGTTCTAATCATATCCGGATGTATGCCAGTGGAATTAATTTATTAACATGGGACAAACTTCCAACCAAGGATTTCGATCCGGAAATATCTGATTACATCGCGCAAGGCTTTTCATTCCCCGTTACAAGACTTTATAATCTCGGCATCAACGTTACATTCTAAATCAAAAATTATGAAAAAGATATTTGTACTTATGATCACATTTTTCTTTGTGACAACGGGTTGTAAAAAAGATCCTCTTGATATTACGCCAGATGGCAGAATTACAATTAAAGAAGTTTTCCAGGATGAAAAAAGAATGGAAGCTTATTTGAATACCGTCTATGGATTCATTCCGGACTATTTTTATACTTATCAATATTTCTCTTTTCTGGCTGGTGCCACCGATGAAGCAGCAGAATCTGATGTGGGCAACAACTTATACGGTACCATTTCTGCATGGATAAATGGTAGTTTAACCCCAAACGGGAGTCCTCTATTAGACCATTACCCCCGTTTGTGGGCGGGGATCAGAGATGCGAATGTGTTTCTGGAAAATATTGATAATGCGAATGTTTCAAATGCAACTAATAGAAGCAGATTAAAAGCAGAAGCTACATTATTGCGTGCTTTTTATTATTGGGAGCTTATCAAACAATATGGTTCTATGCCTGTAATTGATAAATCGCTTGATGCTACTTTTGATTATGCAAGTTTAAAAAGACCATCCTTTCAGGAATCTGTTGATTTTATTATTAAGGATTGTGATGATGTAATTTCAAATCCGGATTTACCCTTGCGGCTTACCATTAATGCAGAAAGCGGACGGTTTACAAAGTCTATTGCTTATGCCATAAAATCACAGGCTTTGTTGTATAACGCCAGCCCACTCTGGAATCCCAATAATGATCTGGCTAAATGGAAGGCGGCGGCGGATGCTTCTAAAGAGGCATTAGCTGTATTAACTGCAGGCGGTAAGTATGAGCTTGCTTCTGATTACGGGGATTATTTTCTCAATGCGGCAGATATTAATATTTCGCCCAGAGATAAGGAAACCATCTATCAAATAAAAGGTACAAGTCCTACGCATCTCATTACCATGAACGGCATTCCAAGTAAACCAGGTATGTCAAAAGCCGGAGTTGGACCTTCACAGGAATTAGTTGACAGTTATGAAATGAAAGGCACCGGGGAACCTGCTATTTTGGGATATAGTGACGCAGAACATTTACAGCCAATAATTAATTCTGCATCAGGATATAATGAAAATGATCCATACATCGGAAGAGATCCCAGGTTCTATGCTTCCATATGGTTCAATGGCGCATTATATGATAATATTTCAGGCTCTGTGCATGTTATAGAAGCCTTTATCGGTGGTAAAGATCAGTTAATAAAAACACCACCTAACATTTTTAACACCCATACAGGATATTATCTTAGAAAGTTTATTGATCCTTTATTGCAGGCTGGACAGTCTTCCAGTGCAAGTTGGAAAAAGTATCGGCTGGCAGAGATTTATTTGAATATGGCTGAAGCTGAGAATGAAGCCAACGGACCGACAACCGAAGCGTATAATTCAATTAACGCAATCAGAAATCGGGCTGATATGCCGAATTTACCTTTGGGCTTAACTAAAGAAGAATTTCGCAAACGAGTGCATAATGAACGTCGGGTAGAATTAGCATTTGAAGAACATCGATTTTGGGATGTGCGCAGATGGAAAATACTTGATAAAACAGATAAATCTGTTGCGGGTTTGGAAATAACCAGGAATGCGAATCAATTTATTTATACAAGATTTTTGGCAGAGAAGCGAAATGCATGGGAGAATAAATATCTTATTTTCCCCATACCGTTGGGAGATGCTTCAAATATTCCTGATTTTGGAGCTAATCAAAATCCTGGATGGTGATAATTAAATTCTAATTGGGTGGTTTTTATGAAATCATTTATTTAATAATTAAAAGATAGAAAAAATGAAAAATATAATGAATAATCGTTTGTTGATGCTTATCGTTATTATGGCTGGAGTATTATCAATGCTTTCTAATAGTTGCAAGAAGGAAAATAAGATCAATGAGGCTGCAACATTGCCTGTGTTAAAATCTGGCTCGGTTAATCGTACTCTACTTTCACCGCAAAACATTACGGACACCAGTGGGAGGTTTTATGTAGAAAATGAGACAACTCCGATGAATGCTGCTTATATGTGTGTAAGATGGCAGGATGATACATCCCACTCTGGCAATGCAATATCTATTTCTCCTTCCTATAACCCAGAGAGTTACTCAGGTTATACACCACCAACACCTCTTACTTCATGGCAAAAAGGGGAATTTAATGATTCAATAAATGGTTCGCCAATATTTCAATTAAATGGGACAAATGGAGGTATGTTGATGAACAGTTGGTTTACAACTTATCAAACGATTGTAGGTGGGGGTCAAAACACAGTTTACGAATATAAATTTTCGAATTCAAGCTCACCATGGAGTACAAGTACTTCAGTATTATGGGTTCAAGCAGATCTTAAACTTCCATGGTTTGCAAATTGGGACAATAATGGGAATGGAATTAAACCTGTTGGACAGTTAAGTTATGATATTTATTTAAATGACATTACTATTAATAAAGTACTTTGTATAATTGTAAATGCCTATGATAATAGGACTGCAGTACCCACTGAATATGTAGGTACAGATACATATACTTACTTTGCATCCACAAGATTTGGTGGAACAAAATATAGTACACCTAATCAATACTCTGCAAGCTGGAGGAATACTACCTGGGGTACTTATAGCTTTTATAGAGCAGAAATCACCAGACAGAATGTCATTAATATTGCAACAGATATAAATGCTCAATATGGTCAAAATTTCTCACTTAATCCCAATAACTATGTATTGACATCTGCTGGAATTTTACAAGAAACATTCCGTGAGCAGGGGGATCAAATTTCAATGGGTTCTAGCTTTAGAGATTTTAGTATTTATGAAAATTATTAAATACTTAATTCAAAAATTTGCAATTACAATTAGAAATTAAAATTATGAAAAAGAAAATTGAGATTCGCATGTTGCTGCTTATAGTTATTATGACGGGAGTATTATCAATGCTTACTATTGGATGCAGGAAGGATAATAAGATCATTGAGCCTGCAACATTGCCTGTGTTAACTACAGGAAATGTTACTAACATAACACAATCTTCAGCGCAAAGCGGAGGTGAGATTACATCGGATGGAGGAGCAAGAATAACGGTCTCCGGGGTTTGCTGGAGCACAAAACATAATCCTACTTTTGCAGATAGTAAAACCACCAACGGCCCAACGATAGGTGATTTTACAAGTTCAATTGAGAATTTATCGATCGCTACTACTTATTATGTACGGGCGTATGCTACCAATGACGCCGGCACAGCTTATGATCATGAAGTTTCATTTACCACCACAGCGCCTATCGCAACGGTTACCACAACCGAAGTTTCAGATGTTACTGCAACAACTGCCACGAGTGGTGGTAAAATTACTTCTTATGGTACAACTGTAACTGCACGTGGTGTGTGTTGGAGTTCAACAAATGTTCCTACAATTGCCGATTTCAAAACTACAGATGGTGATGGCGGTGATGCATTTACAAGCAATATTACCGGACTAACTCCTGGAAAGACCTACAGAGTTCGGGCTTATACCATTAATTCCGGAGGCACGGCCTATGGAAACATGATATCGTTTACAACGACTCCACCTACTGTAACCGATTTTGATGGTAATGTTTATCATGAAATAACTATTGGAACACAGACATGGATGAAGGAAAACCTGAGAGTTACCCATTTTAGGAATGGTGATCCTATACCTGATCTTTTTAATCTTAATGCAGGTTACATTGCAATTTACGGGCAATTATATACTGGGTTTGCAGCAATAGCCCCCCGTAATATTGCTCCAACGGGCTGGCATGTACCTACTCGTGAGGATTGGAAAATACTGGAATTGTATATAGCAGGCAACGCAGGTAAACTGAAAGAAGAGGGTACAACTCATTGGCATAGCCCGAATACCGGGGCAACGAATGAAACGGGTTTTACGGCTCTGCCGGGAGGATTAGACCAGGGAGGCGGTGTAGCTGCTATTGGAGATCTAGGTTTTTGGTGGACTTCCAGCCCTGCGAACGCTACCGACTTATGGCGCCGAGCTATGACGAATGGCGATGCAGATTTATATCTTGCCAACAATGATAAGGCATTAGGCTTTTCTATTCGGTTAGTGAAGGATTAATTAGTGTCTGTCCATAAAGTAAATGAAATGTAAATCGAAGCGTCATTACTAAGAAGTGAAGCAATCTCAAATAGCTTTTTATCAGCAGATTACTTTGGTCGTTCCTTCCTCGTAATGACGATTCGATTTAAAAATTGCGACGTTATAGACAGACTCTAATTATTAAATAACCATGAGTAATAATTAGCACAGCAGCCGGAAATGAATATTAGTTTAGCAGTCTAAAATTCAAACCAATGGTTCAAACACGCTACTAAAAAATATACACATGAAAAATGCGAAAATTATTTTTTTAATGTTGATGATACTGTCTTGCACTAAACCCGCAAAAACATGTATGGTAAGTTTATCATCAAATCCACCGGCCGCCGGAACAACGAAAGGAGCAGGGGAGTATAACGTAGGTTCTTCTGTGACCGTAACAGCAGAAGCCAATTCCGGATATACATTTACTAACTGGATAGATGTTAGTAATGGAAAAGTGTTAACAACGGATAGAAGTTATATATTCTCCATTTCCGGCAAAACGATATTGTCTGCGAGATTTGCTTCCACTGCAAAAGACACACTTTTTGCTCCCACTGCAAGAGACACACTTATTGCAGAACAGGAGAATTTTGGTATGCGGGTGATCCCGGATTACGGAAACAATGTCCCACAGGATAAACTACAGGTTTTAACCCGGTATATCGGAGATATTTTTCCTATGCAAGGGGTTTCTGTTACTCAATCCGGTGCCGTTACCCAATCGGGGGAAACAGATATGGTAATCAATACGAAAGATTTGGAAAATA
>JAUXUF010000076.1 GCA_030684645.1 Bacteroidota bacterium | reverse complement strand
CCGCTGAAATAGATCGGAAGAAGAATCTTTCCATCAGGCTTGACAATCCACTGCACACATCCGGGATTAACAAGAAAAAACTTAGAATCAGCGGCAGGCACATTATTAATCATTTTCCAGGGGGTCCATGAATTAGTCACCGGATCAAAAACGGCATAGGCAGCGTCATGAGAACGCGGCTTGTCAAGTAATTGCTTTCCCTGTTTGCTGTACCTCACTTTAATTCCAATAGCAATAAGTTTACCCGTTTTCTCATGCCAGCCTGGGGTGACATCAGCAACGCTGACTGTTGTACCATCCGGTTCGTATTGCCATTTAAGTTCGGGTATCTCAACAGGACCAGACCAGGTTTTCCCAAGATCATCTGTCCGCATATAATACATACCTGAATAATAATCACTTACATTCAGATGTTTCTGAATAGTCATAATAACTGCCGGATTTCCGCCCTTTCCAAATCCCGGAATTGCAGCAGCACGCGGATGAAACCAGGAAAAGTTTTTATTAAGCTCTTGATGAGCCACATCAGTCTGAACACGAAATTGAAGCTGTTCTAATTTGTTCACAGGCGCTCTGTAAAATCCGTAAAAAACTGTCACTAAAACAGCTGAAACAGAAATTAATAAGACTGAGTGTTTCATGGAATACTTTCGCATCTTTTATTGGTTTTATATGCCCGCTCTAATTCTAATCAGAAAGAGCCATCAGGATCATTTTCAAGATTTTTAATCTTTTCCGATGTATTGCTCTCATCTCTGGAAATGGCAATTAAGGTAATAAGGTCCTCTTCACTATTTATCGGGTTATTTTCTTCAGGATTAGGCTGAATGGTAAGGACTGATTTTCTATTTGTCTGTACAATGATACTTTGACAAAAAGCATTTACACCTTCCCCAGTGCAAATATCCTGTTCTTCACCTGCATTGTCGCCATTTTGGAATAATGATAAACTGTTGCCACCTCTTTATCTCCCTCCATGATTGATGTTGGAGCCTCGATTACAAAGTCGGCAAAATGAGGTTTATCGAAGGCAATAAATGCCAGGCTCAGGCAGTCAATCTGAATATCGTATTTTTTTGATAAGTCAGGGAAAGCAACAGTACCTGTATCAACCTGATACATTTTTTTAGGGTGACTAATATTCATTGTCTTGCAAGGAGCCTCAATAACTGCACGCAGACCCGTTTCGTTATTCTGGAATTCGGTTTGGTTAACAATGGGAATTCCTGCTGCTGTAGCGTCACGTATTTTTTCAAATGTGTCTAGTTCTGTCACTACTTTGGGAACCGGCGTATATATTACGGGATTGCCACCCCACATTTCTTCCATCTTTTTGATAGAACGATAACTCTCTCCTCGCTTATTTACATGACGGCGAAAGACCAGTACTTTTCCTTCTCCAAAAACAGGAAGGAAATCGTAGTTATCTTTATAGAACAAATCCTTTT
>JAUXUF010000062.1 GCA_030684645.1 Bacteroidota bacterium | reverse complement strand
AAAGCCCAAGCCGTTGCCAATAAGTCCTAAGACCAGTGCGCCGAGTCGGTCGAGTTGTTTATCGTCACAGATACATAAATGAGGAGCTGAAACATCCACCAAACCACCGTTTAAGCACTTGGTACCGAGGATAATCCTTTCATCCTCCTTTTTTGGTGTTGGCCGGTACGTGATTGTAATCGGTGGTTTTTTGCGACGCGTCAAAGGTGCTTGGATAATCTCAACCAGCTCACTGACTGAGTTCACCACCAGCTTAGCTGATGGAGATCCTGCTTTTGGCATGATTCCCTCTGCTGTGTGATATATTAGAGCGCGAAAAACAAAATTAATTATACTTATTCATTACTTCACCTAAAGGCTCTTTTAAGGCTAGTTTAATAGCTTCCACGGTTTTTTGCAAGGCTTTATTAATTTCTCTTTTTTCTATTAAACCAAACTTTTGTAAGACAAATTTTTCAGTGGGTTGCTTATCGGTAACATTATTTTTTATTCCAATTCTAAATCTAATAAAGTTATTGAATTTTAAATGGTCAATAATAGATTGGACGCCCTTGTGTCCACCAGCAGAATCAAATTTGCCAACCCTTATTGTACCTACGGGCAAATCTATATCATCATAAACAAGCATAACGTCATTAGGAGTTAAATTGTGTTTTTTAAAAGCATAGGCTGCAGAAAATCCGGATTCATTCATATAAGTAGCTGGCTTAAGTAGTTCAATTTGTTCATCATTAATTTCTTTTTTTATCTCAAATGCTTTAGCTTTTTTAGATTCTTGCCATTTATCATTTTCTGCCAGTAAATCCAAAACTAGCCAACCAACGTTGTGTCTAGTTTTTTCGTATTTTTTTCCAGGATTGCCCAGGCCGATAATTAATTTCATATTTATTTAAGATACAAGTTACAATCACCAAGTTACAAAAGAGATATAATAGCCAATCATTTAATATCCAGTTTGTATCTTGTAGTTTGTATCTTGTAGTTTGTTTCTTGTTACTTTCTAATAATTAGCCTTTAATTTTTCT
>JAUXUF010000053.1 GCA_030684645.1 Bacteroidota bacterium | reverse complement strand
ATGGTTATTAATATAAAAAGAATTGTATTAGTAATCTCAAGGTTTTATAGTCTGGTTTGCATCTACTTCTGCCTGCGGAAGCGGGAAATACCGTTTGGTTTCGTAGTTGAAGTCAGTTCCTAGCGCAGCTTCGGCAATGGTTTTGCCCCAGCGAGTCAGGTCGAAATAGCGGTGAAATTCCTGTGCCAGTTCAACCCTTCGTTCTTTTTGAATGGTTGTCCGGAGAAGGTTTTGATCTGAAGTTGTGATATCAGCAAGCAGATCTTTGGGAGGAGTTCCTTTAAAACTTGCACGGGCACGCTGCCTCACTTTATTGAGGTTTGCTTTGGCCAGATCAGCACTGCCGGTTTCATTGTAAGCTTCTGCTTTCATCAGCAAAAGGTCGGCGTAACGCAGGTAAATATAGTTAAGGTCGCCATCGCCTTTCAGCGAAGAAGAAACTTCGGAAAGAGGTTGCTGGTGTTTTTTGGTCAGGTAACCGGTGGGAGACCAGCCAGCGCTGAAAAGATCACCGTTCAGCCAGGGCTGACCGTCACGGCCAACAGAAGCATCAAGTCGCGGATCAACTTCACCGGTCGAACTCCGTTCAAAAGCATCAACCAGGCTTTGTGTTGGTGCATTGAAATAATATCCACCTTCAGCAGGAGGAGCAAACCATTGATTTAAGGCGCTTCCGGTCATGGGATTCTGCCCTGAAAGATGTTGAATCTCGAAGATCGATTCGCTGCTGTTTTCGTATGCCAACTTAAAATTATTGGCGTAAACAGGCAAAAGGCTGTAAATTCCAAGGTCTTCAACCTGTTTAAAATAGGTGATGGCTGCTGCCCATTTCTGCTGAAACAAACTTGCTTTTCCCAGCATCGCCAAAGCGGCGCCCCTGGTAACGCGGCCTATATCAGTCGAACTGTATGAAACAGGTAAAACTGCGGCAGCTTCAGTCAGGTCTTTTTCAATCTGAAGATAAACGCCAGGCACGTCGCTCAGCGGTACGTTGATCATTTCCTGTGTTAGCTGCGGAAATAGTTTCAGAGGAACCTTTCCGAAAATATTTACCAGGTTGAAGTAACTGTATGCCCTGATAAATTTGGCTTCTCCAATAATTCGGTTTTTCAGGGCATCTTCCATCGGAACTGCCGGAACGTTGGCTATTACATTGTTGGCGCGGGCAATGGCTTCATAAGTAAATCGCCAGTAATTGCTGATCATCCCATTGGTTGAATTCGCAGTGAACTGATCGATGTAAGTAATTTCAGTCTGATCACCCGGATTACCTCCTTTTACGGCATCGTCGGAAGCAACATCTCCAAATACCCAGATTACATTGTCAGGATTGGAAAAGGCAATGGCATGATATACCCCGTTTATAGCCTGAATTGCCTGTTTGTCATTTTTGTAAAAAGTGTCAGTAGAGAAACTGCCTTTCAGATTTTCAGTTAGAAAATCGGTACAGGCGCTGAAGAAGATCAGCGTTAGACCCAGCAGTATTGCCGGTTGAAGTTTCATTCTATTGGTTTTAGCGACATTCACATTCATCATCTGATTTCTGAAAGTGTTTGATATTTTGATTGCAATCCGTTTCATAGCCATTAAGATTAAAAGGTGATGTCAAGTCCGAGCATGATCGTCAAAGCAGAAGGGTAGGTTCCCCAGTCGATACCGGCAGCGCGAACGCCTTCTGATTTGGAGTTGTCGCTTACGGTCATTTCCGGATCAAGACCTGAATATTTGGTGAGCGTAAACAGATTGCTGCCCGAAGCATAAACCCTTACCTGAGATAAACCGATAACCTTGAGTGTATTCGCCGGAATGGCATAACCAATCTGAACGTTTTTCAACCTCACGTATGCGCCATCTTCAAGAAACCGGGATGAAGGCGTAGCATTGTTTTGTTTGGAAGTCCATGATGCTCTTGGCTGTGTATTGGAAGTACCTTCTCCCGTCCAGCGATTATCAAAATAGCGCTGCGTAACGGTAAATCCGCGGTAAAACCCTTCGATGTCCTGATTAACCTGCGAATAGATTTTATTACCATATACTCCCTGAAAGAACATGCTCACATCGAAGTTTTTGTAATTTCCGGTGAGATTCAACCCACCGTTCAGCCATGGAATTGCACTGCCCAGGTACACCCGGTCGAGGTTGTCAATATGCCCGTCTTGATTGGCATCTTTATATTTCACATCGCCCGGATGAATGTTATTTCCCTGAAGGGCCGATAACAAAATATCTGTTTCGTTCTGGAATATGCCCTCCATTTCGAGCATATAAAATGAGCCGATGGGATGTCCAACTGCCGTTTGTGTGGCATCTATGCCCGACTCAACACGTCCGCCATAAAGCGGTGCATTTAACTTGAGCACTTCATTGTGCACATAGGCAAGGTTTCCACCAATGGTATAGCCCCAATCCTTCTTTTTCTTACGATAAGTTGCTTCCAGTTCAATTCCATTGTTTAATACCGAACCGCTGTTTATCCAGGCGGCTTCGGCATAACCGGTTGATGGAGGATTAGATGCTTTTACCAGCATATTTTCCGTTACTTTATAATAGTAATCGAGTGAAAGCGCAAATGCACCTTTCCAAAGCTCTGCATCTACACCCCCATTGTACTGATAGCTGGTTTCCCACTTCAGGTTATTGTTCCCGAGAGCTGACTGCGCATAACCACTATTTGACAGGTTGCCAAAAGGATAGTTGTAATAGGGCGATATCCTGTCTTTATCAGCATAAAGGTTAATGTCCTGGTTTCCAACACCACCATAGCCAGCGCGGAGTTTAAGATTCGATAGCCATGAAACATCCTTTAGGAAATTTTCCTGCGTTAAAACCCATCCGACTGAAAGGGAGTAGAAAGTTCCCCATTTGTTATTGCCTGTAAATCTGGACGAACCATCCCGTCTCGATGTTCCTGATAAATAATACTTTTCTTTATAATCATAGTTTAGCCTTCCGAAAAACGATGCCAGTGTGGAAGCGTACTCGCTTTGGCTGCTGATCTTGATGCCCAGTCCGTTACCAATATAGATCAGTTCTTTCTGTTCGACAGGAAAATCCATATCGCTGGCATAAAGCGCTTTTCCGGTATTCTTAATGGCTTCGAACCCCATCATCGCTGAAAAAGTATGCGATTCGCCGAATTTGGTTTCGTAATTAAGCAGGTTATTCATCGATATGTTCGCAAATTGTTCGCTTCCAATACTCAGTCCGTTTTTTGCATTAATACGGTCTAAGGTGCCCCATGTCGGGGAGAACCGACGGCTGTATGAATTGCGGTAATCCATACCCACGTTGGTGGTGAATTTTAATTCTTTGGTTATTTTGGCAATGAAATAAGCCTTGCCCATAAAACTGTCATCTTTTCGGTTATTGTCGTTGTGGGCACTCATCCCAATGGGATTATATCCATCGCCGAGGAACGAATCAAATTTCTGAGCCCCAAAATATTCAGCAGGCCGGTCAACAAAGGTTCCATCTGCAAACCGGACCGGAATGGCCGGGTTGCGGAAGAAAGCATACCTGACCACGCTTCCGCCATTACCGCCTGCACCGTCTCCTGAACTTCCAATCATATCAGTACTCGAAATGCCAGCCAGCATATTTACACCGACAGTCAGCCATTTACTGGCTTCGGTATTCGCGTCAACTCTTAAAGTTCCGCGGGAAAATCCGCTTCCTTTTACAATTCCCTTCTGATCGAAAATCGAGGTGGAAATCAGGAAATTAGAAGTTTCATTTCCGCCTGAAAGTGAAATTTCATGCGAGTTGATCGGCGCTGGTTGGAGTAGTTCTTTCACATAGTTCACATTGGCAAACTTTGCAGCATCATCTGTTGTGATCAGACTTCGATGCAGACTTTCAGGAAGAAAGGCATTATCGTTGGTGGCGGCTTCATTATAAATGGTGATATAATCCTGGGTATTGACCATTTTCGTGAGGTTGGTCGCTTGCTGGAAACCAGTCTGTCCACGATAAGTGATTTTGGTTTTTCCTTTTGTACCTTTCTTGGTGGTAATAAGTACAACCCCGTTGTTGGCGCGCGAACCATATATGGCAGCCGCCGAAGCATCTTTAAGTACAGAGATATTTTCAATATCGCCGGGCGAAAGAATTTTCAGTGCATCGGCTGTTGGGATTCCGTCAACGATGTAAAGCGGATCGTTGCCCGAATTGATGGATCCGGCGCCACGAATGCGAACCGAAACACCTTCACCGGGAGCGCCGGTATTTTGGGTCACCTGAACTCCGGCGACACGGCCCTGTATGGCCTGAGCAACATCAGGAACTGGTAATTTGCTGAGATCTTTTTCGCTTACTTTGGAAACAGCTCCCAATACATTTCGTCTCTTGATCGTGCCATATCCAATCACAACCATTTCGTTGAGCAGGATAACTTCGGAAGAAAGCCTTATGTCAATCACTGTACGATTACCATAAACCTCTTCTACCGTAGTGAATCCGATATACGAATACATAATTACGGAAGTGCCTGTCAGCTGATCTGATACCAGGCGGTACTTGCCGTTGAAGTCTGTTATTGTACCCGATTGGGTTCCTTTAATCTGAACTGTAACGCCAATCAGGGTTTCACCGGATTTAGCATCAGTTACAGTCCCTTCGACCGTTCGCTGAGCAAACAGCGATACAGTTACCGTAAACATCAACATTAGTAATACCAGTCTTTTCATATTATTGGTTTTTGAGAGATATTATAATTCTTTGGTCATTTTGTTTATTTATATGCGATTACTGCATTACCTGCTTTTATTTTTGATCCATCCCGTGTAAGCTTTGTTCCTGAAGGAAGGATAACCACCAGGGCGGCCTTGCCTGCCGGTAATTTTATGCTCACTTTCCCACTTCCTCCCTTTGCCACGTATTTTTTCGAGACTACATCAAACAAATCCACGCTTTTTTCGGAGGTATAGGTTACTGTCGTATCTTTTCCATAAGGATTATAATAGAGGTATTCAGGGTATTTATTTTCAGCATAGAAGTCGGTAGCATTGCAATCGAGCGCCAGAATTCCTTCAACATCGGTTTTATTTACAATTGCCCCGAAAATACCAACGATAGACGTGCTGTACAGGCTGAACATGGATTCTTTCGGCTGACCGGTTGTCCATTTTGGCCCGTCGCCGGTTGACACAGGTGTAATTCCTTTCAATTCCGGTTTGTTATAATCATCGACCTTCCGGATACCTTCGTACCCGATAATTCCATGGGTCAGGTCTTTTAACTCCGGAAGCCACTGGTGGGCATTGTCAACCTGGTCGGGGTAAAACAAGCGTGAAGCATTGACCACATTCAGCATATATTTGCCAATGGTTTGTGCATACTGAGGTTCGTATTTGACCATGGGTACCAAAGGCCAGGCCATGGCTACCGAATTCATAAAGAAACCATAACCACCACCGTCGGTAATACTTCCCTGGAGTCCGGATACATCGTAATCGCCCCATTTTTCGGCAATCACGCCCCATCCGTAGCGGCCGTCTTTCGACTGGCAGCCATCAAATATCCAATTCAGCAGTTTGGTTACATCGTAATTGGTTCCCTGTTCGGCGTTGAGCCGGGCAGCAGTATAGGTTCCAAACGGAAGCAGCATTTCGTAAAAGCGGCTTTCCTTTTGGCTGAGCAAGGCTTGGATTGCACTTTTTGCATGGGTGAGATAACGCTTGTTTCCAAATTTCTGAAATGCTGAATACAAAACCCAGGCATGTCCTCCGGCAACATCCTGTTGCATAGGAATGTTGTTGTTCATGCCTTTCATTTGGGCGTAATCAAAATAGGAATAATTATAGTTTCCATTCAGGACCGAATCGGCTTTACAGAATTGTTCGGCCACCTTTCGTTGAATAAATTCAGTATTTTCAACATCAGGAAAAAGTGCGGCCACCCCGTAATACAAAACATTGGGGTAAACATCGTACCACCAGTCGCGGCCATAACCACCTCCGGCCTTTGCCACTTCAGGATTGGTGTTGTTCATGACGATATTCCACCTGGTGATATTGTTAAAATAGTTTTGCGACATCTTCACAAAGTTGAACCCGTGCTGGTTGGTTTTATCTATTTTCATCAGCCCTGCACTAATCAGCGAGTTATACGAGGTAAGCGCTTCATGAAACTCGCCCTTGTTTTTCTTTGGCCCCTGGCGTACATCGCCAATCACGGTATAAAGTCCGTAAGTTACCTGATCAATGTTCCGCCTGGAACTATCGAGCCAAATCAGCGGACCATAAGAATCCTGATTGTTAAAATTGAAAACCAGGCTATCGAACTGCATTGTTTTTTTCTTCCAGTCGATGATTTTCAGAGGCTTCGGTAGATCCGGCATCTGGTCGATCCGCTGCAAAGAGGTCTGAGCCACAGGTTCGCCCATTTGCGGGTTGCATGAGAATAATCCTGCCAGTATCGCCAGACCTAATATTTTAAAAGTCAGTTTCTTCATGCCTTTTCAGAATAAGAATTTTTCATGATGTTTTTTGCCAGAGGGATAGAAAGCATTTGCAATACGGCGACAATGATTAGGGAGTAGCGGAGTGCAAAGGTTTCTGAAACGTAAAATGCGAGGAAGATGAATAAACCCAGACCACTGACTCTACCTGCATACAGGCCAAACTCATGGTTGAGGATATAAGCGTACTGGTTGCGGTTTTCGCGTCTCGAAACCACGTCAATCACCTTCATCATGATCGGGTAATAAGCCAGGTCGTGCAACGGTTGAAAAAACACCTTGCACAGTACAAATACCATTACACCGAACATGGACAGCTCGATACCGTTGACGACAGTTCCGATCAGAAATAGTGTAATACCGACTCCAAAAATTAGAATGCGGTGTTTCGGTTTGGCAAAACGGCCCAACAGGTAAATGAGAATGGCCGTTAATCCGCCGCTGATTCCCTGAATCAGTCCGAGAGAGCCTTCTTTTCCCACATATTTCATGATCAGCATGGCGGGAGCGGTAACCAGGAAACCCTGAACCAATCCCTTCAGGAAGGCCAGTAAAATCTGTTTGTTCCAAAGCCTGTCGAACCGGAAATACAGGAAATCTTTCTGAACCGGGTTTTCGAATTTGCCACGGGCCAGCGAAAAAACAGCCAGTATCGTGACCAGGAACACGATGAGGGTTACGATTTGGTACCCTTTGTAAATATTAAATTCGATTCCGAATAGGTGCATTCCGTCGATGGAGGCAAGCAAAGCGCCAATAGCCAGCGGAATGGTAATATTTGCAATGGTAAAGAAGAACGATTCGAGCCCGAAAAAGTAATTCCGGTTTTCATCTTTGGTGGTGTTCAGCGCCATCAGGTAGCGGTTTGTCCAGAAAAATCCGGATGCCGCGCCAATCATGGTTCCTGAAACGATCAACCCAAACAGTTTAATATCTTTCACAAACATCATCGCTACCATTGACATACCGCTCAGCAGAATACCAAAACTATACAGGTGGGACACTTTGAAACTTTTCAGCAAAAATCCGTTCGTCAGCGAGGTGATGATGATTCCGGTGTACATGGCGACCTGGAAAATGGCCACATAGCTGGTGTCGGCAAAATAGCGCATGATGTAGGCTGCCATGAATATCTCGACAACAGGCAATACCAACGCATAAAGCATGTTGGTAATCAGCAACACCCGCATGTTGTGAGGCATTGAAAGGAAAAATCTAAACTCGGCAGTCAATTTTGCTATCATCAGGAATAATATCTGTTAGATTAATGTTGAGAGTATTTTAGATATGGAAAGTTTGGCGCCGCATATCACCTCGTCGCTTGCCCCGTAATACATGTAGATGTCGTCGCCTTTCACATAATGGCCATTGGTAAAGACCACATTTCCGAAAAATCCGGTTTGTTCGTAGGTTTCAATGGGCTCCATGATGGGGTCGATGCTTCGGGCAAGTACTTTGGACGGATCGTTGATGTCGAGAAGCAAGGCTCCCAGGCAATAGCGATGGTCGCTGTTGGCGCCGTGATAAATTTCGAGCCATCCTTTTTCAGTCCGGATGGGCGCTCCGCCTGCTCCGACACGCTTCGAATCCCAACTATCAGGTCTAACGGTGGCAATGCACTTGTGTTGTCCCCAGTGAATCAAGTCGGGCGACTCGGCGAGCCAGATGTAATTTCCGCCCAGTTCAGGACTGCTTGGACGGTGCAACGCGTAATATTTGCCGTTTATTTTTTCTTCGAAAAGAGCGCAATCCTTATTGTGTGGGGGGAAAATCATGCCTTTACGGTCGAAGTTCTTCCAGTCTTTGGTCCGGATCAATCCTACACCGACGCCAAATTCAGAGACTTCGGTAAACGAAAGGCTGAATCCATCGGCCATGGTGGCTATGCGGCAGTCTTCGATGCCAAAAGTTTCGAGTTCGCCTTTGCCGAAAATGGGCGGATAACCAGCGGGTTCAGAAAAATGAATTCCGTCGTCGCTGCAAACCAATCGCAGGTAGGAAAGCGTGGTTAAATAATCCTTCTTTTTATAATTGATTACCCGCGGATCAGAAGCATCCAGATCGGGATCATTTTTATCGAAACTCAGAATTTCGACATTGCCTATCCTATTATATACAGGGAAACTGATTTTACCTTCGATTTGTTTGGGCCGTTCGGCCACCCTTAGAAGGAGCCAGATTTTCCCTTCGAATTGAAAAACTCCGGGGTTTAGAAGGCAAAGAATTTCCATTCCTTCAATGCCTGGTTTCAGATCGGCCGGGCGAAGTAACGGGTTTTGCGGGAATCGGTTTGCAATATCCATTGGTAGTTTTGTTAGAGTGCATCAAAGCTACGGCTGAATACAAGAAACGGTGTCCGCCCTGTTCCCGATCTTGTCCGGCGGAGTGTAAAAGGAATGAAATCCAGATTATTCGATCAATTATTCACCACATAGGCACATAGGTCACATAGAGAAAGAATATAAAACCTATGTGTTCAATGTGCCTATGTGGTTATCTTTTTGTTCCGGAAGTCTGATGGCGAACAACCGTATGCTTTATTAAACAAATCATAGAAATGGGTCCTGCTGGTGAAGCCGGTTTGGTCAATAATTTCGCTCACCGTCATGGCGGTTGATTTAAGAAGCGTTGCCGCTTTGCTTAAACGGCGCTGGTTGATCAGGCTGTGTGGAGTTATTCCAAGCACCGATTTGGTTTTATTGTACAGGGACGATTTGCTGATGGCCAATTTGTCACAAAGTATCTCTGACGAAAGTGTCTCATCATCGATGTTCTCATCAATGTAGTTGAGCATTTTCTGAAAAAACGGATCAGGAATCTCCTTAACCAGCGCGGAGTTACTTTCCTGATTACCAAAAAGACTCCTGATGCTTTGTCTGAATTGAAGGAGTTTTTCGATGCGAACCTTCAGGTGCTCGGGGTGAAAGGGTTTTGGAATGTAGGAATCAGCACCGGCTTTTAACCCGGCTATCCGGTCTTCAATTTCAGCTTTTGCTGTTAAAAGGATCAATGGCAAATGGCTCATGTCAAAGTTCTCGCGCAACCTGGCGCAGAGTTCAATTCCATCCATCACCGGCATCATCACATCCGAAACAATCAGATCGGGTTTATCAGATAAAACTTTGTTGTATGCTTCCAATCCGTTTTCTGCAAATAGGATATTATAATCAGCCTGAAGAAAGTCTCTTAATAAAACCAGGATTTCAGGATCATCGTCAACCAGCAGAATCAGCGGTTTCCCGGCTAATAATTCCTTGTTTCCGGTCGGTTTGTCAAGCATCGATTCATTGATGAAACTGATTTCATTGAAATCCTCGGCAGGTTCATTCAACAGTTCAGCCAGACTCAACTGATGAACGTCGGGGAAAACGCAGGTAAATTTAGTCCCTTGGCCAAGACTGCTTTCAAAATTAATGGTTCCTAACAACAGTTCTACAAGACCTCTGGTAACAGCAAGACCCAATCCGGTGGAACGGTATCCCGGAAAACTTTCTTTCCGCATGACGGAAGAAATGCCGAAAGGCTCGAAAACTTTCTGAAAATACTCCGGTTTTATTCCCACTCCATTGTCTTCGATTTCAACAATCAATGCTG
>JAUXUF010000052.1 GCA_030684645.1 Bacteroidota bacterium | reverse complement strand
AAAAAATATTTACAGACAAAATTTATATTTAAATTAAAGCCCGGATAAAGTTACATAAACAATAAGTACCATGATTGAATTTTCAGGATGTTTAAAGGCTAAGATATTATCCATATAAATTTAAAAACGATAAATAAGATTATGAACTGCAATACTAATTCGGGACAAATTAAACACAAAGAATGGCTCGAGGTTGCAAAAAAACATAATATTCCTACTTTGATTGATATTGCAGCTGATGTGCCTCCAATTGAAAACTTTTGGAAATTCAATGATTTGGAGATATCATGGGATCCTGCAATTCTCCCCCTGACAGGCCAGCAGGTTATGGAAAAACTTCGTGACGGAGAGCCAGGCATTGAATTGAATGCAGGTAAGAATAATATTAAGCTGGTTACTTTTATTATGGTACCTGGAGAAGAAAAAATTGTAGCCACACGTATTAAGGAGGAATTGTCTAAGGTAAGATAATCTTACGGATTTAAACGCTGACAGCGTTGTTAACCCTGTCAGCGTTTTTTTATTTTACGACCAAATTAGAGAATGGAATTACATAGGCCTGGAGGAATACTAAAAGTCCAACTAAAGCCGCGAGTGCAATACTGTGAAAGAATACATATCTTAATATCTGACCTTCATGACCGTACCAGTTGGTAGCTGTACTGGCAACCACAATACTTTGTGCATCGATCATTTTACCCATTACACCTCCTGAACTGTTAGCTGCAGCCATCAGAATAGGGCTTATACTTGTTTGTTTTGCTGTTATGGTCTGAAGGCTTCCGAATAACACATTGGAAGCGGTATCTGAACCGGTTAAGGCAACACCCAGCCAGCCAAGCATTGTTCCAAAGAAGGGGTAAAGTACCCCGGTTTTGGCCAGGGCAAGTCCGAGTGTGGCATCAGCCCCCGAGTACTTTGTAACATACCCCAGCGCCAGCATCGCTGCAATGGTAATTAAGGAGAACCTGACCCTCCATAAAGTCTGAAGATACACTTTAAACATTTCCTTAATGGAATACCCGATTGCAAAGCCTGCAATAAGGGCTGAGACCAAAATGCCGGTTCCTGTTGCAGAGATCCAGTTCAGTTTGAAAACGGCTTCTTCCGTTTTGGCCG